>PIWD01000038.1 GCA_003354005.1 Gammaproteobacteria bacterium | reverse complement strand
CAGCATAAAATAACATCTTTCGGAAAATGTCTTCCAGAAAATTTGATCATCAATTTTACCTTTAATATTTGGTTAAATAAATATTATCTTATATACCGCTCATTTTTGCAACACAACCGTTTTTTCTTCCTGTGCGTTATGTAAGGTGCCAGAAAGGTTATTAATATGAGTTTGTGCACGATTTATCTTACTTAAAAGGAGTGTTTTTTCTTTAATAAGAACAATATTAACCTGCTTAGAATATCTAGAGGAAGCGTAAATACAAGATAACATAGAAATACAAATATATAGCAAAATAGCAATGAATATAGTCAGGGGTGGAATAAAAAATACAAATGCACTAAAAGTGAGAATGAGTGATATTCTCACATAAAGCATACGTCGAGCTTTTATTACTTGTTTGTTATGGCTATCATCTTCTAACATATTATACTACTTTCATTTATAGTTATTGGTAAGAGCATATAAATTATATGCCATTTTAACAATTTTGCTGGAATTCGGTTGTGTTGCCTCTTCCATTTTATGGAATCTTTAAGGAAATCGATTGCTTCTAGTGGGCTGCCTAGGAAAGTTGTTATTGACGGAAGCTCTGCAAATAAGAAAGCTTCAAAGCTAGTAAATTCATAAAGCTCTGTTGTAGATTTTGAAAAAGTGTGATACAATGCGCGAACCCTTACAGCGTGAGGGGATGGTTTTAATGTTAACTAAGAGATTATTGGAGAGAATTTTATGTATCAGGGGTTCATTCATCTAAGTACGTGGGGCTATGTAGGTGTGACATTAGCACTTATGCATATATCAATCATTGCTGTTACCATATTTCTACACCGCAGTCAGGCGCATCGCAGTGTGAGTCTGCATCCTATTCTTAGTCATTTCTTCCGTTTTTGGTTATGGTTAACTACGGGCATTATTACAAAAGAGTGGGTTGCTGTACATCGCAAGCATCACACCTGTTCTGATGCCAAGGGTGATCCACATAGCCCTCAGGTAGATAGCCTTAAGGCTATATTCTTTGGGGGTTTTTTCTTCTATAGGAGAGCCTGTAGAGATAGGGATATGATTAAGCGTTATGGTAACGAGACACCAGACGATTGGTTGGAGCGTAAGGTTTATACTTCGTGTGATGGCCTAGGCTTACTGGTTATGTTGAGCATTGATTTATTCCTATTTGGTTTTATTGGGCTTATTGTTTGGGGTATGCAGATCATTACCATGCCGCTTTTCTCAGCAGGGGTAGTCAATGGTATTGGGCATTATTGGGGTTATCGTAATTTTGAGTGTTCAGATAGTTCAACAAATCTTATTCCGTTCGGCATTATCATTGGTGGGGAAGAGTTACACAATAACCATCATGCCTTTAGCACCTCAGCTAAATTGTCTAGTAAATGGTGGGAGTTTGATATTGGCTGGATGTATATTTGGATTTTCTCTAAATTGGGTTTAGCACGACCTAAGCGTCTTATACCTCAGATATCTTGGAAAGATGAGGTAGGTGAAGTTGATCTTGCAACCTTACAGGCTCTATTGATTAATCAATTCCATGTGATGAATAAATATGCCCGTGAAGTCCTGCTTGTTATTTTTCGAGAAGAGCGTTCTAGGGCTGGTCAGCAAAAAGCCTTATTTGCCCGAGGGGTTAAAAAATTGCTCAAGCAGGAGTGCACGCATATGAGCGATGAAGAACAGTGCAACCTGAAGCAATTGTTAACGGTCAACCAACGCCTAGAGACTGTCTATCAACTTTATGTGCAGCTACAGGAAATTTGGAAGCAGACACGTAAAAATCGTGAAGAACTGCTAGAAAATTTACAGGCATGGTGTGACAATGCTGAAGAGACAGGAATTGCAGCGTTAAAAGAATTCGTGGCTGATATTAAACAGCTATCTGTAGTAGTAAAGTAGCATACTTTATCCCCCTCTCTGAATTGATTGTGAGGGGGGCAGTGTGGCGGATTAGCTCCTGTAGACCATGTTAACGTAGCACCATGTTATCAATCAGACAGTCATCACGAGAGAGTGCTTGTAGGCCTAGGTCTACACAATATGCCCAGCAGTGTTTGTACTTACTTGCCTTTCTCTATTTGTTTTGTGTCTTCACGCCTGCCAAGGCCAAGCCTTCTTCTTACTGTCGTGTTGAGCTGTTGATTTTCAAGCAAAATGATCAACGTGCCTGGCGGGCAGAACGATGGCGTCAAGCAAGCCCTCTTATTGCCTCCAAGCGTTGGATTGAGCTACGAGCATCAGCAAATTTAGACACACAATCTGATCATATTACAATACAAATAAAGACATCCCCACTCTATCGATATCTACCAGCTTCTGACCATCAGCTAACCGAATTATCAACACAAATCGAAAAAAATGGTATAGGAGAAATTCTATTCCACCACAGTTGGTATCAATCGACCAACCCATCACATACTGCAACAGTCTATTTAACGAACCATCAAGATTTGCCTTCTGTTTTGCCCTGGAGGATATCTGGCACACTTTTGATACGACAGCATCGCTACGCTGATTTAAGCCTTCTACTACATTTCTGTACAATTGATATATCAGAATTGCCCCCCATATCACCGCAACAATTTATAGGTCAAACCATTCCCACGCCACTATGTATAAGCCTTCACCAACACCGCCGTACGCCCTTTAATCAGATCAATTACCTCGATCATCCATTATTTGGAGTCATACTGCTTTTGACACCAGCTACAAGTGATCATCTTTACCAAAAATAACAAACTGATATATTTCACCCATTCATCGATTTAATTTTTGAATTTAAAATTGCTGGGGTGCAAGCAAGAATAGAGAGTATATCATATCAGCAGTTCCCGATGAATAAATTTATCCTTGTTAAGCAAGGGATAAAGAGGCATTCCAATTTTATTTTTCGCAACAATTGAGGGTGCTAAAATGAAACAGAAGCTCAAGAAACACTTATCGGCTCAAGTGTTATTAACTCTTCTATTTTTCACCGTAAAAAACGACTTATTTGATCAGCTAATTCTGTGGCCAAGAATTAATGTATTATTGGGGTGCTGGCTTGGGTTGTGTCAGCGGGAGTCCCTGTAAAATTAGCGGGAGCACCTGATATCACGTTGACAATCTTTTATAATTATGTTGCCGTCCTCAAGGCGGAGTTGTATTTTCAGTTTCTATTAGAAGGAGAGTGTGCGTTTTTTTATGAAAAAGTTACGTCTAGCGACCTTTATTGTCTTTACAATATTAGTTGTACTGTTGGTGCTGTTGTCCGCACATATTATCCCACTAGTACCCTGCTGTATAGTGCTCAGCGTGCTACTAATCTTAACAATAGTGCTTGGGGGATATTTCCTGCGCCAATACAGAATTGAATCTGCTTTGCTTAATGAAAAAATATCATTAAAAATTAGATTTCTTGATGATAGTAGTATTACAATATCGTACTTAAAAAGTACTGATATGAGAATGCTTGGGGAAAAGGTCATGGAAGTCAAAGATATTTGCGCAGATAAGATTGTATTCGGGCAAGTGGCTAACAAAGGGCAAGCCTATGGTAAAACCGTTGATTTCAGTAGTGAAGATACTCTGTTTAGTCGCGACATTGCTAATGGAAGTACTCTGCTGGCAAAAAGATACGTAAAGTGAGTTATAGTTAACCACATGAACGAATAAAGAAGAAGTAGCATCAGGTAAGATGAAACCCCTTATTTCAAAATGAACAGCACCTGATTGTACTAATATCTCTTGCCATTCTCATAAAGCAACAGTTCAGGAATCGCCTTCTTTCAGGCAGGTGAGTATGTCAAAATGTAATCGGAAGTTCATTCTGAGGAAAGGTTACAATCTCCCAAGATGATGGATCGTTCATCAACTTAATAGAGAGTTTGTTGTTCAAATGATGACCTGATTTATAGCCAAAAAACGCACCAATAAAATGATATTTGTGCAAATAAAGATCACCTAGTGCATCGAGTAGTTTATGGCGCACAAATTCGTTACTGAAGCGCAGGCACTCTTGGTTTAGGATTTCTCGTTCATCTAATACAACCGCATTATCTAAGCTGCCACCCAAAGCTAGATTTCTTTCCTTCAGTGCTTCAACATCGGAGAGAAACCCAAATGTGCGTGCACGACTAATTTCTTTAGCAAAAGCAGTACTTGAAAATTGAAAATCTAGTTTTCGATTCGATACACTGAAACCAGTGTGCGGATGATCATAAATAATTTCAACGGTTAGGCGCGTACCATTAAATGGCTCAATTGCAGCCCATTTATCTTGATCGCACACCTCAATTCGTTTTAAGATGCGTAAAAATTTCTTAGGTGCATTCTGCTCACAGATGCCCGCCGATTGAATCAAAAATACAAAAGGCATGGCACTACCATCCATAATTGGCACTTCAATGCCATCTAGGTCAACATACGCATTATCTACGCCGAGTCCCGAAAAAGCAGATAGTAGATGTTCAACGGTAGTAATGCTCGCATCATCAACTTGCAGGGTCGTTCCCAACAAAGTTCCACTAACTTGTTCAAAGCAGGCTGGAATTTCAACAACAGGATCTAAGTCAACACGCCTGAACACGATGCCAGCATCAATTGGGGCTGGTCGTAATGTTAAGGCAACTTGTTTGCCTGTATGTAGCCCAACTCCTTTAGCTTGTATTTCTTCACATAACGTCCTTTGTTTGACAACTGAAATAGTCAATGCTGACATTTCTTATTCTTTCACCCCTTCATATGCCTTCTTTCTAAGATAAGCAGGAATGTCCAGGTATTCTACATCGTCTTCATCGAGTTGAGAAGGTGGATTTATAATTTTCTTAGTCCGTAATACCGATGGTTTATCAGATTGTTGTTCATTGACCGCTATTTTCATTTCTTGTGATCCCTGCATTGAAGCCTGTGTATGCGGATATTTTTCAACACCACTATTTTGCTCCTCTCCTTCGCGCCCTAAGCCTGTTACCACTACCGTTACTCTTAATTCATCTGTCATATCAGAATCGATAACGGCACCCACAACCACGGTAGCTTGCTCTGAGGTCAACGCTTTAACGGTATCACCCACTGTTTCAAATTCACCAATGGACATGTTATGACCTGCAGTAATATTGACTAGCACCCCCAATGCCTGTGACAAATCAACGTCCTCTAATAATGGGCTAGAAATAGCCGCCTCTGCTGCAACACGAGCTCTCTCATCATCGCTGGCAGTACCAGTCCCCATCATCGCCATGCCCATTTCAGACATCACCGTACGCACATCAGCAAAATCAACGTTTATCAAACCAGGTCGTGTGATCAGTTCTGCAATACCTTGTACGGCTCCTAATAAAATATTATTTGCTGTTTTAAAGGCATTCAATAAGGTAATACTTTTACCCAATACACTTAAGAGCTTGTTGTTCGGAATGGTGATTAGGGAATCAACATGCTTTGATAAAGCTTTAATGCCCTGTTCAGCAATTAACATTCGCTTACGACCTTCAAAGGTGAATGGTTTTGTTACCACTGCGACGGTTAAGATGCCCTGTTTTTTAGCAATTTCTGCAAAAACGGGTGCTGCACCCGTGCCTGTTCCACCCCCCATACCTGCAGCAATAAATAGCATATCAACACCTTTCACTGCATCAGAAATAATATCTCGACTTTCTTCTGCTGCCTTATAACCGATGCTAGGATCTGCTCCAGCACCTAGACCTTTAGTAATTTCTTCACCGAGTTGAATGATATGGGATGCACTTGATTTTTGAAGAGCCTGCATATCGGTATTTGCAACAATAAATTCAACCCCTTCAACACCTGCATCCACCATGTTCTCGATCGCATTACTACCACCGCCCCCAATCCCAATGACTTTTATGACAGCACCTTTCTGCGACACTTCATCTAGCAATTCAAACATTATTTGTTCCTCTTTTCACATTGAGCATCAAAAGTTCCCTTTAAACCAACGCCTCATACGACGCCACATGCTCACCTCATCAGGTGACTGCAAAGCTGACATGCCAAAATCACTGCCCTGCTTGCACGCTGCAATCAATAGGCCAACACCTGTCGCATAAATTGGGTTGCCAATTACCTCTTGGGGACCACTGACACCACGTGCAGCACCTAATCGCACAGGCATATTTAAAATAATTTCTGCCAGTTCAACACCACTTTCAACAAGTGATGCTCCACCAGTTAATACGACACCTGCAGCAAGTTTCTCTTTAAAGCCAGTACGTTCAATTTCAAGATAAATTAAATTAAACAATTCTTCATAACGTGCCTCGACAATCTCGGAAAGTTTTTTCTTAGAGAGTTGACGTGATGCATGAGGCCCAATGCCAGGCACATCGATCATTTCACCCTCTTCAATCATTCGGCTGATAGCATAAGCATGTTCTTTTTTGATCTGCTCAGCACTTTTCATCGGTGTACGTAATGCAATGGCAATATCATGGGTAACCTGATCACCTGCAATTGGAATCACAGATGTATGTTGAATTGCACCATCAATAAAAATAGCTATGTCAGTGGTGCCACCGCCGATGTCAATCATACAAACACCTAGTTCTTTCTCATCTTCTGTTAAGACTGCATAACTAGATGCAAGCTGTTCTAATATAATGTCTCCAACTTGTAAATCACAGTGTTCAACACATTTAACAATATTCTGAGCTGTTCCTGTTGATCCAGTCACAATATGTACGCGCACTTCCAAACGAATACCAGCCATGCCGATAGGTTCACGAATAGCGCGCTGGTGATCAACGATAAATTCTTGGGGTAAAACATGTAAAATCTTCTGATCTGCTGGGATCGCAACAGCCTTAGCTGTATCAATAACGCGCTCTACATCAAATTCACCGACTTCACGATCACGAATTGCAACAATGCCATGCGAATTTAAACTGCTGATATGCGCACCAGCGATACCTGTGAATGCTGAATGAATCCGACACCCAACCATAAGTTCTGCAGCTTCAACTGCCTTACGGATAGACTGTACAGTGCGCTCAATATTGACTACAACACCACGTTTTAAACCACAAGAAGGATGTGAACCAACGCCAATAACTTCAATGCCCTGATTATCAAGTAACTCACCAACCAATACAACAACCTTAGTCGTACCAATATCCAAACCAACAACAAGGTTTTTTTCTGTTCTTTTAAACATGTCTGCATTTACCCATTGTCCACCAAGTCATTGACAGTAATCCTCTACGTGCATCCACCTGGAAAAACAATTGACTATGTAAAATATCTCATCTATCACTTTAAATATAAGCAATAAAAAATCACCGAATTGACAAACCATTAGTGTAACGCAAATCAATCACATTTACATCTGTATTCCGATGCTTCATTATTTTAGGATAAATAAGCACCAAACGTTGTAGTCGTGCCAAAATTTTATCACGACCAAGCTGGATTAATGTACCATTATTTAAACGTAATTTCCAGGCTTCACGATTATTTAACTCAATTTTATTGATTTCTAAATGCAATGGAGTCAATAGGCGTGCCATTTGTTTATAACGCTGCCATACTAATGTTGCACTTCCCTCTGGCCCCCATAACAAGGGAAGATGCTGAGCCGTAAGCAGATCAAGTGGTCTAAACAATTTACCGTAAGGCGTGAATAATCCACGTTCTCGCCACTTGGCAAAGGGGGTTTTTTCAGTTAGATGAATCACAAGCGTGCCTGGCCACACGCGCTGAATATGTGCACTGGCAACCCAAGGACTCTCCTGTAATAAGTGTTGCAATTGATAAATATCAACGTGCCACAGTGCTGTATGAACATATGGCTCAACAACTGTACTCAATGCTTGTCGATTGAGATGTTGCCAAACACCCGTCATTTTAACGTGTTGCACCCTAAAATATCGATAATAAAGTAAAGGATATATCGTGCCAACTATGAGTATTGGCACAAGAAAAGGCAGTAATCTTGGATTAAACCAGCGACGACGCTTAGCATTCTTTGCTTGACGATATTGAACTTGATGCTTAACCCGACTCATACATAACCTATGGGTTTAATTTTGTTTTGCCTATATCGCTCTTGTGCTTTCAGAATTGCGTGTCTAGGGGGCTGCCTACCTGATGTGATAAACTGATAATGTTAGTTAAATACAAAGGAAACTCGCCCTCTCAATCTCAATGTGTTAGTATAAAATTTTAATAGGAAGAATCAACTAGCATTTTAAGTTTTTTTATAGTATTCTTCCCCTTTCTTTACCGAAAATGAGCGTAACGCCCCTATCTTTAGATATGGGGAGTGTCAGTGTAGTGATGCAGGAGTGGAGGCTAGTTTTATGGCAAGAGTATGTGAAGTAATTGGTACGCGACCGATGGCAGGTCATAATGTGTCGCACGCGCATAATAAAACAAAGCGCCAGTTTAATCCAAATTTACAGAGTAAGCGCGTCTGGGTGCCAAGTCGGAAGTGTTACCTACGTTTGACCTTGTCAACGAAGGCCATACGCCTTATCGACAAGTATGGCATCGAAAAAGTTCTTGATGATCTCAATGGTAAGAGCAAGCGTTAACGGGTTTAGTCTAATCTACACGACACAAAAAGGTGGGAGTGCCCATGGCAAAAGAAAGCAAAAGCAGCAAGAAAAAAAACATTATACAGTTGCGATCAACTGGCAACAAACAAGGTGGTGTATCAACGGGGTACTTTACAACAACGACAAAACCAAAAAATGCAAAAAACCCTAAAAATGCCGAGAAATTACGGATTTATAAGTTTGATCCACGCGCATGGAATGAAAAAACAAAGCGTCATGGCAAACATGTCTTGTTTGTTGAGGAAAAATTTAAGAGTTAATTTCTGTTGAGCCGTACAGCACTCGCAATTCTATCAACAGATCACCTGTTGCATAATCTAAGGATCATTCAAAGGAGGGTTACACCTGCAAAGATCATCGCTATGATTAAAGCAAATGCTTATGGTCATGGCCTGCGCTCTGTTGCTCTGAGACTTGATCAAGAAGCTGATATGCTAGGTGTTGCCTCTATCGATGAGGCACTTGCCTTGCGAAAGATTGGCATTAAGACTCCTATTCTGTTGGCTGAAGGTGTATTTGAAGCAAATGGATTAATTGTCGCATCCGAAGAAAAGTTCCATGTTGTCTTTCACAATGCAGCGCAGATCGATTGGTTAGAAAAAAGCAAGCTCCCTCTGCCATTACAAAGCTGGATAAAAGTAAATACTGGTATGTGTCGCCTCGGATTCAACGTTTCACAAGCAGTATCTTATTACAAAAGGCTAATTAAGCACAAAAAAATTGCAAAGCCTATCAGGGTTCTATCACATCTTGCCTGTGCTGATCAAATCGATCACCCACTCAACTATGAACAAATTCAATCCTTCTCAAGGCTAACGAGACAAATTAAAAGTGAATTTAGCTTATGCCATTCGGCTGGAATTTTTCATTTTCCTGAACACTATTATGATTATGTTAGGCCTGGCATTGCCCTTTATGGCGTATCCCCTATACCAGGACAGTCCGCTGAATCTTTGAACTTAAGACCTGTGATGACTCTACAAACAAACTTAATTTCTGTGCAGAATAGGCCAAAAGGAGCCAACATTGGCTATGGAGCAAGATATCAATGTCCCGAAGATATGCCCGTTGGTGTGATCGCCTTTGGTTACGGTGATGGTTACCCCTTAACAGCAAAAGATGGTACCCCTATACGCGTTAATCAAACTGAGTGCCAACTTATTGGTCGTATTTCAATGGATATGATGAGCGTTGATTTAAGGCGATGTCCAAATGCTAAAATTGGAGACCCAGTAATACTATGGGGCAATCATTTGCCTGTTGAGCGTGTTGCTGCTCACACAGAAAATCTAAGCTGGGATATACTCACGGGCGTCCAAAATCGTGTGAAATTTCTATGGACTAGCAAAAAAAGTGAATAACTCGATTAAACAACAGCCCATCGGGCTATATGATAGTGGTATTGGTGGCATCAGCGTCTTAAGTGCCTTACTAACACTATTGCCCAAAGAACAGTTTATTTACCTTGGTGATACCGCTAACTTGCCTTATGGCAATAAATCAAAGCAGCAATTGATTGGCTACACGAGTAAGATCATAAGCTGGTTCCAGAATGAAATTGGAGCAAAGTTAGTGATTGCTGCTTGTCATACAAGCTCAGCGATTGCTTTAGACGCCATATCAAATCAATTTCATGTGCCCCTTATTGGGATGATTCGCCCACTTGCGCGCAGCATAGCAAACAATGCGACCTGTAAAAAAATAGGGATAATCGCAACACCAGCCTCTGCAAGCAGTCGTGCCCATGAACATATTTTCCGACAACACAGCTTTACAGGAAAGATAAGCACCATAAGCTGCCCTATGTTCGTTCCACTTATTGAATTAAACCAATTCAATCCAACTGAACTGGCAAATTCTACTTTAAAAAACCAAGCAAAAACTTATCTAAGACCCTTCTTCGAAGATAAAGAACTGGACACCTTAATCTATGGATGCTCGCATTATCCTCTGATTCGCTCGATAATCGAGTCTCTATTGCCAAGCTCTGTACGATATATTGACCCATCATACGCTGTTGCATTAGAAGCGCAGGCATTGCTCAGCCAGTGTAATACATTAAGTGAAGGCAGTTCTAACCCCGCCCCTCAATTTTATTGTAGTCATGCGCCGACAGATTTTGCTCATAAATTATGGCATCTATGTGGTATTAAAACAAAGGTGCGCCTATCAACCCGAATTCTTGAGAATAATAGGCAATTGTCCATTAAATACGTATAACACCAGCAGCTCCCGCTAAGGTTGTGTTGCAAAGTTTTATTGGATCAAAGGATGCTTGTATTCTGGATACAATTATCCAGCGAGTGCATAAAACTGCTCCCAAACAGGAAGCTCACTATTCATTTGCTGTTTTTTAA
>PIWD01000007.1 GCA_003354005.1 Gammaproteobacteria bacterium | reverse complement strand
CGCTAGCAAGCAAGCTCGCAAGCACAAGGCTTTTTCGTACACATATAGTTTTCATTATTTATTCCCTTAATTTTAATTGATATCTTAATTTTTCATTTGCGCTTGTCGCAACTGTCCCAGTATAGGGTATGACTACCATGCTCTCCAACAGGCATCTGCATTTTTCGGCTGCTCCCCCATTAACACAACCCATACCAGCGACCTCGTGCTACATTAATTCTTGTACATAACCAAGCCATAACTATCAAATAAGTTGCTTTTTACAGTGAAAAATAGAAGAGTTAATAACGCTGGATTCACAAGGAATTAACTTATCCATCTGGATGTGGGCGTCTGAATGGGGGCAGATCAGCAATGGACTTAAAGAATGATTCTCATGCAAAAAATAACGATGATGTTGTGTTAGGTGCTAGTCAATGAACATGTCCACGCTGGTAATTGTGTTGACGGCATAGATTAACCTAGACAATATCGATTATCGTAGATCATTAGCAACAGTAGAGGCGTAGTGTTTGAGATATTTTGTATAAACTCATTGACAGAAGCTTAGATAATGAGCAGAATGACAGCTGAGGTTTTTGTTGGGGTGTAGCCAAGCGGTAAGGCATCGGGTTTTGATCCCGTGATCCCAGGTTCGAATCCTGGCGCCCCAGCCAAACTGTCGATGGCAATTTATCGACCACACCGCCCTTAATGGTGGAGATTGTTGTCTGTTTTTTTAGAATGGCTGACTAGTTTAACCTTTTGTGCGGAATTCTCCACACAGAATAGCATTGAGTAACTTTAGTGTTTAGGTGGAGATGGGTAGCACGACTTAGCAGCTAAGAATATAAAAGAGTTTGCTATTGCTGATGCGCTTGGGCAAAGCGTTTGTGTAAAGTAGTTCCCACATAACCATAGGTGTGGCAAGCCTGTTATGTCGAAAGGTAGTTGTAATCAGACATCTGCGGGTCGCAAGAAGCCTCCGCTAGAATAGTTGGCGACGGGAGTATGTCACAAATCCTCTCTTAAAGTTGGTGAGGAGATATTGGCCTGCGAAGGTCAACGATTCAGCAACATATTTGTACTAGACAAAACAATGGAGGGTGCTTTCTTCTCCGTCTTGGATGGTGGGGGCTACGGCACAGAAAAAATATGAGATTATTCACAGGTAATGCATATCCAGAATTGGCACATAGAGTTGCTGAGGAGTTAGGTATTACGCTAGGGAAGGTGCAGGTTGGCCGTTTCAGCGATGGTGAAATTATGGTTGAGATTCTGGAAAACGTGCGAGGGCAGGAGGTTTTTATTCTACAATCAGCATCCGCACCTTGTAACGATAATCTTATGGAATTGATGATTATGGCAGATGCCTTGCGACGTGCTTCAGCAAGTACAATTATTGCTGTCATGCCTTATTTTTCTTATGCACGCCAAGATCGGCGTGTGCGCTCAGCACGTGTGCCCATTTCTGCCAAAGTTGTTGCTGATATGCTGACATCGGTGGGCATTAGGCGTGTTGTTACAGTAGATTTACATGCTGATCAAATTCAAGGTTTTTTTCATAATCCTGTTGACAATGTTTATGCCTCTCCATTGGTAATTGCGGATGTCAAAAGGCTAGAGATTGAAAATCCAATTGTTGTTTCGCCCGATGTAGGTGGCGTGATGCGTGCACGTGCAATTGCTAAACGCTTAAATGATGCGGATCTGTCAATTATTGACAAACGTCGTGTCAAAGTTAATCAAACAGAGGTAATGAATATTATCGGTGATGTTAATGGGCGACATTGCTTATTAGTCGATGACATTATTGATACTGCTGGTACATTAACACGGGCAGCAGAGGCACTTAAGAAGAATGGAGCAAAGTCAATTATAGCTTATTGTACGCATCCTATTTTGTCGGGACGTGCTTTGGTTACGATTGAAGAATCGATGTTAGATGAGCTTATTGTGTGTGATAGTATTCCACTATCGACAAATAGTCAAAATTGCTCTAAAATACGACAGATTAGCTTGAGTGGACTTTTAGCTGAAACTATTTATCGTGTCAGCAAAAAGAAATCCTTGCGTTCGATGTTTAATGAGCCAGGAGATGGCCAACCTAATAATTAGGAGAATACAATATGACCAGTCTTAGCGCGGAAATTAGAACCGAACAAGGGAGTAGTCATGCACGTCGTTTAAGACGGAGAAATAGAGTGCCTGCCATTATTTATGGATTGAAAGGAAAAGAAAATTCAAGCCTATCACTATGCCACAATGAAATGATCAAATTACTGAAGGATCGCAGTAGCCGTACTAAGATGCTGTCACTTCATATTAGTGGTCATGATAAGCCCATTGTCGAACAAGTAATTATAAAAGCAATACAGAGACATCCAGTCACACGATTTGTTGTACACACTGATCTTTTGCGTGTCGATGCAAAGACAAAAATTATTGTGATGGTACCCTTTCAGTTCATCAACGAAGAAAAGTCTCCTGGGGTGCGTGAGGGTGGAGTTGTCAATCATATTACCACTCAGATTGAAGTTCAGTGTTTACCAGGTAAAATTCCTGCTGGGATCGAGGTGGATTTATCTAGTTTGAAACTAAACGAGTCCATCTACTTGTCTGATATTAAGATTCCTGAGGGTGTTGAATTAACCTTACTTAAACAAAGTCTAGCGCTCGCTAGTGTTCACATACCGACTATAAAAGAAGAATCTGAAGCAGTAGAGACGGATGAAGATGCTGAAGATGGCGAAGACAAAGATGACAAATCAAAAGAGTGACCATCAATACTGATAAGCCAGGGTTACCTATTTCGTTGATTGTTGGCTTAGGCAATCCAGGGATGCAACACGCCAATCTGCGACATAATATAGGTGTTTGGTTTGTTCAGGCTTTATGTGATGCGCATCACGTTCAACCGAAATTAGAGAAAAAATTTTTTGGAAGTTTTGTGCAGATTAGTACGATGCCCCACACGTGTCGTTTTCTAATACCAGAAACTTATATGAATAACAGTGGTCGCGCAGTTGCTGCCTGCTGTCGCTTTTATAAAATTCCGCCTCAACAGGTACTTGTAGTCCATGATGAACTTGATTTTCCAGCAGGAAAAATTCGCCTGAAACAAGGCAATGGACATGGTGGGCATAATGGTATACGCGATATCATCCAGCATTTAAATAGCCGTGCCTTTTTACGCTTACGTTTAGGTATCGGTCGTCCAGAAGGTAGTGAGCAGCCCTTATCATACGTATTAAAAGCACCGAGCACACAACAAGAATTGCTTATCAGGCATGCTATTGATCGAGGGCTCAGTATTATTCCCTATCTATTAGCTGGCGAGTTTGAACGTGCTTTTCGTCAGCTACATCAACCGTGTGAGAAAAAAAATAATGAGTGTTAAATGTGGAATTATCGGTTTGCCCAATGTGGGCAAATCAACATTATTCAACCTCCTGACACGCGCCAGTATTGAAGCTGCCAATTATCCATTTTGCACCATCGAGCCTAACACTGGCATGGTAACCGTCCCCAACCCACGTCTAGCGGTTTTGGAAAAACTGACAAAGCCCCAGCAAGTATTGCCTGCTTATATGCAATTTGTTGATATAGCTGGGTTAGTACGTGGTGCTTCAAAAGGTGAGGGGCTTGGAAATCAGTTTCTTGCCCATATACGTGAAACAAACGCCAATATTCATGTGGTGCGCTGCTTTAAAGATGATAATGTCAGTCATATTGAAGGCAATATTGATCCAGTGGCTGATATTGAAACTGTCGAAACAGAACTCTGCCTTGCAGATATGCAGACACTAGAGAAAATGCTCATTAAACTCAATAAAGGTTTGAAGACAGGGGATGATTTAATCAAGAAACAACATGCGGTACTGCAAAGAGCTCTGGTAGAATTAGGCGAAGGTCATCCCCCAGATCTAGCAGGCTACAACTCAATTGAACAAGTTGCCCTACATGCGTGCAATCTTCTCACCTGTAAACCCACACTATATGTTGCTAATATCGATGACTATGATCTTGCCTCACCTTACTTGAACGAGCTTCAGACGTACCTTGAAGCCAAGCATGCAGATTATTTAGCCATCTGCGTTTCACTTGAAGCTGAGATTGCTGAATTGCCACAAGAAGAAGGTTTAGCCTTCCTTGCTGATCTTGGCTTAGAAGAACCTGGATTGCACCGACTCATTCGAGCAGCTTATCAATTACTGGGTCAACAAACCTTTTTTACAGTTGGTCCTAAAGAACTGAGAGCCTGGACTATTCGTATAGGGACAACGGCTCAACAAGCTGCTGGTGTAATTCATACCGATTTTGCCAACAACTTTATCCGTGCCGAAGTAATTTCTTATCAAGATTTTATCCAATGTGGTAGTGAGCAAGAAGCTAAACAGAAAGGCCATATGCGCCTTGAAGGTAAAGACTATATTGTCCAAGATAGTGATGTGATCTATTTTCGTACCAATTGTTAATGGATAATTATAGATCTCTATCCCACTAAGACCCTCCACAACTTGGGCTTTTCTTGATCGACCACAGGGTTAACTTATTAGAGCTACTGCTTCCATCTTGGGTGATTTTGATTCTATTAGTTGCACCTCTGTCATCACAGAAGCATCCACCACATTAAGTGTATTGATCAGTGGCTTAACACTTAGTTTATAAGATAAATCAAAATTAAACATATTATCATGTTTGCGATACAAGATATTTGCATAATAGTAAGCTGCTACTATCGTGAGTAACGCAGAGGCTCCAAAGGCAAAAAAAGGTGTCATTTGCCAGACAAGAGTAGGGACGAGCAAATGGAACAGCAAGAATATTGGGGCTGCAACATAGATAAATTGCAAAAACCAGCTAATTTTTTCATAGTGAATATGCCATTCCTGATCCATTTTTTTGTACATATAATTGTACTTTAACCTTAAGAGATGGATAATGGTCTCCTTCTGTTCGGGGGTAATGTCACTACAGATCCTATCGAGGTCTTCCTTAGTAATAAGATCTTCGTTCGTCAAATTTCTGTATTCGATATCTGTCACGTGTTGCCACCCGATGGTAGCGATTATACCAAAGAGATTTGTGAAGATGGCAATCATTACCCATGGAAGGTTAAAGAACAACATGAATAAACCAGTGATGAGTGCAACAGAAAGGGCAAATAAGAACTGGTAATGCCTCTTACGTGGCGGAAAGGCTACTTTTCCTGATGAGTTGATAGCAATTTTTTTCCCATCATTACTAAGTAATTCCACACTTTTATCTGCCTTTTCACACACCCCGACGTAGGCTTGTTGGAAAGCACTACTGAGTTTGTATTCAGCCACTGCGAGAAATTCTTCAAGTAGACTCTCACATCTATTTGCTTTTCCTAAGTCGAGCACATCACTTTCTTTGCAAACATATCCTTTGACAAGGGACACAACTGCAAAAACGAGCAAAAGCAAGTTAAGAATTGGCAGGACGACCTGCAGAACAAATGGTAGGCCTGTGAATGTGAAAATGGTGATCCATGTTGCTAAGGTGGAGACTAACATGATGCCAAAATTGAGTAAATATACAAGTTTTTTATCATTATCGGAGATTTTTGAAAAGTTGGATGGAGTACTGTCCTTATCACCGTCTTGGACACCTACATTAATTGCTAAAATGCAATCTTTAATATTACTCAGTTCATCTTGTATGGTTTTTCGTCTTTGATAATCATATCTAAAGCTGAAGAAGCAAAAAATACTAGAAGGAATCAATAATAAGTAAGACAGCAAAACTGTATTAAGAACAAAAAATGGCAGCAGTACCACAAATAGCCAATAAAGAGATCTTGTCGTTTCCATCCATTCGTGAATATAGGGCGCAAGAGCACCAAAGATCGCAGAAATGAACACACAAAGTGACCTCCAAAAAGTTTTGATACACCTACCGATACTCCAAATATCAATCACCGAACCTATCCTAATTTCTTACAGTCCCTTCATGATATCAATGTTATTACGTAGTGTCAATCGCAAATTATAAAAGCATGTTATCGTACGTGCCATAAAACCCATTCCTTGGGGACACACCGCTAGTTGAGCATCTCTTTTAAGTCCAAATGCACGTGCATATTACGTGCATATTAAATGAGCAGTGCCCACCTGTTCTAATATTTCTTGACATTCTCATAGATCAACAGTACACTCTCGCCATGAAAGCAAAAAGCAAGGAGAGCGTATAAATTTAGGATAAAGCCAAGGGCTGAACAAGTCGCTCAAAACAGTTTTCGTGTTGTTGCCAGTTTGTTTGGAGTAAGGTGGGGTTGTGTGGAATCAGTCTGCTTTTAGTGGCAGGGCATGCCAAGTTAGCATGTGGAGAAGGTGCGTTAGCAACTTCCGTGAATCACAGCTTCCCTGCAAATGAGTGATATATTGGCAGCCCGAGTCTCTATTCAGGAATGACCTTCCTTCAGGGAAGTGAGGATGTCAAAGTTGTGATGAGTCGGTGGTTAGACGTTGCTGATGTTACCTATATAGCTTGAAAGGAAACTCATGGGCAATGTAAAATGTTTGAACTTGCTGGCGAAGTCGGAACTATTTTAATTTTAAATGATAAGGAGTTTTATACATGAAATGTCATACAGATTGTTGTAAGTCTTGTAAAAAGATAATTTTAGGACTGGGGACACTAACAGCACTTTTAGCAGGGGTACTGATTAGTATTAGTCCTGCCAAATTTACGCCCTTTGTTGCGGCTGTTATACGGTTCTTTGAGACTATGTTGCCTATTTTGCTGGCTATTGGTTTATTGAAATTTATTTGGTATTGCCCAAAGGGTAGTGACCAACGGACTGACAAATAAAATAAATTGGTTAGCATAGTTTAAATATGTCATATTCTTCAGTTGAAACTGTTCACATTCGTAAGTTATGTGTTCCATGTCAGTTAGGGATTCATCCCAGTGAACGACGTCATGATCAGATAATTTTTATTGATTTGACCATGCCAATTATCATAGAAGGAGTAGCTGACAAGGACGATATTGTAGGGGTTAGCCTTAACTATGAGTCGGTTGTGCACCAATTAACTGATTGGGTTAAGCAGACAAATTTCCATCTTTTGGAGACCTTAGTTAAACAGATGGCGGATTGGTTGCATCAATCATTTAATCTGACATGGTTACGTTTACAGATCACCAAGCCAAAGGCAATTGAAGAAGCTGAAGGTGTGAGTGTAGTACTTGAACGGCATTATACAAGCAAGGTAATAAGCTCTAATCCAGCTATGGCATAAATGCCCACGATATACATTCTAGGCTGATTTAACCTTTTGTGCGGAATTCTTCACCCAGAATAGTATTGAGTAACTTTGATGTTTGGGCGAAGATAGATAGCATTACTTAGCAGATAAGAATATCAAAGAGTTTGCTATTGCTGATGCGCTTGGGCAAAGCGTTTGTGTAAAGCAGTTCCTACATAACTATAGGTGCAGCAAGCCTGTTATGTCGAAAGGTAGTTGTAATCAGACATCTACGGGTCGCAAGAAGCCTCCACTAGGACAGTTAGCGACTATCTAGCGGTGTGAGTGTACACAGATGTAGTGTGTCGAGGTTAGTCGACACCAGAGAATGATGGAATTAAGTTAGCAGTGGGAGCGGTCTCTGATTGGATTCCAACCCTCAGACCTTCAGGAACATTTATAGTATGGCGACCTATGCAATTGGTGATGTTCATGGCTGCTTTAGTACATTAGAACGATTGCTACAACAGATTCAATTTAATCCAAAAAATGACCGCTTATGGTTTGCGGGGGATCTGGTTAATCGTGGGCCACAATCCTTGGAGGTTCTACGTTTCGTCAAAAGTCTTGGCAATGTAGCCCACCTCGTATTGGGGAACCATGAAATATATTTGCTAACATTATTTGCGGGTGTAGGAGAGCATCTGCGTGATAGAGATTCTGGTATCGAAGCTGTCTTAAAAGCACCTGATTGCCAAGCTTTGTGTGATTGGCTGCGTCAACAGCCATTTTTGTATGAAGAAGCTGATACCCCTTACCTTATGGTACATGCTGGAGTCCCTATACAATGGGATCTAGAGCAAGCACGTGCCTGTGCTGAAGAACTAGCAACCTGTATGCGCTCACCTCATTACGCATCATTTCTCGATGGATTTGAACATTATCTACTACATCGTGATAAAAAGAGACGATATGTATGGTCTGACCAACTAAAGGGGCAAGCACGACTTAACTTTATTTGTGATGCATTGACACGGATACGGTTCTGTGACGCTGAAGGTGGGCTAGATTTTCTGCACAATGGTGCGCCTGGCTCACAGCCAGCATATTTAGTCCCTTGGTTTGATCACCCAAAACGATGCAGTTACTCACTACACATCATTCACGGTCATTGGTCGACGTTGCGCACTGATACACCTAGACCGAATATCTATTCAATTGATGGGGGATGCGTCTGGGGTTCAAATTTAATTGCCTTTTGCTTAGAGACGCAAGCTTATGTTCTAGCTTGAGAGTTTGCTTAAAATCGCTATTGTGTATTGTTAATCCTGTGTCATTAACGTATAATACGACCTAGGTTACATGCTTTTTAGTCTTTAGGTTTTTAGAAAGTTAGAAAAAAAGAGTGCCTGACGCAGATTTGATGCCCAATATATATGAATAAATTATTTCAATTTTCGCAACGACTTGTTGAACGTGGGTGTCAATGGATTGGGACATATCCCCGTAAAGCGGGGCTTATTGTTGCAATACTCATTGGGCTACAACTCATTGAATTAATTTTTGCTGGGATAAGTCTATCGACAAGCAACCCCAGACCACCCATCTGCACGACCGTGCCACACATACTAGCGACAGCTAAGCCAAGGTTGCATACACAACAAGATCGGCCGATTAAAACATTGCCCCATCGAAAGACAGTTCATTTAAATTTGGCTCGGAAAGACGCGACACCTAAAGTAAAAAAAATACCACCAAAAAAACATGTCTTAAAAAATAAAAAGATCGCTCCCAAACACCATAAACTTATAATCAAACGTGGAGATTCTATCACTAAATTATTAAAAGCTCGCCATATGAATAAGTGTATCCCTCTCATCATAAAAAATAAAAAGGCAGCAAAAGCATTGCATCATCTGACCCCTGGGAATACGCTGCTACTTGAATCAAATAAGCATGGCCATCTGAAGCGTCTACTTTATACATTCAGCTCAAAGAAACAACTAGAGGTGAGTATATCTGGGCATAAAGCAACGGTACATTGGTTGAAAAGAGCCGTTAAACAACATCTTGTTTATCAAAATGTTCTGATTCAGAGTTCATTGCACAGTGCAGCCAATCAACATCATATCCCTAACACAATAGTTGCGCAGTTAGCTCATATTTTTGAACACGATATAAATTTTTCGCGTGATATTCGTAGTCAAGATCGATTCGCACTGCTTTACTATGTTGAAGATTTCAATGACAAACCAGCCCATTATGGGCCTATTATAGCTGCTAAGTTTATTAATCGTGGCAAACAATACACAGCCATTCGTTTTGTTGATCATGCAAACACAACGCATTATTACACGCCCGAGGGCTATAGTTTAGAGCGTTCTTTTTTACGCGCACCTCTTCAATACACTCACATCAGCTCAGGTTTTAGTGAACGCCGTATGCACCCTATATTACACCATATTCGCGCACATCACGGAATTGATTTTGCTGCACCTTACGGCACACCTGTACAAGCAACAGCAAATGGACGGATTTCATTTAAGGGCTGGAAAGGTGGGTATGGTCGTATGATTATGATTCGTCACAATCGACGTTATACAACGGTTTACGGGCATATGCAACGCTTTACACCACACTTAAAGGCAGGTAGTTATGTTAAACAAGGACAGATTATAGGTTATGTTGGCAGTAGTGGATTAGCAACTGGTCCACATCTTCATTACGAATTTAGAATTAATAATGTGCCACGCAATCCATTAACAGTTAAAGTGCCTTATCAACACAGAATTGCTAAACGTGATTGGCCTTCATTTCATCAGTCAGCACATAAATGGGAGAGCTATTTACGTGGAGTTCATACACGTATTTCATAGAAAATTTGGGTGTACAAGATGAGAAAATGTATTAAAAATTCTCTTGATTACTTCCTTCGCTTAATTGCCTATCTAAGCTATGGTGCATTGGCCTTTTACACCTTAGACTCTTTTTTTATTTTTGTATTAGTTTTGCATGGCTCCTGGATTATTGTGCTATCTTCAATCGGTGCGATTATTGTCATGTTAGGTGTTTCGGTCATTTATGATGGTGCAGTAAATAACTTTCCCATCGAAGAATTTACAACAAACAAACGGGTTTACTTATTGTCAAGTCTATCTGCTATTGCAAAAGGCTGTGTTTTTGGGTTTGCAGTTGGTAAATTCTTGCTGATCTGGCTTATTGCACCAGCAGGATTAGCATTATCATGCATCATTGGTGCTTGTATGGCTCTGATTCAAATGAACAAGCTTTTCCCTGAGGCAAAAAAGTTAATATGCCCACCTCAACGAGAACCCTTGAACAGCCCACCTTTCCTTTTGTTTAAATTAGCTGTATTTGCCATACTCGCGGTGGGTCATAGCCTAGGTCAGTTTGCAGTCATTGCTATGAGTGTCTGGGCTATTTTATCACTTTTCATACCCAACTGGCATATCTTCTTTGTCTTAAAAATCCTGATCTGTTCTATATCAGGCATTTGTATCGCAGTTACGGCTGGTCATCAATATAGTAAGCCTGCTTTTGACTATTTTCTTGCTGTCAGAGAGATGCAAGAAAGCACTAGAACATTACCTAAACTATTGTCTTATTCATTTGTTTTACTCAAAGGCTTGCTCGCTTTTATCGGAGTGCTACATGTTCTAATGGATCTTGGACTGATCACTAGCTTAACTATCATTTTGCTTCCCCCTGGATGGATTATACTAGCCTCCTGCATCGCAGTGAGCACCGCATGTATACAACTTCCACGCTCCAGGAATCAGTTTCAGCATCATATTCGTCCTACAACTCAAGCAACTTCTTTCCAATCACTAGAAATGACTAATTTATCATCGCACATTCAAAATAAATCAAACTGTAATAATTCCCACCAGCATCGTTTAAATTAATTTTACAGGGAATCAGGCTATTTCGTAGATACATACTACAATCAAGGTACCACTAACAATTTTTTTGATAATTTTAATTTTTTAATAATAATTAAGGTAAGTAATTATCTATAATCCAGCAAAAAAAACTGATAAGTCTACAAAGTGTGTTACCCTTAGTAGACTGTACTCTGACACCGATATTACTACTTTTCATAGACCAACATCTGCAAACTTCTGGAGTACTGCACCCTTTCGAGATGCTGCGTTACTAACAGTAATGGCAATCGCAGTTTGTTTAGCAGTAGTATACCTTGCACCAATTATTGCTGGCATAGGATTTATAGCTGCGCTTGCTTCTCCACTTCTTGTAGGTATACTTACTGCCCTTGCTCCCATTACCGTCCTCACTGTCATTTTTGCTGTCATCTCGACGTTACTACGCCACAATAATCTTAATCCCTTGTCAGTTATATCTGCTACATTACTGATGGGAGTCGTTATTGGTGTATCAATTTTCTACCTTGCACCAGTTATCGCTGGGATAGGATTTATAACTGGCATAACACTTGCTTTACCAGGCATACTCGCTGCTCTTGCTCCCATTGCCGTCAATATTGCCATCTACGCTACCCTTAAAACTGCTTTCCCTAATAAGATCAAATCATTTCCATTCTGGAATGTTCTAGCTATCGTATCACTAATGGAAATCACAATAGCCACATCAATCTACCTTGCACCACTTATCGCTGGGACAGGACTTATGGCTTTTATACCATTTCCACCAGTACTTGTTGCAGGAGTACTCACCAGCATTATTGCTGTTGCAGTCGTTGCTCTAACTTGCTACCTGGGTCATATATTTAGCCACAAGCCACCGCCTAGCTTAATTTTATATCACGGTAAAAAATCATATAGTCAGAGCACACACCCTAGAAGTGATGAGCAATACCTGATAGAGGATCCTGTGCAACAAGAAGACCACACCCTTATAAGCCAGCCCCCTGGATTTGTATACTGGAAAAGTAGCCCTTAACAAAATAAATAAGCTACAACCAAAAAAAACTTAATCCTGTAGCATCCTTCAGATCATTAAAATTAAATCATACACACCTTCTTGCATTTGCCCCATAATTTTTCATAACGTGCCTTTAGGCTTGGTGTGTGTACGGTACACGGATGCTATAGCAACTTTGTTCCTAACCTGGCTGCATCAACTTTGCTGCTATATCAGGTTAATTTTACAGGGAATTAAGCTATTTTGTAGATATATACTACAATCAAGGTACTACTAACGATTTTTTTGATAATTTTAATTTTTTAATAATGATTGAGGTAAGTGATTATGCATTTAAATAGAAAAAATTCTGTAGTACACTCTAGCATTTCTGCGACCAAGGTTACCAATTTATCTAATAAACTAATAAATGCAGCACCCTGGAGAGCTGTGCTCTTTCGAAATGCTGCGTTACTAATAGTAATAGCTGCCGCAATTTTGTTAGCACTAGTATACCTTGCACCAGTTATCGCTGGTATAGGATTTATAGCTGGTATAACTGGTACTATAACTGCTACAATTGTAACGTTTTTTCCAATACTTGCTGCAGGTATGGCTGCCATTATTCCTGTGGCTCTTATTCCCATTGCCGCAATTATCGCAATTGCTGTCCTCGTCGCTATCAGTTACGGTAGTTACGCCGTTTACGCCAAAAGGAATGAGAAGATACTAAAATTTCCAATCTGGGCCTTTCTGTCTAATGCACTACTAATGGGAATCCTTGTTGGTGTATCAATTATCTTCCTTGCACCAGCTATCGTTGGTACAACTATAATATTTGCTTCACCATTACTTGTTGTAGGCATGTTCGCTCTCGCTCCCATTGTCGTCAATGTTGTCTTCTATCTTGTCTACGCTGTCGTCGCTAAAACTATTTTCTCTAATATCAAAATCCCATTCTGGAATGTTCTAGCTATCTTATCACTAATAGAAGTCGCGGCTGTCGCATCAGTTCTCTCCCTTGTGCCAGTTATCACGCTTATTCCAGCATTAATTGTTGCAGGTGTGGCTGTCGCTCTTGCTGCTGCTGTAGGTTACGCACTCTATTCCTACTCTTCAAAAGGATCACCAAATCCTGACGTGAGTAATGAGGTACACCATGTAGACTCACTACTTGTAAGCACTACTCATACACATGAGCAGAAGCAGAACAAGCAAAAAGCTTTACCAATAAGTGAGGCTGAATCACCTAGTCATAAATGTACCAGATAATAGGAATATTAATAATGGTATATAGTCATTATTTACTGCACGCATAGCTCACGATCCTAGCGGATATGCTATGCGTGTTTACGTACGTGAACAACATCTGCTGTAATTCTTATATGATCTATTTATCTCTATATTTACTCATAAAGAGTATCATAAAAAGTGTCACTTCATCGATATTAATTTTTGAAATTAAAATTGCTGAATTTTATAGATTGTGGGATACCGATTTTATTTGATTTGATGTGCTATATTTAGTAGATAAGTTAATACTGATCATTAGTGATGAATCATAGGAGATGGATATGTTTCTTTCTAATTTACTGAGAAAAGGAGGATCGTTGGTGAAACAAGATACTGCTAACACGTATTTTAAAAAATTTGTGAAGCATTTTATGGGAACGCACATTTTTGATCTTGTTTTAAAGGGAATGTCACCGCGTAATAGTGGGATATATCGTTTTAAGCTTGTTCGGCCAAATCATGAGCAGAAACGTTTCTGGATTATGTTAGGTGATGATGACAGCCATAAAGCAGAAATTTGGAATGGTCACTCTATGTATTTTAAAGCTTTCTTATTAGGTTGGGATAGTCATGAAACTGTCAGTATAAAAGTACCAACTTCCGAAGATATTGTACTTTCTTATCCACTTGATGGTGCTACTTTCATTGCGCAGTTAGGTGTTGAAAAACCAGTTATCGTGTATGCGGCAGAAGATTCATTAGAGCACAATACTATAGATGATATCGAAAAGTTATCACGTGCAATCGGTGTCGTACACGATAAAAAAAATCGTTTCTTCGTCTTTAATATGCATTCATTACAAGAACCAGATCTACAATCAGCTTACTATGAACCACATTATCGTGGTATGGTCATAGGCTTGCAAGAGGATAATCATCGCAACCCCTGGAATTTTTACTATCAAATATGCCTGGCCACGTCACCTAAAGAGCAGGTAATCTATCATGGAAATACGAGTAAGCTAAGTAATAAGAGGCTATTTGCTTTGCTTGGAGGAAAGGCAAAGCCTATCATCAAACCGACTATCCTGAAATCAGGTGAATCCTGGTCAAGAAAGTTACATGCTGGCTAGTAATAGACAGCGAAGTAAAGCCCTCTTTGTTTAGGAGAGATCATAACTGGAATTTCACTTACTTAATTTACTGGAGAATTTATGAAAAAAATAGGCATCATTGGATGTACTGGACGTATGGGACAGTTACTACAAGAAAAAATAGCTCAGCATAAACACTTTATTAATGGCGGTGGTTTTAGCAAATCCCGAAGTGATGAGGTATCTTTATCAACAGTTTTTTCTGAAAATGACTATGTGATTGATTTTTCTAAACCTGAGCTTATACAAATGATTTTGGAAATGGCCATAAAACTCCCTAAACCTTTAATTATATGTACAACAGGCTGGCGACAGGCTGCATACCAGGATATTTTTAATCAAGCCACTATAAAAATGCCAATCGTGGTTGCATCTAACACCTGTATAGGGGCTTATATCCAGAGGTACTTGGCGAGAGAAGTTGCAAGGATATTGGGGAATAACTATGATATTGATGTATTGGAGAAACATCATCGTAATAAAGTAGATATGCCTTCAGGAACAGCCCATTGCCTAATTCAAGATGTTCAGGATGCTAAGCAGCTTTACCATGGTGTGCGATATACAGCATCAAATTTTAAGGAAGGTCCGAGACCAGAGAATATTATAGGGATTAACGTTCAACGTAGTGGTAATATTCCAGGAGATCATGAAATTAGTTTCACTAGTCCTGACGAAATGATCTCTATCAGACACGTTGCATTTAACAGGGGTATATTTGCACAAGGTGCCCTAAAAATTGCAGAATGGCTAGAAGATACAAATCCAGCAGCAGGATTATATACCATGGCCGATGTCTTAAAATTGATATCCTCGACTCACTAAAGAAAGGGGTTCTGTTACTAAGCTGGTTGTCGGTCGCCCATTAACAGAGATCCCTGCTTCATCGAATCAGCTAATTCTTAGTAGTGTCTTGTTTGTGTACAAGAATTAATGCATTATCAGAATGCAAGCATACGTTACACTAGTGGGAGTCACTGGAAAATAGCACTCCTAGTTGCATCCATTTTGTTTGGACATTATACTGCCCGTGTGGGTGAATTTTTGTGTTGTCAAGACAAGGCTCACCGAAGATTTATCCGTTGTTTTATTGACAGCTGTTTTGGGAAAAAAATATGTCTATTTCTATTGCTGTATTAGGTGCTACAGGCACGGTAGGCCAAAAAATCATTGCTTTATTAGCCCAAAATCCCAAATTCAGCATTATCGAGCTTGTAGCCTCAGAACAAAGAGTTGGGCAATTATTTGGTGACGTATGTAATTGGCGTGAACCGTTGATTCCTTTGCCTAATGATATTGCTTCAATGAGGCTTGTGGATGCCTCAAATCTAAAAGCAGATTTTGTTGCTTCTTGTCTACCATCCGATATTGCCGAAACTGTAGAGCCTATGCTTGCTCGTCAAGGTAAGATCGTTTTTTCTAATGCTTCAGCTTTTAGGATGAATACACATGTTCCCCTGCTAGTGCCAGAAATTAATATAGAGCATTTATCTCTCATAGAGCATCAAAGTACTTCAGGTAAAATTATTACCAATCCTAATTGTTCTGCTGTTGGAGTCGCCTTGAGTTTAGCACCGTTAATGGCACTAGGTGAGATAGAACATGTAAGTATTGTTACTTTGCAATCTGTAAGTGGTGCTGGATATCCTGGTGTTCCATCATTAGATATTTTATCGAATACCATCCCCCATATCCCAGGTGAAGCAGATAAAATTACGGAAGAAACAAAAAGAATATTGGGACAAATAACTGCCCCTGCCTCTTTTTCTGTTACAACGCACGTTCATAGAGTGCCAGTGCTTTATGGTCATACAGTGACTTTGCACATCACTTTCAAAAACAATGTAACCATCGAAGATGCAATTCGTGTTTATAGTGAATGCAATGAGCGTTACACTGGTCTATATAAATTGCATGATAAAGATGGACGACCTCAAAGTACTAAGGATTTAGCTCATGATGATATGTGTGTTCATATCGGGCAATTGCGTCAAGAAGATTCAAAAAATATCCTTGGCTTGACCTCTCTCACTCACAATTTAGTACGAGGTGCTGCGGGAGCGGTGATCACAAATATAGAAAGCTACCTACGCTTTCAGGGGGCAAATCATAAGACATAATGTTATTGCAAAATTTGGCGGAACCAGCGTTAAAACTGCCTCTGCAATACGCAGTACTGCAAGCATCGTCGCTGGCAATCAAAATATACGTGCTGTTATTGTAAGTGCTGTAGGTGGGGTAACCGATTTATTAGTTGAATTTTGCAAGGCACGTAATGATGGAAGGGAGGCAATTAGAGGGCAGATATTAAAGATACATATCGACCTACTTAGGGCATTACAACTTTCTTTGGAAGAAGAAGTACAGAGTATTATTTTAAACAAACTTTCACAAGTTCAAATACATAATATACAGTCTATGGATAATATTATCACTCTAGGAGAGGATTTATCATCCATGATTGTGACAGCTTTCTTACAAAAACAAGGGAGTGATGTCACGCATATAGATGCACGTCTATTTATGGTAACAGACGATAATTATGGGAAAGCTGCACCTCAACCTGATAAAATTAAGACATACGATTTTCCTCAAAGCTTGTTTGTTACACAAGGTTTTGTTGGAGCAACAACAGATGGTGTCACAACGACTCTTGGTCGAGGTGGAAGCGATTACAGTGCAGCACTTATTGCTGAGGCAATGAATGCAGATGAGCTTCTCATATATACTAATGTGCCAGGCATTTATACAAGCGATCCGAACCATATATCCAGTGCTCAACTAATTCCAGAGTTGTATTTTCAGGAAATGGCTGAAATGGCAAATTTTGGTGCAAAAATACTTCATCCAGCAACGTTAGAGCCATGCGTACGCAGCAAAATTCCTATTAGGATTTTATCTACTTGTGAACCTGAAAAAGCAGGGACTTTGGTTAGAGTAGAAGAAACACATGCTGATAGGGGGTCACATATAACGGCCATTACCATGCGTGCTAATCAATTTCTTGTTACTATTAAAAGCTTAAAAATGTTAAATGCTTATGGTTTTTTGGCTAATATTTTTAGCATATTAGCTCATCATAAAATTAGTGTTGATCTCATTACAACAAGCGAGGTAAGCATTGCACTTACTATAGATAGTACTGGTATAGGTTCCCACGATATAAATCCCTTCATAGAAGATAAAGATCTTCTTGTTAAATTAGAGCAATTTTCTGAAATCGTTGTGGAGGGATATTTAACATTAATAGCAATTATCGGAGGAGGTTTGACTATTCCTGGTGTCATTCAGAAAATTCTGCGAATCATTGAGCCGTATAAAGTACGCTTAGTGTGCTATGGGGCAAGTAATTCCAGTATTGGGATTTTGGTTTCAGAAGAAAGTGCTGATAGGGTTTCCCATATTTTACACAAACAATTATTCGAGGATACTCATGTTTGATCAAATGCCTGGTTTCATTTGGCTGTATGGAGAGTTATTGCATTGGCAAGATACAAAGTGCCATGTTATGGCTTGCCACAAGATCAAATATAACTTACTTCTAAAAGCAAATCAGGCAACCTTATGTGAGCTTAGATATTTGAATTCTTCTGTGTAAGGTGAGATTATGAAAACAAATTATAAGAGGATATAAATGCTTAACCAAATTTTATACACAGCATGCGTTACCCCATTCTCACAAGATGGAAAAACCATAGATTGCGTATCATTAGAAAAGCTAGTCCGTGAGCAGGACTTGGTAGGAAATGGTCTTATCATATTTGGCAGTACTGGTGAGGCATTATCCCTTTCAAGCCAAGAAAAGCAGGAAATACTAGAGCTGCTCATAAGTAAATTAAAACTTACCACTCAAATTGTTGTTGGTATACCAAGTCATAATTTTTCTGCAGCACTAGAGTGGATAGAGTTTTGTAATCAACTACCAATTAATGGTTATTTAATGACAACGCCTATCTATACAAAACCTGGGATTATTGGACAAACACGGTGGTTTGAGATGTTATTAGAAAAGTCTCAACATCCTGCAATTCTTTACAATATTCCAGGTAGAGCTGCGGTAAAATTACATGCCAAAACAGTCCAAAATTTAGCTCAGCACCCACGATTTGTTGCCATTAAAGACTCAGGAGGAGCAGTGGATAGTATGATAGACTATCAGATTATTGCCCCAAATATTGCGATTTATTGCGGGGATGACTACCTTATGCCTGCAATGGCAGCGGAAGGGGCTATTGGCCTGATCTCTGTAGCATCAAATGCGTGGCCTAAAGCTGTTAGGTATTATGTTAAAAAAGCATTGAACAGAGAGCTGAAAGGTGATGCCAATAAAATTTGGTGGAAGGCCTGTAGAGCACTTTCTAGTGCCAGCAATCCTATACCGATAAAGGCGTTACTCAAAGAAATTGGTCACATAGAACATGATACAGTACGACTTCCATTATGCAGAGAAGATTTGAGATCTCTTGATGAGCTTATCTCTTATCATGAAACAATCAGTACATTAGAGGAAGGTAATGATGGATAATCAAGAATTTTTAACAGCACTTGAAACAGGAACTATAAGAGTCGCAGAACCAGATAATGGTAAATGGAAAGTTAATATTGACGTTAAACAACGCATTCTTGATATTTTTCATTCATCAAAGGTTGTAGATATGTCGGGTAATTTTTTAGACAAGGAGCCACTTAACCTTCGTACCTTCCATATAAAAGATAAAATACGTTTTGTGCCTGGCGGGAGTGCTGTAAGAACTGGGGCTTTTATTGGATCAAATATAGTTATCATGCCACCCTCTTATGTAAATATTGGTGCATATGTAGATGAAGAAACGATGATTGATAGTCATGTTCTTGTGGGATCCTGTGCACAAATTGGAAAAAGGGTACATCTTTCGGCTGCAGTGCAAATAGGTGGTGTATTGGAGCCTATTGGGGATAGTCCAGTTATTGTTGAGGATAATTGTTTTATAGGTGCAGGCGTTATACTTGTTGAAGGTGTTTTGGTGCGAAAAAAAGCGATCATTGCCCCTGGAGTTACTTTGTCCGCCTCTACTCCAATTTATGATATTGTGAATGAGACTATCCTAAAAGGCGAGATTCCACAAAATGCTGTTGTGGTGCCAGGCAATAGGCCTAAACTTGATGTTCCTTTTGCCAAGGAACATGGCCTCACTTTAGGGTGCGCAGTAATTGTTAAATATAGAGATGATAAAACTAATGTCTCGATAGCGTTAGAGCAGCTTTTAAGGTAAGGGGGCTAACAAGAGCTGAGAGGCCTATTCGAAGAATAGTTAGTGCAAGATATAAATTGGCGTACATTACCTTGTTCGTAACCCCCTTTAGACATGGTGAGTATCAGAGAAGACTATGATCCCAAGGCTCAAGAAAATGAATCTGTAGGTATTGATTTTGGTATAAAAGATTTAGCGGTATGAATAAAAATGAATTCTTAATCGAGCTTGCGAAAATAGGTTCATGTTTTCTATATGACCTTGATGCTTTATCAAAACATGCACAAAACCTTAGTAAAAGTAATTGCAAGCTCTTTTTTGCTTGTAAAGCAAATCCTTTAAGTTCTATTCTGCACACTTTAGACAGTGCCAATATTGATTTTGATATTGCCAGTGAAGGTGAGCTGCGTCAGGTTTTATCTCTTGGAATATCTGGAAGCCGTATTATTATGACAGGTCCAGCAAAACCTGAAGGACTTATCAGATTAGGTCTTGAGCATAAAATATCTACTTTTGTTATAGAAAGCCCATTCCAAATGCAACAGTTAGAGAAGCTTGTAAAGGAATATCGATATCAGCCCAATGTTTTGTTACGTTTGCAATTACAATGGGAAAAAGAGGAGTATAATATTTTAGGAGGTGAAAAAATTACACCATTTGGTATGGATTTAAAAACAGTGGCGTCCCTCTTATCAAATTTATCATTGCCGTTTCTAGGCTTCCATATTTTTCAATGGGGTAATATCCTATCTCTTGAGAGGCTTAGGACGATATGGGAACACACTATCCAGGTTTGTAAAACTCTGCGTCCTGCTTTTCAAGTCCTGGATGTGGGAGGAGGATTAGGTATTCCCTATAATCTGTATGAGAAACCCTTACCATGGGAAGGTGTCAACGCGCTTATCGCAGAGCTTAAAGATGTCCATAGTTTACCCGAGTTATGGGTTGAAATGGGGCGATATATGACGGGACCTTATGGCCAGTATGTTACATCTGTTGTCGATATTAAAGAGACATATGGTCGGAAGATTCTAGTCTTAGAAGGTGGCATAAATCATCTAGCGAGACCAGCCTTGATTTCGCAGCCCTTTCCGACACGTTTGCTGCGTGAATCTTGTGCTGATGTAGCAAAATTCGCTCTACACGGACCACTATGCACCTCTTTAGACTTTATGGGATACCATATGCTTCCTAGAGACATCCAAATTGGAGATTGCCTCTCATTCCAACACGTTGGAGCCTACGGTTTTACAGAGTCAATACCATTTTTTCTATGCCACCAGTTGCCAGGAGAGGCTGTTATACAAAATGGCTCGATGCATATAGTACGAGAACCAAAACCCGCCAGTTCTTGGCTTAAATAAGGAGTTGGAGGATTTATACGATGATAAGAAAAGATATTTGCACAAGAACATTAGCAGATGGATCGCTATTGTCTATACCAGTCTTTCATTTTCCAGGTACCGATGCGACAGCAAAGAAAGTTTACATTCAATCTGGCATACATGGATCAGAGGTGCAAGGATATCTTGTTGCTCTGCATCTGATTGATACATTGCTAAAAAATCCCCCTAAAGGCGATGTGACCATTGTGCCAATAGCAAACCCTTATGCTTTGAACATTAAAGCAGGAGAATATACTCTTGGGTGCTTTGATCCAGTCACAGGAGAGAATTGGAACAGAAATTACATTGACCTTAGTTTCTTGGCAACAGAGGTTTTGCAAGAAAATTTAAGTATGCCATTTGATGATATATGCTCTTTATTTAAAGAAAGAATGCTAAAGTATCTTCAGAAAAAATTAGATAAAGAATCTAGTGCTTATTCAAAAATAATAGCACTTCAACTACAACATATAGCTCTAAAAGCAGATATTGTATTAGACTTGCATTGTGATACCATTTCTGTAGCGCATTTGTATTCTCCAAGCTATGCAATGGACTCAGCGGTTAACTTACATATTCCCTTTATTATAGAAATCCCTCATATTTTTGCTGGAGCTTTAGATGAAGCTGCTTTTTGTCCGTGGGTTCAACTTACACAACAATATAATGAGCAAAATAAGACCGATTATACTCCACCCATGGAAGCGTTTACGATAGAGCTTGGCAGTCAAGAGACCTTAGATGAAGAAAGTTCTGTGCAGCAAGCTCAATCTATTTTTCACTATCTCTACACCAAGGATATTATCAAAGAGTATGATGCAAATTTTTCTTGTACAGAAAAAATATACAGTTGTAATTTAGAAAACTTCAAAACTGTTTACGCAAAATGTGGAGGCATGATAACACGTTATGGTTCTCTTGGCGTTATGTTGCAGCCCCAAGAGATGCTATATACATTGCACAATGTAGCAGATTTGCGCTCTTGTGAATTTATAACTACAGCTTTTTTAGGGAATTTAACTCAGTATGAATATCCCGAAGAAAAAAGTATTATTCTTACGCATTCAGCAAGCCCCATTGTACATGAGGGAATGGCTCTCATGAAAGTTATGACAAATTTTCAACTGTATAACTGTAGCATGCCAGTTAAAAAAGTATTCAAAAATGTTGGAAAATAGAAGAATTCCATAAATTGATAAAGCAAATTAGGCAACCTTGTCCGAGCTTAGATATTTAAATGCTTCTACGTAAGGTGACTAGGAAGCTGGTGTGGGTTGTGTTAGCGGGAGCAGATGGCCTGTTCGTAATATTTCTTGACGTTCTTACAGAGCAACAGTATACTCTAGCTATGAAATTAAGGATAAGCGTACAAATTTATGATAAAGCTGGGTGCTGAACAAGTCGTTCAACTAAAGCAGTTTTTGAATTGTTGTCACTTTTTTTAGAATAAGGTCACTTTTAGTGGCAGGGTGCGCCATGTTAGCCTGTGGAGAAGATACGTTGGCAACTTCTGTTAATCAAGACCCTCTGCAGACGAGTGGTCTGGTAGCAACCTGAATTTTTGTTCAGGAATCGCCTTCCTTCAGGTGAGGATGTCACCCTTGTAGTTTACAATATTTAGAGAGGCTCTATATGTCTATTCACAAGAATCAGTTGATTCAAAATATTGATCTGTCAAATGATCAATTGGTAAAAGAAGCATTGAAACGCAAAGAGGCAGTATTAAGTGCCAATCAGGCGTTAGTTGTCGTTACGGGTAAACGTTCTGGACGTTCACCAAAAGATCGTTTTATTGTGAGGGATGCCTCAACAAGTGATACTGTCGATTGGGGAGTAGTCAATCAGCCCATTGCAACAGAAAAATTTGATCAACTGTGGCTACGCACAACTGAGCATTTGCAGAACAAAGAGACTTTTGTCGCACATTTACACGCAATATCTGATCCTGAGCACTACTTACCGTTGCAGGTGACAACTGAATTAGCGTGGCATAATTTATTTGCACGACATCTTTTTGTAATCCCATCCCAATATAATGCTGATGATAAACCATCATGGCAAATTTTAAATGCACCTGGACTTAAGACTGACCCAGCACGTGATGGTGTCTATAGTGATGGTGCTGTTCTGATTAATCTGACGGAACGTCGTATCTTATTGGTTGGTATGTATTATGCTGGTGAAATGAAAAAGGCTGTTTTTTCCTCGTTAAACTTTATTTTGCCCATGCAAGATGTGTTGCCTATGCATTGTGCGGCGAATAGAGGTGAGAATGGGGATGTTGTCTTGTTCTTTGGGCTTTCGGGAACTGGAAAAACGACTCTATCAGCCGATGAGGATCGTTATCTTATCGGTGATGATGAACACGGTTGGTCGGCAAATAGCATATTTAACTTTGAAGGGGGCTGTTATGCCAAATGTATCAATCTGTCTAAGGAATATGAGCCAGTAATTTGGCAGGCGATCTGTGAACAAGCAATTATGGAAAATGTCATACTAGATGAAAAAACTCAACAACCCGATTATGCCAATGATAAACTGACTAAAAATACACGTGCTGCTTATCCTCTGACACATATCCATAAACGCGTTCTAGAAGACCACGTAGCCCCTCCAAGTGCCCTCATCTTTTTAACCTGTGACCTACATGGCGTATTGCCACCTGTTGCAATACTAGATCGATACCAGGCAGCATATTATTTCTTAAGTGGTTATACAGCACTGATTGGTAGCACGGAAATGGGTCATACCTCTGATATTCAAGCGACATTCAGCACATGTTTTGGTGCTCCTTTTTTCCCAAGACCTGCATCGATCTATGCAAACTTGTTATTAAAACGCTTGGAAGAAACTTCGAGTCCTGTTTATCTGGTAAATACTGGTTGGACAGGTGGTAGTTGTGCTTCTGGAGGTCATCGTTTCCCAATTGCAACAACACGCGCTATTGTCCACGCTATTTGTAATGGTGACTTGAAGAAAGCCAAGAGTGAATCTTATACTGGATTTGGGTTTAAAATTCCCATCCAATTGCCAGGTGTTGAACAGAATTTATTGAACCCAGCCCATAACTGGCTCAGTGAAGCTGAGTATCGAGAAGAAGCTAAAAAACTCATTGCAGCTTTTCAGAAAAACTTTAAAAAGTTTTCAGTTGCTGATGAAATTGCTCAAGCAGGCCCACAGGGTTAGCCGTCTTACGGTTTTATTGTTCTAGAATGGATAACAGCCAACAACATTTGCAAATTGCCTTTATTGGTGCTGGGCGCATGTCCTACTGTTTAATCTCTGGCTTGTTGAAGAAGGGCTATGATCAACGGTGCATCACGGCAAGTGCGCAGCATCAAACATCTCTGACCCGATTATTGCAGCGATTGAACCAGCAGTCGGAAAAGGAAATCAACTTGATAACAAGTACGGCCAATACCCATCTTGTCAAACAAGCCGATATCGTAGTGTTAGCCGTCAAACCAGTAGCTATCAAAAACATTTTACAGCAAATCTGTGAACAAGATGTACTTGGGCATAAGCCCCTGATCGTTACGCTCGCTGCTGGGATATCAATCACATATATGTTAGCCCATTTACAACGGGAGAAATATCCCATTGTACGCAGCATGCCAAATACACCCGCACAATTAGGTTTGGGTATGACAGGCTTATATGCCAACGCATGCGTGACTACGGTGCAGCGTAACTGGATTGAAGCACTATTTCAATCACTTGGAAAAGTGCTTTGGGTTGATGCTGAGCAAAAACTAGATACTGTAACCGCCATTTCGGGTAGTGGCCCTGCTTATTTTTTTTACATCGTTGAAATATTAGAACAGATTGCTACAGAACAAGGACTGCCAGCACACCAAGCAAGCCAGCTCGTTAGACAGACAATGTTAGGAGCAGCGCATATGCTTATGCAAGAAGAAATATCACCCGAACAATTGCGAGAGCAAGTTACATCCCCAGGTGGTAGCACTGAACAGGCAATCAATGTATTAAAAGGTAGTAAACTGTATACGACTTTTAAACAAGCCATCATTGCAGCAAAAAAAAGAACTGAGGAATTCAATAATAAATGAGGAGAAATCGGTATGAGTAAGTTTATCATCGAATGTAACGAAGATAATTTTAATAAACAAGTGCTAGGTGAAGCACTGCCTGTCTTAGTCGACTTTTGGGCTCCTTGGTGTGGTCCTTGTAATATGATTACACCAATTGTCGAAGCTGTAGCAAAGGACTATGAGGGTAAGCTGAAGGTGGTAAAAGTCAATATTCAGGACAATGAAACGATTGGAGCAACCTATAAACTACGGAGTATTCCAGCATTATTTTTGTTTAAAGATGGAGAAATCATAGGCAAAAAAATTGGGACTGTTACGCAGGAGGAATTAGAAACATTCCTGAATCAAAATATACCGTATTTTCAATAACCGATCAGTTTATTTGTTATGGAGATTACAAAATCATGATCAAATCAAAAGTCATCTTGAAATTAGCTGAAAAAGCAAAAAAGTTTTCGCTAGATGATGCAGATTTAACAGTTGAAATCATACTAGATACAATTGCCCAAGCTCTAAGTGAAGGAAGAAGCGTTGAAATAAGAGGGTTTGGGCGATTTAGTGTGCGCCATCACCCGCCTCGTAATGCTCGCAACCCTAAAACAGGAGAACGCCTTATCACGCTTGATAAATACTTGCCCTACTTTAAATCAGGTAAGGGGCTACGTGATCGTATTAATAAAACTTAATATATTGATAAGTCTATTCCCTTTGTCTTCGCTCCCCTTGTGGGCGCATACCACGACGTGCCAATTCCTCTTTTGTGCTAGATCCCGCTCCACGCCAAACATTAACCATCTCAGGTGATAGTGCATGTTGTTTACCTCGCATTGTTTCACCCGCACCTTCAGCACCTTGCATACCACGTCTAAATTGCCCCTTAGCCTTGGCCATTAAGCGTTTAATGATGCTTCGGTCACGTGGCGCACCTAACCAACGAATAAGGCGACCACCCAAATCATCATAGATAACATTGCAGCAATAATTAATGACAGAAAGCATACTCCAGATAAATACGAGTATATAACAAATAAATAACAAAAATTTTGCAACATCTGATGATATAAAATTTTGCATTAACTGAGCCTGGCTTTCCAGTGTATGCATGATAAAATAAATAAAACCGAATGATAGGAGTTTAACACCAATAAATATCAGCATGGTGCTGAACACCAAACCAAGGATCATAGAAGCTGGACGAATAAATACACCTAACAATAGAATCATGGCCTGTTCCGAACGCCCTAAGAAGTCATGCCCTTCTGGATGTGCGATCCCCAAGGCAATTAAGGGTGCTGATACCATACTTTCTGCAACACTCAGCAACCAACCGAGTGCTGCAAATGAAAACAATAGAATAGGAATAAAAGGCATATAAATACCTAAGGTCATTCCCATGACAAAAACTGGCACACTAATTGCTAATGCTAATGGAAGGTAAAACAACATTTGTATGATTTCAATACTAAATATAAGTGGCTGCATCTGAGCAAAACCGTCAAGCAAACCAGAACCACCACCAAATACCATGGCCAAAGCACGTAAAATAGCTGGCAGCCCTGGAACAAACCAAAGTGCTTTAGCCAACGATAGAAGTATAAAAGAAATAAGTCCGAATACATGCTCAACTACCTCAAGTCCAAAGCTAATTCCAAAATACTTCCATGCTTTTTTGCGCAAAGATTTAAATAAATGTTTGCCACCTGTTATCCAAAAATCCAGAGAGGTAGCCATCATAGTTGCGCCCATTTTTTGCAAATAATAAATAGGATTGCGCTCCAGATTTGTTAATTGCATATTAAATAAATCAATGAATGCATCATAGATGTCATCGAATAAATCCGTAATATCACCCGAAATACCCCCCCCACCCCAATCATTAAAATGGGGGTAATTAATAAGAGTTATGGGTTTAAAACGACCAATTTTATAGCTGACAGGTTCAAAAGGAGACTCACTGTTTGATGTTGTTTCGGATAGTTTTTCGAATCTAGTTTTGCTATCTACCAGATTTTGTTTTGCTTCCTGAGAAGCCGTACTAAATGAACTGACTAATTCAGCTGAGGAAAACATGGGAGGGATACTGTTTCGGTTCTCCGCTTTATAAGCAGAATCACGGTTTACATCTTTAAGAAAATTAAAAGGGTAGGAAGGTATATTTTTTGAAATATGGCTGGTATCCATCTGTGCATATGAAATTTCTAAATTTGTTAAATTTATGCCACCAGGCTTACGTTTACCACCATTCACCAATGCCAGGTAGTAACGTGGAGCCATCATCCAGCCCTGTCGTTTAGCAGGATTTAATAGCGAATAACTCTCGCTTGATAAAGTTGTATTGAGCACGAGTGCTGCCACACGTGTTATGGTCAAGTAGCTCCTTAATGCTTTGGTCATATCTGCAACTAAGGCTTCACCATCGTTAATAGTATTGTCTTTTGCAATTCTCTTGGCTTCTTCTGCCGTTTGACTAGTTGCAACCCCTATTGCACCGCGCTGGTAGTTTATGGCCGCATTGACAGTGGGCTGATTAGACTTTTGAACCATACTTGGCAAAACATCTTTGCTCTGAGACGTAAAGGTCTCTCTATTCTGAGGTATGGTAGAACCAAGTTTGTAGATACCACAACGCCCACGATAATAAGCAGACTCGTGATCCTTTGAATACCCTCCAAAATATACTGTATTTTTCAGTGCACCTGCTTCCCCATATTGCATACTGAAAGTCTGCGGTGCAATTGTAATGCCCGCATTTTTAGCACGTTTTCGTGCTACATCAAATGTTATCTGTAAGCGATACATACAGATCTGACTCTTAACAAGCTGATTGATAATGTTGGATGCAACATTAAGATCAATTCCTGCCTGTGTCTTAAATTGTTCTGTAAGCTCTGCGCTATTGTCCAAGCCAGCTAATAACCAATCATATTTAGCAGTTCTTGATTGCAGACCAGGCAAGACAGTAGTTGCAACACTCCCCCCTAATCCACCAAACAAATCAATAGTCTTGCTCCATAGACTATCAGCCAGCCAAACACCTTTTAATACAACCAACATAACCAATATTTGAATTGCTGAATAACCACCTTTTAAAGGCAGCAATACGGCCACACCAGCAATACTGCGAAGTAATGCCCACACTGATACCGTACGATTCATAACGTTCCCTTCTTGACCACTTTTTATAGCCGATATTATAACTGTATAGCCCACCAAAACAGAAATAACCGTCCATATAGCAGCATTAAATAAACCGAGTAGGTGCGCCAAAATTGAATTATCAATTCCAACCAATGATCCAACACTACCAAATAATTCACCTAAATATGTCACTGATTGATCGCCAAATACTGGTTGAAATACATTGGCACAATCGCCTAAAGATAGCTGTGAGCATACGATCGTATCAGCCCAGGCCAATGAGGTAACACTCATCAATACAATGAATAATAAATAACGGAAGCATTTTATCTGTATTTTAATTACCGTCATTCTTCTTCTTCTATTTTATTATCACCTACTCCAATCAATGAGGGACTTTGCCCGCTATCAACATTACCACCACCATGATCACCACCATCTTTCCCCTCATCAACTAATTTAGCTTCAAGTGGTCTCTTTTCTTCTTGCATGGTGCGCATCACCCAGAATTGACCACCTACACGGACACGCTCTGCACGCCTCGCACCCATGCGTGAAGATTCTCCAGCACCTTTTGCCATTTGTTCCCCCGTTTGCTGCATTTCTTGTTCACCCTGGTCAATGACTTGCATTTCTAGAGGAGATTCAGGAGGTAAGCCAATAACAGACAAGATACGATTAGGCACTTGATAAATAAAACTCAGCACATGAGAAACAACTGTGAATACAGCGATCACATAAAACCATAGCAATCCCCCTAAAACAGCCATTATTTTCGTATCGTGGTTGCCTGTGCCTGTATAAAAAGTATCAAAGTGTGCTAATTGACTGCTAATTAGAGGAAAAAAGATTTGATTAAGAAAATCAATGCCAATGCTCAATAAGGCAATTGCTACCACAAAACCGATGATAATACATGATGGCCGTAAAAATATCCCAAGTAATAGCATTACTGCCTGTTCAGCACTACCTAAAAATTCATGTCGTTCTGGGTGCGCCAAACCCAGTGGAATTAGTGGCGAGGCAATCATTGCCTCTATTGTTGCTATAAACCAACCAATCGCACCAAATATAAACAATATGAATGGCATCAGTGGCGCATAAATTCCTAACATAAGTCCCATAACAGCAATAGGAACAGCAAGAGCCAGGCCAAAAGGCAGATACCATAATGTTTCAATCACATCAATCTTAAAGAGCATTTGCATCAGGTAGGCTCCTGCACTGAACATCTGGGAAGCCATTGTCTTTATCTTACCATGTCCGTATAACAAAGCTAAAGGCAGCATAATTCCCATTGCCACACCAGTGTAGAGACCTGCTTTCACTACCAGGATATCGAATACATCATTTGCTATATTTTGCCAAAACACCACTGGTTGGCCTAATAAACTCATGCCGAGCTGATGAATACGTTTCAACGGCCTTACATAACGACTAATATGATCCATATCACTTAACGTACTGTCTACAAAGGCTCTATAAATTTTCATTATCATGTAGCGAATATCACACTGTATAATACTGCTAAATAGCTCTTCCCCTACAACTCTCATCCTAACACCTTTGTTACAACGATTATTGGGTTGATCTGTAAGTTCCGTTATCTCATCCATAGCTTTGTTCATAGAACTTTCTAAGTCAGAACGCAGTTCTGACTTACGGCTCGATGTAAATTTAATAAACCACTTGTTGGTTTGTTGGTTATAGGTGTTCAAGCGTTCCTGGTGTTCAGAACTAATAATTGGCAGATCATTATTTTGATTATCTAAACTGATATAGCTGCCTTGGATAAAATCGGGTGCTGGTTTGCTAGCAGCGACTAATTTATAATAATCTCGTGCTGCCATAATCCAACCTTCCGGGGTTAACGTGATATTGCTGGTAGTTTCTGTTGCTTCAGAAATACCATAACGAATCAATGTAAGGTATTGGTTCACGGCTTGTGCGAGTGATACAGAACCAGCTAAGAGACCGATATCTGTCGTTGCTTTAGTTTCTTCTGTGGGATGCCTGACTTGCTCAACAAATGTCCTTAGACTTTCCAAAATACTGCGTATAATTTGCTGAATATAGGCATTCGGCAAATTTGATCGTTCCGCTGCTGACCATTCAAAACGTCCACATTTACCGTTTTCACGAGCTAATGGATTATCACCTTTTGAGCCTGGGAATGAAATTCCGTAATCTGTTATTGTGGGGGATACGTCGATCTCCCCATAAGCAATACGATAAAGTTCATTGTACCTAGCGGTTGGTAACTCACCATAATTTGAATGCTCAATTTCCCTTTTAGCTTCTTTCCTCCTTTTCAGGAGAAGATCTTCATATTCACTTGTACAAATGAGAGAACGTGCCAAGGTTGTAACAAAATCTGTCGCCTGTTTATACTGCACACTCGAAAATTCTGTTGGTATAATCGCTGCATTGCGATCAGACTGATCAATATATTTCCACGCACTATGCCATAAAACATTTGCAAGCCCTATGCCATGTAATATAACCCACATTACGGCAACCTGAATAAATGAATAACCATTAAATCGAGGCACCAAGGCAACTACACCAAATAAGATACGGACAAGTATAATAGCGCTGGTATCTTTTCCTAGAAAGGCACCACTACCTGCTGATACCAACAAACCCTTCCAAGTCATATACGACAAGAGCACCACAGCAAATATATAAATGCCTGAATTTAACAAATTAAATACATGGGGCAACAATTGACTGGTGCCTTTAAGTATGGGTGGCATATTGCCGAACAATTGCCCTAAGAGATGCAATGAGGTATCACTCATATCTGGTGTAAAAATATTCAGAGGTCCACGCGCACCAGTAAAAATAGTATTGGCATCAATAGCATAGATTGGTTTGGTATAAGCAAGTAGTAACAAGGCAAGACCAGATATAATAGAGAGATTTCTCATGCTAGCCCAATAAATCCCACAATAACTGTCAGTATGGCATGCTAGGCATTCACTCTTCTTTTGCATCACCACCGCCACCACCGCTACCGCGTCTTGCTGACCCCCCTTTGCTACCTTTAAAGCTGCCCATACGGTAGCGACCTGCTCCTCCTGGAGCAAGACCTCCATGCTGCACACCACTGGCCACACCACCAGCACCTTGTCCACCTGCTTGTGCCTGACTGGATACACCACCTTTAATTTCATCCAACTGTTGTTTTTCAGCAGACTGTTCAGCTTGCATACCCAACCAACGTAGAATCCGGTTAGCAACTTCATAAATGAGTGAAAAAACAACCGTAAGCGCAGAAACAAGCGAAAATGTATAAACTATCATCATTCCAATAATGGCAACAAAGATCTGTGTATTCTTATAGCCTCCACTTATAATGCTCTCCCAACTGGTAAAGCTATCTCCTAAAATCTGTAAAAACATGCTGTCAAAAAGGTTTAGAACAATGGAAGATAATAAAATGGCTGACAGCAAACCAATAATCATACAAGGAGCTCGTAGAAACACACCAAGCAATAGCATAACTGCTTGCTCGGCCTTACCTAAAAGATCATGCCCCTCTGGGTGTGTTACCCCCAATGCAACCAAGGGAGAGGCAACCATAGCCTCGATGACTGCAATGAACCAACCAATCGCACCAAATAAAAAGAGCAAAAATGGCATGAGTGGCACATAAATGCCAAGTGTAACCCCCAATACAAACAGTGGTGTTGATATCGCAATGCCCAAAGGTAAATACCAGCACAATGTCACTACAATAATTTGAAAAATAACCTGCGTAAAAGAAATAATGGCATAGATCAAAGCAGAAATCGCGTACCCTGCATTTGAACCAGAGCCGTATGCAATACCTGCAACAAGACTAAGCCCTGCATTAATACCAGCCATAGCCATTGCCGTATCAATCAAAGTCGAATAGAGATGCAAGGGAACTTTTTGCCAAAATTTGATTGTTACCCCCATAAGTGAGGTTCCAAGGTAGGCGAGCCGTGAAAAAGGGTCATATTTAGAAGCATCTTGCGAATCTAATACACCATCAACCCAAGCCGTATAAGATTTTTTTAACATGTCCATAATATCGTCATTAATAGGATTGCCGACACCCTGAATCCATTTCATCATTTTTTTTGAAAACCCTGACATGTTGCCACGCTTTTTACCCTCTTTTTTGGCAGCACTATAGTAAGACTCGATACTCTTTTTAAGCGAACCTCGCCTATTTGTGGACTGATCACTCAATACCTTGCGCATCCCTGCCAATTGATTGGTAAACATACCATAGCCTGGAATTAGTTCAATTAATTCCTTATAGGCACTTCGTATCTTCTTATCATTAGGAAGATTTCCAGATTGACTTGTGGGGCTATCTAGATCTGAATCAGCCAGTATCATATAATCCCCCATAGGATTAAGCTGGTACTCCACCTTTTTCGCTGAAAGTTTTCTAACATAACGACCTGCTAATATCCATCCACCTCGATCTGCCTCATCAAGTAAATCAATAAAACCCTGACTTGCACTATTTTGATTATTCAAACGCAATGAAAACGTATACGTTAAATAGCCATCAACAGCCTGTCGTAAATACCGCACCAATTCAGTTACATTGGGGTGGGCTTCTTGGTCGGCCGAACCATTCATAAAAACCCAAAGTTGCCTGATGAGCGTTACTGGATTTGAGACTTCAGAAATATCACTACTAATTAAATTATTGGGCACCGTCGGATATTTTGTTGCACTATATTGATTTACAAAATCACTGGCAACCTGATCTAAAAGCCCAACAACATAATGAACAGCTCTACCCATGGTAAATTTATCTTCTGCCACTTGTGTTGAATCTACTTCATTAAGAATGCTGCTAGGATAATTATACTGACCGCAGCCATTCCCCTTTATTTTTCCACTATTGTTTCCACGACCACTTGGGAAACGCACAACCCAACTATCATCGCTCCCACCCCACTCTACATTCAATTGCTTGCTTTGACCAGAGCCACCAAGAAGTAAATTATTTGGCTTATCGAAAGGTGGAGTACCCTCCCCTTGCGCAAACGAACTCTGCTTTGAGTTCTTTTCAGCTTCTTGCTTTGCTATATTCATAGTTTTTTCGTGATAATGCATACACACCAATGAAGAAAAGATCATACTAATTCCTTTCATGTCACTCACTGCTGTACTTGTTGTCCCCATAACTGTTTTAAAATTAGCAAGATCACTACCAGCCTGATTTTCTAAATAAGTTCCCCCACCTTCTTTATAAAAATCCAGTGCAGCACTCCACAGACTATCAGCAAACCCGACACTCTGTATGACAACCCACATCACAACAAGCTGGATACCTGAATAACCGCTAAACTTGGGCACCAACATCGCAATACCTAACGATACACGCAGCGCGACAGCGGCTGATGCTTTCTTGCCACGCCCCATCATCATTTCACCTTGCTGAGACATCCCAAGTGAGGTGATAATAACTGTGTACCCCATAACGATACCAGCTAGCATCAGAATACCAGAATTAAAAATACGAAATAATTCCCCCATTAAACTATGTGTAGATAGAATGTTTCCATCCGAAACCAGCAATCCCCCAACTTCCCCAAATAAACGATTCAAGTAGCCAATTGATGCATCATTCAGACTAGGTGTAAATAATTCTTTTGATATCAGTGTATCAATACCATCTTCAGCCCAAGCCCATTGAGGGATAAGCATTAATATTAAAACTAACAAACGTCTCATGTGCTCTTCTTCCGTGAACAGTATTTAAAAACAGCCTTAGCCCAATCACGCAATGTCATTCCAAGCCTCCTTTCGCGCATTTGCGTGTACCAAAAATGCTCCCTAAAAGCAAAACTCAGTAATAGAAAAGTCAGCACATAACTCATGATTGCCGCCAACAAGTGATGTGACATCGTCAAAAAAAGCGCATAACCAAGCATTGTGCCTGCCATTGATGTATAAATAATGCTCATACGTAAAAACGATGCTTTACGAGTCTTTTGATTTTCGGCATTTAATTTTAAACGTTCAATAGCTTGTTGATAAGTCTCTTTGTGTTCAGATGGTGTGTGCGTCAATAACTGCTTACTCATTCGCTTAATATTGCGCGCTGATAAACGCAAACTATCTAAACCGATCCATGCAGAAACATTGAAAGTGCGGACAACGTATTTACCAAAGCCTCGTTTCGTTCCCATAATACAATAACCCATAGTACCAAATGATAACTATTATACGAACAATGATGACTATTATCCACTGGCTAGCCACACTCTATAATAGGACAGTTATAATTGGATGTTCTGATCATATTTTGACCCAATAGGAGAAATGATGAAAAAATCAAAATTAAGTGAAGCAAAGATTGTGAAAATGTTGAAAGAGAGAATAAACGACTGAAAAGGGAGCTTGCCAACACCAGCATTAAAAATGATGCTCTAACGGGATGTCATCGAAAAAAAGCCAGGAGGGGTAACTGAAAGAAAGGAAATAAACTGAACATTTGCATAGAAACTACAGCCTTAGCATAAAGCGTAACTGTCATCTGTACCATATTAGCCAATCAAATTTCTATTATAAACCGAAGAAATTAGTTGCCAACAAAAAGACTAAAGCCCAATTTCTGGTTGTGATCGTATTAGCGCACCATAATTACTTATAAGATTACTAACCTCTTGTGGAATACAACGACCTCCAGGATCGTTAAAAAACCTGCCATCACCATCCATATTATTAATCATAAAGTCTATTATTTGCTTTTGCCTTTCTTTACCATAATAATATGCGTGTGTGGTTATCCCTAGCTTGAAAAGACCACTCCTCTGATCCTCAGTTAAAGTTGAAAAATTTATTAAAAATATATCTCCCTCTCCCACATTACAGCAGTCATTGGACATACTATTCACTATCAGTTCTATCCAATGCCGCAACCTCAAATTATCTTCTTTTGGAAATACAGATCCAACGTAACGTCGTACAGCTAACAAGTATATATGAGAGTCAAAGTGAGAAAAAACATTACTATATGCAGGAATCTTTTCACAAATCTCCAATAGATTTTTATTTTCATTATACATACATACACCTCAGCCTTACTTATGTGCTTAAAGGTGTACATTAAATATTCTCCAAACGATTCACTATAATCACCACAATATCTTTTTATACTGCGAATGTTCCTTCTATGTTTAGAAGCTATACATACAGGCAAGTGGATAAAGAGCAAAATAAAGGGAGATAAAGCTAGCGTGATGCAAAAAGATAAAACCAGAGAGACAAGTCGAAGTAGCTCGGTAGCATATAAAACTAAACCATACAATACCCCACTACCTGCCTTATCTAAAAACCAATAAAAAATTGGCAAACACAAAATAAGACTAACAAGACCATGAGAATCCCTATCCCTATCCCTACCCCTATCCCCATAGATGCCTGCTAGAGTGTAAAAGGTATCTAAAAATTTTTCAGATAAAGAAGTCCTGAGCACTCTTCCTGCCAAGCCAGAAGACTCCCGTTTTATCATATCTGTTATGTAGAGTTTAATAGACATCAACGCACACCTCCAGGCGCAGCATAACATAAAACGTATTAAAAGTCAAAAGGGATTTATTCAGATTCGCATTTATCAGCAGAGAAATGCTTACCCTTAAAGCCCCTTGGATTTATCCATTAGGGCTGGGCATTTGAAAAGAGATATGCCTACTTAATTATTTCTGTACCTCGTATCATAATAGGCCACCTTCAAAATGTAAAATGGTTTATAACACCACTAATGTCTCGTGGCAAGTCTTTAGTAACCTCTCTAAGCTCTTCAGAATCAATAGCCTTGCCCTTCCCCACACCAGCTTTAGTAAACATAAAGTCTATTATTTGCACTCGCTCGGATTTTGGCATCATACAAATATATTTAAACCAATCAACTTTTTTGGTCACCCCTAGCTTGCAAAGACCATTCAACTGAGCAAAAGTTAAGGTATTAGATCTAAACAACTCCATATTATCTTTAGATATGATAACTAAAACGGGGTCACAGTAAGAAGTACCTAAATATCCTTCTATTTTAGCAGTACCTTTTCTATCAATATGACCAAGAGTTACCCCAAGGTCTTTTAAAAATTCTCCGAATGTTTTTTTTGAACTATCTACACCAACTATACTGTAAATATTACTTTTGTGTTTAGGAGCTATACATGATGCAGGCAAGTGGATAAAGAGCCAAATAAAGGGAAATAATGCTAACGTGATACAAAAAGATAAAATCCAAGAGACACATTTAGTAATCACTGCGATACCCGGGAATAGAACCACAATCGGCAGTAAAAGGAATGATATAAATAATATAGGAGATGATATCTGCCCTCTATCAGCAATAATAGATGCATTAATAAATACAATAATAATATAAAATGGCACACCCAAAATAAAATCAACAAGACCTAACCTGATATCCAATCCATTTATTAAAGTGAAATATCCACCTAGAGTGAAAAAGGTATCTAAAAATTTTTCAGATAAAGAAGTCCTGAGCACTCTTCCTGCCAAGCCAGAAGACTCCCATTCTATCATATCTGTTATGTAGAGTTCAATAGACATCAACGCACTCCTCCGAGCGCAGCATAACATTAAACGTATTAAAAAAGCAAGTGCTCTCGCGCTAACACAACCCAATTTCTTCATACAGCCCGTCTTATACTTCGGCATCCCCCTGCTCGGCAACTTTTCTGTGCAATCTGTCCAGGTTGATTCGTGCTAGAGCAAACCCCTGCTTGGCGGCTTTTTCAAACCAGCTTGCCGCCTCTTTGTCATCTTGTTCTACGCCTCGCCCTTCAGCATACATTGTCCCCAGGCCGTTTTGTGCCAGGGCATTCCCCTGCTCGGTAGCTTTTCTGTACCAACTCACCGCCTCTTTATCGTCTTGTTCCACACCTTGCCCTTTTTCATAACTAAAGCCCAGGTTGTGTTGTGCCAGGGCATCCCCCTGCTCAGCAGCTTTTCTGTACCAGCTCACCGCCTCTTCGTCATCTTGTTCCACACCTCGCCCTTTGGCATACATAAACCCCAGGTTGGTTTGTGCCAGGGCATCCCCCTGCTCGGCAGCTTCTTTGTACCAGCTCACCGCCTTTGTGTAGTCTTGTTCCACGCCTCGCCCTTGGGCATACATAAGACCCAGGTTGGTTTGTGCCAGGGCATCCCCCTGCTCGGCAGCTTTTCTATACCAGCTCACCGCCTCTTCGTCATCTTGTTCCACGCCTTGCCCTTGGACATACATAAGACCCAGGTTAGCTTGTGCCAGGGCATCCCCCTGCTGGGCAGCTTTTCTGTACCAGCTCACCGCCTTTGTGTAGTCTTGTTCCACGCCTCGCCCTTTGGCATACATAAACCCCAGGTTGGTTTGTGCCAGGGCATCCCCCTGCTGGGCAGCTTCTTCGTGCCCTCTCTCCACTGCAATCTCCACATTTACAATGTGTCGCTTACCTACCTGGTAGATAATATGTGTGCACCCCCTCAACATGAGTAAGGTTGGGTCAGTAATTTTTTCCTCATTAATTTTTACACCACCTTGTCGAATTAAGCGAATTGCCTCAGATGTGCTAGCCACCAAGCCTACTCGTTTGAGTAGTTGGGTTAATAAAATATTAGGTGTATCAATGCTAATATCTTTTATTGGCAGGTCTTTGGGGAGTTGATGGCGTTTAAAGCGAGCAACAAAAGCTTGGTGGGCATGTTTAGCTGAGTCAGCATTGTGGAAACGTTCTACGATTTCTAATGCCAATTTAACTTTAACATCACGCGGATTGGCACCTGCATCAACTTCTTTGCGCCAACGCTTTTGTTCCTCTATGGGTTGAAAGCTTAATAGTTCGATATATTCCCACATTAGGACATCAGAAATAGACATCAGTTGCCCAAACATTTCTTCGGGCGTTTCTGTGATGTCAATTGTATTCCCGTGTGACTTCGACATTTTTTTTATGCCATCCGTTCCCGTCAGCAAGGGTAAGATCATAATCGCCTGTGATGCTTGACAATAGTGCTTTTGTATCTCGCGTCCCATCAGCAAATTAAAGCGTTGATCGGTACCGCCAAGTTCAAAGTCCGCCTTTAATACGACTGAATCGTAGCCCTGTATCAATGGGTAGAGGAATTCATGAATTGCAATAGGCTGATTGTTTTTGTAGCGAAGGCTAAAATCTTCACGTTCCAGCATGCGTGCAACCGTCTGCTTGGAAGCTAGTTTAATGAGATCATTAATGTGAAATTGATCCATCCAGCTTGAATTAAATAGGAGCTGTGTTTTTTTTTGATCAAGTATCTTAAAGGCTTGTTCAGCATACGTATTAGTATGTGCCAATACTTGGTCTCTACTTAATTGGGGGCGTGTTCTGTTTTTTCCAGTTGGGTCGCCAATCATAGCTGTGAAATCGCCGATTACTAACAAAATATCGTGGCCTAAGTCTTGGAAGGTTCGTAGTTTATTGAATAGTATGGTATGTCCAAGATGTAAATTAGGGGCAGTCGGATCAAACCCAGCTTTAATCCGTAATGGTCGCTGTTCTGCTAGCAGAGATACTAAGACACCTTCTGGCAATATTTCAACAACACCGTGCGCCAACTGTTTAAATGTATGTTCGTGATGTGACATAAAATATATTTCCTTCCATAATCGTAGCCTAGAGTAGCACAAAAATAACAGTGTTCTTGACAATTATCAAGCTCGCCGTAAAACCTCCTTGTTTAGGGGGAGGATGCAAAGCTCCCTGCTAGTCGAGCGTCTCTTGTGATCTTCGGTATTTTGTTGACTATTTCACACTAAGCTGTTACAGTTCATTTTAGTGGCAGGGCATGTCGTGCTAGCCCGCAGAGAGATGGCATTAGCTGATTCGATGAATCAGGAATCTCTGGGAATGGGCAACTAACAACCAGCTTAGTAATAAGAATCCCCTTTCTCTAGGGAGGGGCGGGATGTCAATGCTATTAACGAGAGAATAGCCAAGCATTTTACTGTGGCTATGTAGCTCAGTCGGTTAGAGCACAGCATTCATAATGCTGGGGTCGGTGGTTCGAGTCCACCCATAGCCACCATATGGCTACACTGGTAAAAATATATGAGGCGATCATCAACGAAAGCACTGTGGGCCATGTTGAGCTTTGGCTTGTACAGTATTGCCCTCTTGATGGTTGTCTATCTCTATTTTCAGTTGCAATTACCAGGCATCAGCCATATTAAGCATATTCAGTTGCAGGTTCCACTGCGTATTTATACCCACGATGAGAAGCTCATTGCAATATTTGGTGAAAAATATTGTTTTCCTGTATCATTTGAAAAAATCCCGACAGATATTGTCAATGCGTTGGTTGCAACAGAAGATCATCGTTTTTATCAGCATGTCGGCATTGATTTTGTAAGCCTGCTTCGTGCAGCTCATGTGTTAATCCAAACAGGTGAAAAACGTGAAGGTGGTAGCACTATTACCATGCAAGTTGCACGGAATTTTTTCCTTAATCAACGTAAATCTTATTCACGAAAGATTAAAGAGATATTACTAGCACTTAAAATAGATCGGTTGTTGAGCAAGAATCAAATTCTTGAACTTTATTTAAATAGAGTCTATTTCGGACATCGTGCCTATGGTATCGCTGCAGCAGCGACAATTTATTATGGAAAAGCCTTAAATGATCTAACCTTAGCTGAAATGGCAATGCTAGTAGGTTTACCACAAGCACCGTCTCGTATTAATCCTTTATTCAATGCAGATGCAGCAATTAAGCGTAGAAACCATGTTTTAAAGCGAATGCTTGCTATGGATTACATCACTGAAAAAGCTTACCAAAAAGCATATCTAGCACCAATTACAGCATCTCGACATCTTCCCCAAATTGACTTTCAGGCACCATATATTGCAGAAATGGCACGACTGTATGCAGAACATCGTTGGGGTAAGGATGCCTATACACGCAATATTAAAATTTACACGACAGTCAATTCTACTTTACAGATTGCTGCCCAGGAAGCATTAATAAGTGGCATAAAGGCCTATGAAGTACAGCGCCGTTCTTATGAACTCGAAAACAATCCCAATTCCTCGGAATCTCAAGCAATATCTCAAGACGACTTACAGGGAGCAATTGTTGCTCTCGACCCAAATCAAGGTGCAATATTAGCACTCGTTGGCGGACTCAATAAGCAAGGGCATCACTTTAACCGTATCACGCAAGCGAAACGTCAAGCAGCCTCAACCATTAAACCATTTATTTATTCAGCAGCTTTAGCAAAAGGCTTAACTTTAGCAACAATCATCAATGATGCACCAATTGTCACACAAGGTGGTGGCAACAGATTGCTATGGAGACCACACAATGTTAATGAGCAATTTAACGGTCCCACACGCTTGCGTGTCGGTTTAGTGCATTCACGTAACCTCGTGTCCATTCGATTACTGAAACGTATGAACATCAAAGAAACTCGGAATTATTTAGCACGATTTGGGTTTGATTTAGATACACTGCCCAATAGCCTATCATTAGCACTAGGCAGCAATCTTATTTCACCCTTAAAATTGGCTGCAGCTTATGCTGTCTTTGCCAATACTGGTTTTCGTATCCATCCCCATTTTATCGCACGTATTGAAGAAGAAGGTCAGGTTCTTCCACCTGATCCCAATAACTCAGCTAAGCGACAGCGCGTTATCACAGCACAAAATGCCTACCTTATCACACAAGCTCTGCGTAGCGTGATTCATGATGGCTCAGGTCGTCGTGCCAAAGTACTTGAACGAGATGATATTGCTGGTAAGACAGGTAGCTCAAATAATCAGTTGGATGCTTGGTTTGCTGGCTTCCAACCTAATTTGTTAGCAGTTGCTTGGATGGGATATGATCATGCCATTTCATTACACATGTTCGCAAGCCAAACAGCCCTCCCTATTTGGATTAATTTTATGCGTAAAGCATTGCAACAATTCCCCCCTAAAGTCTTCCCAAGACCCCCTGGCCTAATAACTGTTCGCATTGATCCAGAAACAGGGTTATTAGCATATCCACAGCAACCTAACGCTATTTTCGAGATATTCCGACGACAACACGTTCCCACCCTTCAAGTGCCTTATCAAGATGCGCCTACTTCAATTCCTGAAGATGATTTGACACACAATGGGAATCCTCCAGAAATGCCTGATAAAACATTACTTGAAAATCTTTTTTGACGGTTTTGAACTGTGTTTGGAAATACAAAAGTCTGCATGGAAGGCCATTACGTACAAAAAATCACGCTAAAATTTTTCGAGACTCAAAAACTAGCGGTGTATTGAACCACTTTGAGCTCGAAACCCCCTTTACTCTCATTGGAAACGCAGATTATCCGCACGCTCTGGCAACCTGTAACTCGTGCTGCGTCCACCTCCAGGATTTTGAATAAAGATACCTCTTTCTTTCAACTCCTGAATATCACGGAGTGCCGTATCGTTTGAGCATTTAGCCAGCTTTGCATATTTCGAGGTGTTCATAAAACCTTTAAAATCATCTTCAAGCATACGATTGATCATTAAACGCTGGCGCTCATTTACAAGCTTTTGGTTGATGGTATCCCAGAGATGCGCCTTGAATAAAATATTGCCCAGTTTTGTTTCAGCATTAGCAATGGCTCGACCAAGACAATCCAAAAACCAAAAAAGCCAGTCTGTAATATCAGGTGTGGCACGCTGCTGTTTCTCGAGCTGATCATAGTACTGCTTACGTTCTGTTTCAATCTGGGATGAGAGGCTATAGAAACGACCTTGTGTGCCATCCGCACGAGCTAGTGCCATATCACCAATTGCTCTGGCAATTCGTCCATTACCATCTTCAAAAGGATGGATAGTCACAAACCATAGATGAGCAACACCCGCCTTGATAACTGGATCAATGTCATCTCCATTGCCAAACCACTTAAGAAATGCCTTCATTTCTTTTTCTAAACGGTTCACACTTGGGGCTTCAAAGTGAATCTTTTCTTTCCCGATATGGCCAGAAATAACCTGCATAGAGCCTGCGTCTGTAGTGCGCCAGCCACCAACTGTAATCCAGTGCATTCCGCTACGCCCTGTTGGGAATAGTGCTGCGTGCCAATCAAATAGGCGGTCTTTGGTCAAGGCTAAAGAAAATTGCTGCGTAGCATCCAGCATCATCTCAACGATACCTTCAACATCCTGGCTTGCTGGAATAAGGCCAGCAATATCAATGCCCAGCCTACGTGCAATAGATGACCTAACTTCTTCGGGGTTCAGATTTTCACCCTCAATGGCTGACGATTTTACTACATCATTAGTGAGAGTATTCAAGCTTGCTTCGCGCTTTAATTCAAATCCGAGTCCTTCCATACGACCAAGCAAGCACCCTTGTCGATAACGTATATCTGCCAGCTTGGAAGCAAGGGCTTCTGCATCCCACGTGAAGTCTGGCCAGTTTTGATGTTCATGAATCCACATATTAATCACCGCATCATTTAAGGCGATTATAGGATTTATTCACCGCAAGGGCAAGATTAATCACCGCAAAATATGCGGTGATTAAAGAGGGTATTCACCGCATGACCCATCTTAACAACCTTTTTGCCAATGCCAGCAATATTATTAGATAGCTATTTTTGAATAGCAATCCCCTTTTTTTAGGAAGGGAAGGATGTCAATTCTTCGATAACTCACTTGATTAATCATCCATTTTCCACTACTTTCAACCCACATATCCCAAAAAGGACATTGAAGCTCTGCCTAATGATGATATCATGACCGTGAAAGAACGCACCGATTACCTCAAGATCATGTAGAAAACGGCAAGCCGTTTTGCATCTAAAGGCAAGGCTTCAAGGTAAGCAGTGCATAGCAGTTTAGGAAGAGTGAACAAGAGAAAAATAGCTAGGATAAGTAATGGTTGATACAAAAAAAGAACAAGAGCGTTCAGCATTACATTCCACAATCTGGCGGATTGCTAATGACATGCGTGGCAGCGTCGATGGTTGGGATTTTAAACATTATGTATTGGGCATTCTTTTTTATCGTTTCATCTCAGAAAATCTAAGCTTGTACATAAACAAAAATCAAAAAGAGGCTGGTGAACATAATTTCAATTATGCCACTTTGAGTGACAGTGACGCGGAGCGCACTCGTGATTCGATACTAGAGGAAAAGGGCTGTTTCATTCTCCCGAGTGATTTATTCGAAAATGTCTGCAAACGAGCGACCAGAGACGCCAACCTGAATGAAACATTGGAAAGAGTCTTCAAAAATATTGAAGGCTCTGCTCAAGACACAGATAGTGAAAGTGACATGAAAGGTTTGTTTGACGACCTTGATGTTAACAGTAAGAAGCTCGGCACAACAGTTGTAAAGCGTAATGAAAAGCTGGTGAAATTGCTTAATGCTATTGGTGACCTGCCAATTGGGGATTATGACGACAACTCCATCGATCTGTTTGGTGACGCCTACGAATACCTGATGACCATGTATGCCGCAAAAGCGGGCAAATCAGGCGGAGAATTTTTTACCCCTCAAGAGGTTTCCGAATTGCTGGCACGTATTACTGTTGTTGGCAAAAAGGAAGTAAACAAAGTCTATGACCCTGCTTGTGGTTCAGGTTCATTGCTCCTAAAATTTGCAAAGGTGTTGGGCAAGGAAAGTGTCCGCGACGGTTTCTTTGGTCAGGAAATCAATATTACGACCTATAACCTCTGTCGAATTAACATGTTCCTGCATGATATCAACTATAAAGAGTTTGATATTGCCCACGGCAATACACTCACCGACCCACATCACTGGGATGATGAGCCGTTTGATGCCATTGTTTCCAATCCGCCATACTCCATTAAATGGGATGGTGATGCTAACCCGATCTTGATTAATGATGACCGTTTTACGCCCGCAGGTGTGCTTGCACCAAAATCAAAGGCAGATTTGGCTTTTGTTATGCACGCTTTGTCATGGCTGGCTTCAAACGGTACAGCGGCTGTTGTTTCCTTCCCTGGTGCGATGTATCGCAGCGGTGCGGAGCAAAAAATCAGAAAATATTTGGTGGATAATAACTATGTGAATTCCGTGATCCAGCTTCCAAAGGATTTATTCTTCGGCACCACCATTGCCACCTGCATCTTAGTGCTGAAAAAGAACAAGTCCGACAGTAAGGTGCTGTTCATTGATGCTGCCAATGAATTTGTGCGCGGTTCCGCCAAGAACAAGCTGAAAGACAATCACACGAAGCGAATTCTGGAGTGTTATGCCAGTCGCTCCACGGAAGAACATTTCTCCCGCCTTGTGTCACATAAAGAGATTGAGGAGAAGAATTACAACATCAGCGTCGGCACATACGTCACCCCAAAAGATGAACGCGAGGTGGTGGATATTACTGAGCTGAATACACGTATTAAAAAAATAGTTGCCCATCAAAATGAGCTACGCACACAGATTGACGCCATCGTTACGGATTTGGAGTGTAAAGCAGCATGACAAAGGATGTAGAAATCAAAACCTTGCTGAAAGAAGCTTTGACCAATCAAATCAATGACCGCACACTGTTTATGAAGGGTATTGATGTCAGCTATTGTTATGAAGGCTATAGCAATTCAAAACTGAGGAGATGTAGCAATGAACTGAATTGATGATTTGATAAAGAAGTATTGTTCGGATGGTGTGGAGTATACGACTCTGGGAGAACTCTGCAAGCTGTCGAGAGGGCGTGCAATGTTGTCGAAGAGTTATCTAATAGATAATTCTGGGGATTACCCTGTCTATTCTTCAAAGACGGAAAATAACGGCGTACTTGGAAGGATTAATACCTATGACCAAGATGGAACTTTTATAACATGGACTACTGGTGGTGCCAATGCAGGTTCAGTTTTCTATCGCGATAATGATAAATTTAGTGCCACAGGAGATTGCGGTTTGATCAGCAATAGTTCACCAGAAAAAATTGACCTCAAATTTCTTTACTATACTCTTAGCATTACTACCAAAAGCTATGTTTCTAGCGGAATGGGCAAGCCAACTCTTACGAGTAATGTAATGTCCACTATTCGAGTACCGCTCCCACCCCTTCCAGTACAACAAGAAATTGTTAATATCCTCGACAAGTTCACCAAACTGGAAGCAGAGCTGAAAGCGGAGCTGAAAGCTCGCCACAAGCAATATACTTACTATCGAAATTCCCTTCTTTCATTCAATGAAATCAGTAGAAATCT
>PIWD01000068.1 GCA_003354005.1 Gammaproteobacteria bacterium | reverse complement strand
CAGCATAAAATAACATCTTTCGGAAAATGTCTTCCAGAAAATTTGATCATTAATTTTACCTTTAATATTTGGTTAAATAAATATTTTCTTATATACCGCTCATCTTTGCAACACAACCGTTTGACATACTCACCTCCTCCGAGGAACTAACTTACAAAGGAGCACGAGTTTCCTGCAATCAAGGATAGACTGATTTTTAATAAAAATATGCGCAAAAATGGGGAATTTTTATTAATATAGCATTTTTTAGATAAAACAAACGTTTTCTGATGAAAATGCCGAAAATATGTGTTATAATGATGTGGTAAAAAGTGAAAATTATAGGTAGGATATGTTGAATGCAGAATCAGTTTATCAACAGCATCTCATAAATAAGGGTATAGAGCTTGCAGAAGAAATGGAAGGCAAAAATCTGTTATTCGATATACAAGGGCATGTTTTACTAGAGATAAAGCTTGAAGATGCCGATTACACAAAGATCATTGACAAGATTGAAGAACAATCTGAAATAGAAAAAAAATCCGCAATACAAGATGATAAAGAAGAGCCCAAAAAGGAACATCTAGAAAGACTACTTGGCAGCGACATTACCCCCATAACCTTTGCAAGCTTGGATATTAAAGGAAATGCTACTCTAATTCAAAAGTTTCTTGTTCATTATCATCACCCACATTTAAATAGGGAGCGTGGCAGCCTTATTCCTTTACTCACGGAAATGCTTAAGCATACCTACTTAAAAATTAGGGTATTAGAACTTGACCAAGAAAATATTTACATTTCAGATAGTATGCGCGGTAATATGCTTAATAATATAAAATTCAGTATAAGTGATGCTGTACGAAATGAAGTTAATGTCGCAATTGATAATAGCCTGGATACTAACGGTAATATAGATTATAACAAACTGAATGCAGCCCTCGATCAATCCAGAGAAAAGCTTAGTGAAACATGTAATACAATATTGGCCGAGAATATTGCCAGATATATAGAAGCTGAGCATCTCGATGTATTGAAAAACAAGCTGATAAAGAAGAGCTTTAAGAAAACAGCAGCCACGACATCCGATTACCTAGGAACTGACATTGATCATCAAACTGCAACACGCATTACAGGAACTGATAAGACAGCTCATAATAAACAAAAAGGGGATAATACTCTTGCTATTCGTCGTATTATTCGTCACAACTTTGAGAATGGGGATGTTATAGATAAGCGTGCTGCTTATGAATTTCGAGTGCCATCTATTGCTGTGAAGGAGCTAGAGGGGCTTGATGCAGTTGATGATGTTGTAATTAAATTAGATGAATTAGCAGAGGGCATGAAAAGGGCAAGTGGTAAGAAGGGATTTACCTATAACTTATTGACATCACTTTATTCTGTTCATGAAAATAACACACTTGATAGAACAAATAAGCAAACGGAAAGTGCGGGGCGTATATTAAAAGGTGCTCACAAGTATAATCTGAAAGCCATGAGTTATGAAAATTTTATTTATATACAAAATATCCCTGTTAATAAGCATGGAAATGCACTGGGTTATGGTGGGCTATTTTCGTCTACCAGACGAGAAGCTACAGTAATGGCTGAATTCTCAATGCTAGCAACTATGTATTCCAATCGTTCTAACTATCCTGACGGATTGAAGCTTATTATTGAAGATACGTTTATTAATTATGTAGGGAGATATTATGCAGAATTTTTGATTAGTGATGCAGTCAATGTTAAAGGCATGCCTGGTTATTTTTGTAATTCTGAATATGGGAAAGAAGCTATAAAAATACTTAAGAATTTTAAACAAATTGCCTCGCAGAATATTGTACAGCAGAAAGTTATACAGGAAACGCAGGAAAAGGACAATCAAGAGTTGAAAGGCTCATCTGTATCAAATGATGAAAAGCCTGCTACTTTGCGTACATTCGTCTCCCACGCACTTCTTCGTATGGTTGCAAATGATCAGCACTTTAATTTGAAATACGGCATGATTATACAAGCCTTCTCACAATACATTGAACAATCGTCAGTCGCGGGTTGTAAAAGTGCAAATGAAAGGCATCACGCTGTATCGAGCATGGTTGATATGTTAAGAAGCATTGAAAATAGGAATTACAATGCACTCTCTAAGGTAGAGAAAAATTTTTTTACAGAACTTGTAAATTTTGCCAACGGTAAAAGTGTACCTGAATCAGGTATCAAGGTGTATCTACCTAAGGTTTTCATTGGGAAAGAGCCTGTGTCTTCAGTCAAAGCCTTAGATGCAGCAATTAGCATAGCCGTAAGCAAAGAAAATTATCAAGGTGCTGTTACCACCATTAGTATTGATGACCAAGGTGCAAATGCTAAATTACAAAATCTGGAAGCTAACACATCACTTATGAAGATAATTAAGAATATGGACACCAACCGCGCTCTTTCAAAGGAGTTCAAGGTGTATGCCAAAAATGCTAATAGCATGCAAGCACATAAAGGTGATCAGGCGGGTAGCTTAAAGCAAGCAATAGAAATAGCAAAAGATCAGACCCTACCGCCAACAAATCGATTCTACATAGAAGAGCAAAAAATCGAAGATTCAGAAATCTTTAAGTTCAATATTAGTGTGTTAAATAAAACTAATCATTTATATGAAAATAAAGAAGATAACCATAAGAATGAAAACAATGATGGATTAAAT
>PIWD01000125.1 GCA_003354005.1 Gammaproteobacteria bacterium | reverse complement strand
ATGTATCATACAATAAATTAAAAAATGTGGATCATGCATTGTGTAATATTCATCATATGCGAGAACTAAAAGCATTAAAAGAAATAGAAGAAGAAGTATGGTCAGGTAATTTATATGTACTTTTTAATATATTACGTAGAAGAAAAAATCAAGGTATATCAAGTATAACAAACGACTATATGGAAAAAATGACAAAACTATATGATAAAATATCAGAAAAAGGCTTTGCCTATCATGAATCCAAGGAAGAGCTTCCTAGAGGTAAAAGTGGAAGAAAACGCCATAGGCGAGGCCATAACTTACTGAGACGTTTAAGGAAAAATAAAAGTGAAATATTACGTTTCATGTCTGAAGAAAAAGTTCCTTTTTCAAATAATCAAGCAGAAAGAGACATTCGTATGATGAAATTAAAACAAAAGATATCTGGTGGTTTTAGAACATTAGAAGGGGGTGAAGAATTTAGTAGAATAAAATCAATATTTTCAACTTTATCAAAGCAAAAAATAAATATATTAGAAGGTATCAAAAAAATACAAAATTCAGAATTAGAGCTTGGTCTTATACCTCCTTAAAAAACCAACATAAGAATATACAAAAATCTAAGATTTCTTATATAATAAGCTTGGTTGATTTTTAAGATTTTAGG
>PIWD01000124.1 GCA_003354005.1 Gammaproteobacteria bacterium | reverse complement strand
ACTAATCTTTCATTCAGGATGCCCATGCTTATCGAAGTATTTAATTTATAATCATATAAGCGATGTGAATACTTTTTGGATACTTTTTCTTCTAAATCTTCTTTTAATAAACTTTGATAATTTCGCAAAAACATTGTGATATATATATCTTGCATGATACTTTCTTCGGAATAACTAGAAAAATTTTCTATTTCTAATATGTTTTTTAAAATATCATAATTTGTTTCTATTTGCCATCTTTTATAATATAATTCTTTAAAAATCGAATTGGGATAAAGATCGGAATCGTATAAATTTGTTAATAATATTTCTGTCTCATTTTCTAAAGGTATTTTTAATAATCTTACTTTTGTTGACAAATTTTTAAAATTCTGTCTCGTCCTGAATTCTATGGAAAAAGCAATTAAATTATCAACTTTTTTCCCAATTTTCATTCAAATAAATTCATTTCAAATTTCTTTATATATTTATACCAGAAGGTGAAATGTGAATTTTCGTTAAGCCTGAATTTGAATATTTTATGCCATATGTTTCAAATATATATGCAGATATATCTTTTACTTTTGGATATATTTTTTCTTGTAAGTGTTTTGATAGTTTATTGCTTTGTTCTTACGACAATTTAGGATTAGAGCCTCCATTTGAAGGTTTTAG
>PIWD01000123.1 GCA_003354005.1 Gammaproteobacteria bacterium | reverse complement strand
ATGGATTTGTGGCTTGCGCTTCGGCTGAGCAGGCAGGCGGCAGGCTCAGCCACAGCGCTTTGCATTCGATGCACCTCTGTGATGACAGCAGGCGTAACAGGCGCCACTCCAAACTCAAAGTTGGAGTCTTCTACGAATCTGTGCAACTTCGACTCAGTGAGATACTTCTGCGCAGCTTTCGCAGCAGCTCTGGGCTGAGCTGTGTCTGGCGCCACAGACCTCGCTCGCCGGTCGGCCGCAATCGTAGAGACCCACCATTGCTCCAAGTTGGTTCGTAAGGCGGCTGGATTATGGTGCTTCTGCCAATGCATCGACGCATATGCGCAGGCTGCAGACGTGTCGCCATCGCACAAGCAAAGGATGGCAACTGCATTTCTCCAGCAGGCAGCACTGCACACCTTGTGGCTGCGTCTGACCTCCTCGCGAGCTCTCTTGAGCTCCCTGCTGATCTCTGCTGATCGTCGAGCCAACTCTGCTCTCTGCTCCAAAAGCAAAAGAGACACAAGAAGTTCCATCCACACCAACTATGCAAGCGAAAGGAAAAGGCTGAGGACTTTGGGCATGGCTGCGGACAACGCTCATTTGTTCCCAACTGCAAAATATACTAGGCAGCTAGACAATTCGCTAGAACAGCTGAGCAACATCTGACAAGCCA
>PIWD01000067.1 GCA_003354005.1 Gammaproteobacteria bacterium | reverse complement strand
ATGTTAAATTAAATAGCAATTGGAAAAGTACAACTGAAGGTCTTGAAAATTACTACATAATTTTAGTCAGAAAAAATGGTACTACTACAGAAGAGGTCTATTATACAGACAACGGTCGTGAAGAGACAATTAAATACAAAGGTAATAAGATTTTTTCCCATTCGACAAATAAAGATTACCCGTTCAATTCGATTTTCATATTAGCGTTTTTGGGAATAGCACTTTCGATTATTAGTTCGTTTTCTGCGCGATGTCGAGTAGGACCGCATGCAATATTTGCCTCCTTAAATGAAGGGGAAAGAATATTAAGATTATATGGTATTGGGATAGTAATTGTTACTATTCTTGTAATGATAATTAGAGACAAGTTCTTATAATTATAAATCTTTATTACCAAGATTAAAATCTAACACTTATAAGACCTCCGGTTGTCAAGTACAAAAAAGTCCTTAAAGAGAAAAAGTGGAACTTTTCCCTTGCGATCAATGCGAGCCAGCTTTTTTATTATTGAATTTCTGACTTTGTTTCAAATGCGGCGACAGAATTGATTCTGCACCAAACACTTATTGTGGTTCAATCCCCATGTAGTCGGCTGTGCAACCAAGAAAGCAATAACTGGACCGTCTGAGAATGGGCCAGAGTGAAGCTCGTCGGAAGACGGCCCAGTTATTGCGGCGGATTCACCACCATACTGCATGACAATTGCGACAAGAAATGTGCAGATACTTGCCGCGACCAAGAAACTCATTCGTGCCCTCGTGACGTCCTATTCAAGATACTGATTTATAGCATTGCCATTGTTCAGTTAGGTTCAGGTTCGGGTGAGGAGCAGAAACCAATAACAACGAAAACTACTCACAAAATTATTAAAAGGAGCGGGACAGCGTGCCAATCAAACGTCTAGCTACCAGGCATTATTGCATATCATCATCAGTGTGCTCAGGCACAAGGGTTTTCTTCTCCCTGGAAGATGCGGATATATGCTTTAGCCAATATGTGGCACCAGTTAGGCTTCAGGCTACCCTGTCCCCTCCAAGCTAAAGACCATAAAATTTCTCCCGATCAAAAGGGGCTTTGTTCTTTAAGATAAAATACGTTGCTCTGCCTATTTTATGAGCCAAGATAGACAGGGCTTTTCCTTTACCATGTTTTTTGGTTAGTCGATTGAGATGTTTTTTACCCTGTTCGTTATATTTCAGGGAGTGAACCGCTGCTTGGCTAAAAGCCCATTTAAGATGTGCGTTGCCAATCTTACTGCCACTTGAGCCATATCGTTTCCCATTTGACTCTTTGGCACACTTGATCAGCCTGCTGTACGAAACGAAATCCTGTACTCTCGGAAACCTGGCAATGTTTTCTATCTCATATAACAGTGTTAACCCTAGGATCCGACCTACTCCAGGAGTGGTTTTGAGCAAGGTGTAACTGACGGGGTCATGATTTTTTGCAGTTTTGACAATGTTCCATTCTAATTTGCTCAACATTTCGTCATAAGCTTCAATCATGGTCAAATCAATTTCTATGATTTTCTGTACTGATTTATCAGGGAAGCGCTCAATAAGCCCTTCTCTGTTTTTGGGTTTCGCGATACAGCCAAGGGGTTTATCAAGGTTATACTGATGTCCGGTATTCTGAATATGAGCGAACAACTCAGCCCGTTTACGCATGAAGTGAGTTCTTCTTCTGAGCAGATCACGAGTGGCTCGCATTTCAGACGGGTAGACGTAGGCTGTTGGCATCATGCCACCTTTTAGTAATACGGCAATCTTGTGGGAATCGACCTTGTCATTCTTAGCTTTTCCTCCATGAATTGCTTTCATGTAGAGTGCGTGCCCCAGGATAAAAGGAATCTCGTTTTCCCTGCAAAGATCAGCTATCCAGTACCAAGTAAAGATACATTCAACAGCCACAGCAATATCTTCTCGGTACGGTTTTATGATATGAAGAAATTGCTCCCCGTTTGTTGCCATGTTACGGTGAACTAAAACATCTCCTTTTGAATCAAGGATGCAGATATACATTTTACGAGCATGTAGATCGATTCCACAGTAAAATTTATGTTGATTTGTGTAGAATTGCATAAGGTTCCTCCTTGCTAAGGTTGATCTTACCTATATGGTAAGTACTACCCTCTGGATGAGGAGGTCTTTTACAGTATCAAGCCAATCAACTCTGACCGCAAAACATTGGCGGAATAGTATATTTCGGGGTACGTTCCAAGTTCAGCATTTTCTCAACGCCTGTTATTCGCAGTTTTGCCGCAGGTTATGTAAACGTTAGCGAATGAAAAAAACATTAAACAAAAAATGAATTGTTCGAGTTAAAAAAAGAAATCCTTAAACAACAAATTCAGGAGAAATGCCAAAGGGAGATAATAGGATCAAAATCATATTTACTGAAATTTCAAGGAACGGGATATGAATACAACAAGAGTTACAAAAGAAAAGGCTATCAGCCGACTAAGAGATGCTGGCTTAACTAAAGAAGCAGATGCTCTAAAAACTTGGCGTGATCGTAACGGCAATAATTGGGGTTGGGATGGTTGGATTCGAAGAGCTCATCCTCATGTTGTTTCGAAAATATGGCCCATTTAAAATCAAAACATAGATCGGCATGCAACCAACTTGAATTACAAAATAATTTCGCTAACAAGGCAATTAACGCTGACCGCATAACATCGGGGCTTTGGCAAGTTTTCGGTACGCGTAAAGTAATCAAATAATCCAGCTTTAATCGTCCGCATTATGCGGCAGGTTATCGC
>PIWD01000122.1 GCA_003354005.1 Gammaproteobacteria bacterium | reverse complement strand
GGCATGGCACTTCGCCGCATGGTCAAGGAGGCGGGCTGCCAGCAAATATTGGCCGGACGGACACCCGAAAGTGCCGGAAGTGAGAACGACATGCCCGGCATGGCACGTTGCCGCATGACCGCATGAATAATCTTTGGCCGGACGCCCACCCGGAAGTGCCGAAAGTGAAAACGACGTGCCCGGCATGGCACTTTGACGCAAGGCCCAGGCAGCGGGTTGTCAGCAAATGTTGGCCGAACGGCCATCCCGGAAGTGCCGGAAGTGAGAACGGCATGCCCGGCATGGCACTTCGCCGCATGGTCAAGGAGGCGGGCTGCCAGCAAATATTGGCCGGACGGGCACCCGAAAGTGCCGGAAGTGAGAACGACATGCCCGGCATGGCACTTTGCCGCATGACCGCATGAACCCTCGGTGGCCGGACGCCATCCCGGAAGTGCCGGAAGTGAGAACGACGTGCCCGGCATGGCACTTTGAAACATGGTCCAGGAAGCGGGTTGTCAGCAAATGTTGGCCGAACGGCCACCCAAAAGTTCCGGAAGCAAAAACGACATGCCCGGCATGGCACTTTGCTGCATGGTCACGGAAGCGGGTTGCCAGCAAATGTTGGCCGGACGGCCACCCAAAAGTGCCGAAAGTGTGAACGACATGCCCGGCATGGCACTTTGACGCATG
>PIWD01000066.1 GCA_003354005.1 Gammaproteobacteria bacterium | reverse complement strand
AACGAATTGTTAAGCCTATGATGGGGTTCAAATCATTTCTCTCTGCTAAAGCTACATTGGCTGGTATAGAGCTGTGGGCAATGATTAAAAAACAGCAAATGAATAGTGAGCTTCCTGTTGGAGCAATTTTATGCACTCGCTGGATAATTGTATCCAGAATACAAGCATCCTTTGATCCAATAAAACTTTGCAACACAACCATAAATCCTATATATCATTGGATAAACCGTCTTCATAATCAAAGTCTGTCTTGCTTTCCTGCGAATTCAAATGGTGGTTATTTGGCACTCCTTCTACACTTTTAAATTTCTCCGAACTTACTATGTTTTTCAATGCATAGACAACCAGCTCAAATTCTTCTACAGAAGTATTCAAATATCTAAGCTCAGGTTGCCCATGCACTTGAGATGATTTTCAATGATCAATTGCTAGCTAGCTCTTATCAGGAAAAAACTGACTTCCAACCTGTAGCTTCAGCAACTTTTTCACCAATTTTGGCTGGTGAACGTGAGACATGCACACCTGCCGCTTGTAAGGCAACGTATTTTTCATCAGCCGTTCCCTTGCCTCCCGCTATAATTGCGCCTGCATGCCCCATACGTTTGCCTTGTGGAGCCGTTATACCAGCAATATACGAAATGACAGGTTTGCTGATGTGCTTTTTAATATAGTCGGCTGCTTCTTCCTCGGCTGTGCCACCGATTTCTCCGACTAAAACAATCGCCTCGGTTTGTGTATCAGCTTCAAACAGCTTCAAGGCATCAATAAAGCTAGTGCCCACAATAGGGTCTCCACCAATCCCTATACAGGTACTTTGCCCAAACCCAAGTTGAGTTGTTTGATGCACTGCCTCATAGGTTAGTGTCCCCGAACGCGAGACAATACCAACCCGCCCTGGTTTATGGATGTTGGCTGGCATGATGCCGATTTTACAGGCTCCTGGAGTAATGATGCCTGGGCAGTTAGGGCCGATCATACGTAAGCCTTTGCTGTCTATATACTGTTTAATTTGAACCATATCTAAGACTGGAATCCCTTCTGTAATGCAAACAATTAAGGGTATCCCAGCGTCCGCCGCTTCAATAACGGAGTCTTTACAAAATGGTGCTGGCACGAAAATAATGGTTGCATCTGGCTTTACAGATTCAACCGCTTGGTGCACGCTGTCAAATACTGGTAGGTTGAGATGGTGTTGCCCTCCCTTTCCAGGACTCACCCCTCCAACCATGTTTGTACCGTAAGCAATGGCTTGCTCAGAATGAAATGTCCCCTGTTTGCCTGTGAAGCCTTGGCAAATAACTTTTGTTTTTTTATCAATTAATACGCTCATGATGATGCTCCTGATGTCATAACTTCGTCTACAATACACTGGGCAGCCTCAGAAAAATCGGCTATACCAATAATATTAAGCCCACTTTTACGTAATTTTTCTGTTGCCTCAAGTGCACGGTTGCCTGCTAAACGGACGACCACTGGAATTTTGATGCCCTGTTTGCTTACCGCATTGATAATGCCATCAGCAATAAGATCACAACGTACAATACCACCAAAGATATTAACGAGGACTCCCTCAACTTGTTCATCTTGTAGTATAATCTTAAAGGCTTCAGTAACACGTTCTTCATCGGCTGTGCCCCCAACATCAAGAAAGTTTGCAGGCTGACCACCAAATAGTTTAATTAAGTCCATGGTTGCCATAGCTAAACCTGCTCCATTAACCATACACCCAATATTGCCTTCTAAGGCTATGTAGCTTAAGTGCCATTTCTGTGCTTGTCGCTCCCGTTCATCTTCCTGCGTCAGGTCACGCATCGCTGCGAAAGCTGGTTGACGGTAAAGTGCATTATCATCAATGTTAACTTTGGCATCTAGGCATATTAATTGACCATCAGTCGTGACAACCAAGGGGTTGATTTCTAATAAGCTTAGATCTCCCCGTACAAACAAGTGTGTAAGCTTGGTCACTAATGCTGTGAATACCTTTATCTGAGAAGTAGTTAGTTTCAGTTGTCCACCTAAATAACGGCACTGGAAAGGCATGACACCAATTAAAGGGTCAATGACAACAGAAATGATTTCATCTGGTTGTTCAGCCGCTACTTTTTCAATATCAACTCCACCCTGATTGGAGACCATAATCACAATGGAATGTTTGGCACGGTCAACCACCGCACCAAGATACAGTTCACGATCAATATTACAAGTTTCTTCAAGTAAAACTTGATTCACTGGCTGCCCTTCTTCTGTGGTTTGCTCGGTCACTAACTGAGAACCCAACATGGCATTAACTGCCTCTACGGCAGCATAAGATGAATCAACAAGTTTAACACCACCCGCTTTACCGCGACCTCCCGCATGGACTTGTGCTTTAACAACCAGACGTCCCATATCTTTGATTAAGCTGCTGATCACTGGATCTATGTCATCTGCTTTGTTAACGACCTGTCCAGACGGCACCGGTACGCCATCTGCACCTAACCATTGTTTGGCTTGGTATTCATGTAAGTTCATGGTTTATCCTATTTCATATTAAAATTAAGGGAATTATACACTTAACTTCCCACACTAACAGTTATCTACTATTCTTGCATAAGTTATTAATTCTATCTTATCTGGCTTAAAAAAGGTTAACTCTGTGACATACTCCCGCCGCTAAACAGTTGCTAACTGTTCTAGCGGAGGCTTCTTGCGACCCGTAGATGTCTGATTACAACTACCTTTCGACATAACAGGCTTGCTGCACCTATGGTTATGTGGGAACTGCTTTACACAAACGCTTT
>PIWD01000065.1 GCA_003354005.1 Gammaproteobacteria bacterium | reverse complement strand
CGTCAGCGATCAGAGAATAGGCATTATTTTACCCAAATTACCTTAGGGGGCGAATACTGGCAACAACAATGGTTGGTGGGTGGTAACATCTATATTCCAGTTGGTAAGACAGCTATTGATGATGCATCATTTAATACCACGACAATGCAAACAAATGGTGCTTACCGTAACATATACTATGGCAAGGGGCAGGATGTGGCCTATCCTGGTATTGACCTAGAGGTTGGTTATGAATGGCGTCCTGGTATTATTGGATACTTTGGCGGTTATTACTTCGATCGAAGTGGATTTCCCAGTGTCAAAGGCCCATTGGCACGTATTGAATACCGCTACAAAGATCATATGGGTAAAAAATTGCTAGGTGCTCTAGATGACTTAAGATTGTTCACACAAATACAACATGATGAACCACGTGGTACACGTCTCTACGTGGGGGCACAAGTTCGGGTAACATTGGGCAGAGGGCATAAACCATTGCATGGTATAGCAAGACATATGCTAGATCCAGCCTTACGTGATGTGGATCTGGTATCAGTTCCAACGCATAAAGCACTTAAACCACTGACCGATAGTACAGGCAAGGTGATTAACGTGCGTGATGTTCATAATCTGGCTGAACTCGACATCGCTCTTGCAGATATTGACGCCAACATAATCGCTGTACATGGCACTATTGTTGAAGATGATGCCAAAATACTTGCTACAGGCCAGGCGATAACAGGTGGCCGTCATGTATTTGAAGCAGAAGGTCAAATCTTCACTGCCAAACTATCAGGTGGTGGTACATTAGATGCTGTTGATGCAGAAACAGATGTCTTAAATCTAACCACCAACAATACAGTACGTGACCTGACGCTAAGAGCTTATTCAGATAGTGACATTGATATTATAGAGTCAGCTGATTCTTCTGTTTCACTGGGTCAGCTTACAATTGATGGTATTGTGGGTAACGCATTTATCTATTTAGAGCAAGATGATGTTCCAAATGCTGTTATAACAATTACAAATAACACAATCGATATGGGCACAACTGATGGGGGGGGATATGGAGTTGTTTCAATCGATGCCGATGAGGCTTCTATAACAGCTTTTATAAACAATAATGTCCTAAAAAGTCAGGGTGATGATACATTAGGTATACAACTTATTAGTACTGGGGGAGGTGAGATAGACCTGCCCAATGGACTCCATAATAATACTATTGATGTCAATAATGAGGGTGTTTATATTTACTCAGATGATGATGCAAGTATAGTGATTGACGGATTCCATGATAATACAATTGATTGTAGCCATGAGGGTGTTGATATTTACTCAACTGGCAATGGAAAGATCACGATTGATGAACTCCGTAATAATACAATTGATACCGATGAGTCCATCGGTATTGCTATTAGTTCAGATAATAATGGAAGTGTAACGATTGATGGACTTCATGATAATACTATTGATGCCAATAATGAGGGTGTTTATATTTACTCAGATGATGCAAGTATAACGATTGATGGGTTTCATGATAATACAATTAATGCCACTAGCTACGGTGTTTATATTGACTCATATAGTGATGGAAGTATAACAATTGATAGATTCTATGATAATGTTATCAACGCTGAGCAGGCTATTCTCTTAAGTGGTGAAGATGCTAGCATAATGATTGCAGGTTTTTACGGGAATACGCTAACCGCTACTTCAGACTATACTATGGTTGTAGAGGCAGATGATGATGCCACAATCAATATAATGAAGTTCTACGGCAATACCTTTGAAGGCAGTGATCTGAGTGATGTTTATCTTCACACAGATGAAGAAATTGAAGAGGGCGGTATCACCATTTTCGTTGCGCATCCCGATGACCCCCTATCCGAAAGTATATCGTTATCACAAGCCAATACAGGCACAGGTGAAGGTGGGGAGTTAAGTGTTTTAATAGATGGTGAGAATATTGAGATTACCCCAGAGCAAGATTAGGTGAACAGGGCTCAGGTATACATTGGTGAATGGGAATATGATAGTATCGGCGGGGGTACAGTGGGAGTATTATGAGTCGCTGTAGTGACTATGATTTTGAATATCCTGTTAGTGGATAACTTAGAGTATCTATTGAAATTAAGGGAATAAATTATGAAAACTAGCTATGTACAAAAAAGCCTTGTACTTGCGAGCTTGCTTGCTAGCGCACCCATTATTGCACAAACCATGCAAGTACCCCCATCTTATTGGGATAGTTACTTAAGTGTTGGGGGGTATTATTTCTCTGAGCGTCCTAGGGCAGCAGGTGTGGTCAACGCATTTTTGCCCATCCCTAAAGCGCAGTCACCCTCATCACTCTACTACTTAGATATACGTGGACTCGATAAATCAGGGCCATCTTGGGAAGGCAATCTGGGTCTAGGATACAGGAAGCTCAATACAGGCAAGCAGTCGTTATATGGCATGTATGCGTTTTATGATCGTCAGCGATCAGAGAATAGGCATTATTTTACCCAAATCACCTTAGGTGGTGAATACTGGCAACAACAATGGTTTGTGGGTGGTAACGTTTATATTCCAGTTGGTAGGACGGTTATTGATGATTCATCGCTTAATACCACGACAATGCAAACAAATGGTGCTTATCGCAACATATACTACGGCAAGGGTCAGGATGTGGCCTATCCTGGTATTGATTTAGAGGTCGGTTATGAATGGCGTCCTGGTATTATTGGATACTTTGGCGGTTATTACTTCGATCGAAGTGGATTTTCCAGTGTCAAAGGCCCATTGGCGCGTATTGAATACCGCTACAA
>PIWD01000121.1 GCA_003354005.1 Gammaproteobacteria bacterium | reverse complement strand
CATTCAATGTAGTAAACTCTTCTTTTATTATCCAGACAACACTGGCTACATTCAGTGCTAGAAGTGTCACAGGCACAATCAAAGGCAAGAAAATAAAGCCAGCTAGTATCCATAAGATGTAGTGGATATTCTTTGGTCTCTCTGGAAAGTCTGAAGCTGAAGCTAAACCATTACTTTTAGTAGAACCAAAACACCATATAGCACAATTGAACCAATACTGAAAAATGGTCGCAAGATTTGGGATTTGTTTCACGACAAACACAATAGATTGAAACACGAAAGCTGAAATGATAGCAGGTAGATATAATCCCATGCGTACTGATGGTATTATACTACCCTCTGCCTCAAAATTATTACAAAATTCATTCACATTATCAAAAAATTTACTAAATTCTTTTTCAGTAGAATACCATTCCACTAAATCAAAGGCCTGATACACATTAGAACCCACAAACAGAACAGGTAATATTAGCAATAATGTCAGGTTTGACAGAAAATCACCTGCTTTAAACGCTAGATTTCCATGATTGGACTTATCATCTTCTACCTTAAGATGCGCAATAAATTCAGGTTCAGTACTTACACTATACCCAAACAACCAACCTGCCCATCTAGCACGACTTAAAGAACCATCTATAAATCCATAACCAATGCCAAACAACTGCCATCCCACAAATTTTA
>PIWD01000037.1 GCA_003354005.1 Gammaproteobacteria bacterium | reverse complement strand
CCAGTTCTAACAATACGCTAAAAACAGAGGATCAAATTCTAAAAAGTAAAGTACAAAACATGCAAGCAAGCAATGCAAGTATAAGGAAACAACTTGACAACCTTAACAACGAGACAACTAAGCTGAAAGAAACCTTAAAGAAATCAGAGACTATTAATATACAAGCAGGAGACAACGCCCATGCAAGCACTAATGAGTTTATACTTAAAAAAATGCAGCTTCGACAACAAGTTGTTGACTTAACTAGTAAGATTAACACGCTTGAAAGTGAGCTTCATGAAGAAAGATCCGCTAAGCAAAAACTTTCTCATCAACTATCAAAATATAAATCCACTGCTTCCCTAGAAAAGCAAAAAACAAAGGCAGCAAAAACTGATTATATATGTATAGTAGAAGACGAAAAAACCCCACCTAAAATTAAAGCCACGCACACTACAAAAAAATATACTTCTACTTCTTCTCTTCTCCGAAAATATAAGAATATTTCTTTGCTTTACCAGAGGAAATTACAGTGCTTAGATGAAGCAAATCGCGACCTTGCAAATAAAAATAGTAAGCTTAAAAATAAAAATACTAAACTTAAGGCTAAAAATAGTGAGCTTTACAAGCTTTTAGAGAACAATGGGGAAATTAAGCGTAATGATAGGATGATCAATAATAGAGAACAAGTTACTAGACCCACTAAGCTACTGTCCTCTAATACATTTAAAAGTTTTAAAGTAGTAGCAAGTAGTGTCATCAAAAAAGTGGGCAGCACAACTGATAACAAAAAGTACAGGAAGCATATCAAAAAATATAAAAACACTAAAACCCCATTCTTTAATGGTAGGGATATCTCGCACCAGAATGTAAAATCAATATTAAAACTTCAAAATACCATCCTAAATGAACAGAATGACATTCTTAAAAAATCAGACCCAATAGCTAGCGAGACTAAGACTAAGAGTAGTTCAACATTTAATAGTGGTAAAAATATACATCCTCCAACCAAGCCTCTGTCCAATACCAATAATAAAAAAACAAATGATGATAGTACTCCTAAGCCATGAAATATACTACTACCCCACTCAAAAATGGCTACAGTCCACCACGGCTTGTGGCCAACGGTTCACAACAGCGTGTGCGTGACAAGCTTCTTCAATTGATCACCATCCCTTTGTTCATTTTTAGTTTGCTATACTGCACTGTAAGCCATGCCACCATAGACACAACTCCCATAAAAGTAGCGGTTATGACAAATAAACCACCATTTTCTTTTTCTACGGGGAAAAACACCTATGATGGCATTTCAATTAAAATGTGGCAGGCAATCGCTGATCATTTAGGGCTTAATTATCGATTGATTCCAACTGATATGAATTATAATGAGGCTGTCCATGCTGTTCATCGCAAGCAGTTTGATGTATTAGTCGGGCCTGTTTCAGTTACCCACGAACGGATGAAAATAGTAGACTATTCACGGCCTTATTTTCTTAATAAAATTGGCATCTCTGTTAAGAAGGAGAAGAATTCCTTTGCTCGCTCTTTTTTGGCGATCTTTGGTGAAACACTGGTGCTTATGTTAATTAGCTTAGCAGCAGGTATACTTATTTTTAGTCATTTTTTCTGGATAGCCGAACGAAAAAGATCACCTCATATTTCTTCTCGCTATTCAAGAGGTATTATCGATTCGGTATGGTTTATGATGGTTTGCTTTTTGCGAGATGTCACCCATGAGCCTGCCACTCATACGGCTCGTTTTGTACTATTTGTATGGCTGATGCTATCGGTCACCTTTATGACAACAATTGTTGCATTCGTCACCTCTAGTTTAACTTATTCTATTTCACAGCAACACAGCGTATTTGAGCGTTACGCTGATCTTACGAATAAGAAGTTAACAGCCGAACAAGGCAGTATTAATATCCAAATTATTAGGCGTCTTGGGGCATCTGCGATACCAGCTAAATCATTGTCAAGTGCACTAGAATTGGTACAAACTGGTGAAGTACTGGGACTAGTCGGTGACTTTTATTTGATGAAAGATATTATTGAAAAGGAGCAGCTAACCGATTCTTTTCAGCTACTTGAGTTAATTCTATCACATGACGAATATGCGTTTGTCTTCCCAGAAAATAGCAAGCTTGTGAAACCAGTCAACCTGATTCTCACAAAATTACAGGATAATGGCACAGCCAGCAGTGTCTGCCAACAATTCCTAGGGCCCCAATACGCACATAGCTGTGAATTTTAGTTATACTTTTTTGATATAATTTCTACCAAATTTAGCAACCAAACGGTGTGTAATAGGCGGGTTTTAACACAAGGTCTTGACACAGTGTCTGCCATTCAATCCAGTGCGTAGCTTCTACTTCAGATGGATTATTAGAATACTCTTCTTATGTGTGGGAAGATTTTTTGGCTATGCTACGTCTATTTGAAACAGCAAACCCATAATTTAACTACATAACAGAATATAGTCATTTTCTTTTAGACTCTTTAAAACAATTGTTGCACAACAGACATATTGGCTCGTTGGTCTCTGTTGATGCCAGCACTAATATCCATTTATTGTGAAGGCATGACCAGATTGACTGTATGCAAATTATAAGACAATTGATTAAACAGCACCACTTTCCTATACAAAACTCATTGGATATATTAATTGTCCAGCAAATTCTAAAATCTATACTAGACTTAAAGAATACACAGTTAATTATTGTCACATGGTATAACAACAAGGAGAATGTGACATGCTCAAAAATCAATGGGATAACCACCCTAGATGGAAACATTACCACCCCTTTTTAACACAACATCTACTAATATCTGGCCTTGCCATTACCGCGGTTTTTCTTTCAGTTCTAGCTCCGCCCATTGCAATGAGCCTATACATTCTCATTTTTTTAGTATCTATCTATTCACTCCATTCCAGTGCCCGTAAAGAATAGCAAAGACAAATGAAAATGGATGATGAGAAGTTAAAATTATTTACTGAAAAAAATACGACTATTGACAATCTAACTTTTGATAACACGTATCTGGAACAAAAAAATGCGCAACTATCAGAAAGGCTCAATACCCTGGTGTTAAAAAACCAAACATATTCAAATAAGTATAAGGTGTTAATAAGTCAACTTAGTAGACTTGAAGAAACGCTTAGTAAGGTCAAGTCCTCAAAAGGAGTTGTAAAAGAAGAACCAGGCCAAGAAACTAAAGACAGAGTTTCGGCTTCTACTCCTACTAACCGCACATAGCTGCAAATTTTAGTTATACATTTTTGATATAATTTCTACCAAATTTAGCAACCAAACGGTGTAATAGGCGGGTTTTAATACAAGGTCTTGACACAGTGTCTGCCATTCAATCCAGAGTGTAGCTTCTACTTCAGATGGATTAGTAGAATACTTTTCTTATATGTGGGAAGATTTTTTGGCTATGCTCCATCTATTTGAAACAGCAAGCCCATAATTTCACCACATAACAGAACATAGTCATTTTCTTTTAGACTCTTTAAAACAATTGTGGCACAATAGAGACACTGGCTCATTGGTCTCTGTTGATGTCAGTGCTAATATCCATTTATTGTGGAGGTATGACAAGGTTGATTGTATGCAAGTTATAAGATGATTGATTAAACAGCACCCCCTTTCCTGTACAACTCATTGGATAGATTAATTGAATTCGCTTCTAAACATCAATATGAATAAAAATATCATCCATTTCCAAACTACAACACATGCCAAATGGATTTTGACGGGTGAACACAGCGTATTACGCCAAGGTGATGCTATTGTTTTTCCGCTTTTATCAAAGACGCTAAGCTTGGCTTACCAGAAACAACCCCATGCACTTTGCATTCAATTGCCCAAGGAAGTCACAAAAATACTATCTTCACCAGAACCTCTGTATAAAAATATCATCAAACATGGCTTGCACTTACTAAAGCAACATGAACAAGCCCTCACTGGTATACTGCATTTTAACCATACTATACCTGTCGGTATGGGACTGGGGTTTTCTGCTGCCCTGTGCATTGCTTTGGCTCGTCTGTTTGTATGGAAAGGTTGGCTAGAGCCTACTCATGTATCTCAATTCAGCAAAAAGTTGGAAAATTTCTTACACGGCATCAGCAGTGGTATTGATATTATCGGATCTGATACAAATGTTCCAATTTACTACAATGGCGGTGAACAACGTCCCATTAAACTGAGCTGGCAACCCATTATTTATCTATCACACTCACAGAAAAAAAGCCTTACTGCTCACTGCATAACCAAAGTACAGCGCGCATTGCAACAAGATCCCGAGCTTGCAAGCGTACTTGACCATACTATGCACTACAGTACACGGATGGCCTATCGTGCACTCACAAACAAGAACCCAAAAGAGGGTCAAGCGCAACTAGTTGCTGCGATTGAGCAGGCATGTCAATGCTTCCAACAATGGCAGCTCATACCCAAAGAAGTCAGGCACCACATTGAAGTGCTCAAAAAGAATGGTGCATTAGCTGCAAAACCAACTGGTGCCGGTAATGGTGGCTATGTGCTCAGTTTATGGCAGACCCCCTTACCACCCAAGCACGCACTCCCATTTGAATGTATCGCAACACATCTAGAGAAGACCGTGTTATGACAATTTTTAGTTCTATTCAACCGATAGCTATGGAAGACAGTTGCAGTGTAAGCGAAGTTAACCGCCGTGTCCGACAATCCCTAGAGGTGCAGCCCTTATTGTGGGTGCATGGTGAGATTACAGATCTGATGCGTGCTTCCTCAGGTCATGTTTATTTTACACTAAAAGATGATAAGGCTCAGTTACGATGTGTGATGTTTCGCCGCTACAGTCAGTTCTCTGTAGTACCGCTACAAGAAGGCTTAATGATAAAAAGTTATGGTCAGCCAACATTATATGAGGCACGTGGCAACTTTCAACTGCAAGTAATGTCTGTACAAGAATTTGGTATTGGTGCTTTACAACGCGCTTTTGAGCAACTCAAGAAAAAACTTGCACAACAGGGGATTTTTGATGCACAACATAAAAAATCGATACCCGAATACCCAAAATGTGTCGGTCTGATAACCTCTATACAAGGTGCAGCTCTCCACGACCTGTTAGCCGTACTTAAACGACGTGCGCCACAACTTCCGATCATTATTTACCCAAGCCAAGTACAAGGTGATGCTGCCATTGAACAGCTTATCCATGCTATTGAAATTGCAAATCAACGCCAAGAATGTGAGGTATTGATTCTCGCTCGTGGTGGTGGTAGTGCAGAAGATTTGGCTGTATTTAATGATCCTGGCATTGCACATTCTATTTTTGACAGTCAATTACCCGTCATAACGGGCATTGGGCATGATATTAATATAAGTATCGCCGATTTAGTGGCAGATTTAGCAGCACCAACACCATCAGCAGCAGCTGAACAACTTACAGCACATATTCCGAAATGGCCTGATCAGCTACAGCAATTGCAGACTCGTCTACAACAAAGTGTGCACAGGCATCTATCACAGGCGCGTCAACAATTAAATCAGCTACACCAACGACTACGACACCCCAAAGAACAACTTGTGCATCATGCTCACTACTTGAATCTTCTGCAACATCAACTGCTACGTGCCTATAAGCATGTTCTACAGGGCAACCGACAGCAACTAAGCTCACTCGGCCAGCAATTGCACACCATAAGCCCTCTTAATACGCTACAACGTGGCTATTCATGGGTTGAAGATGAACAAAAACGTGTCATTCATAATAGCAACCAGGTTACACTGCAGCAAAAATTAACTATTCGCTTAGCACAAGGAAGCCTGGTCTGTAAGGTGATATCAATTGAAAAAAATTCACACAATAAGCAAACTTAAGAAAAAGAATTGAATATATTAAATATATTTCATATAATCATAGGGAGTGGCTATGCTGAAACTTTAGGAAATCGGCTGTCAATGAGGCTTTGGATGTTGTAGGCAATATAAGCCGAGAGCCAAAGGAAGTTTGCAACCTCGTTCTTATAACCCCCTGACTTTAGATATGGGTCGTATCATTTGTGGAGGAAAATAATGGCAATTCGGACTATTTTAATTTACCCAAATGAAAAATTACGAATAAAGGCAGAGCCTGTCCCTATTAAAAAGATCAGCTCACCGAAGATTCAGTCCATAATTGATGATATGTTTGAAACACTATATGCCACCAGAAATGGTAGTGGTTTGGCGGCAACGCAAGTTGCGATACCGTTACGTATTTTTATAATCGATATTTCACCCAACAGTGATAATCCACTGTGTTTTATTAATCCAGAGATTATTGCGAAGGAAGGGCAAACTAACAAAATAGAAGGCTGCCTATCTGTACCAGGCGGCGTTCAAGAGTGTGTTAAGCGTGCACGTAGAGTTGTCTTAAAAGCATTCGATCGTTATGGCAAACCATTAGAAGTAACGGAAGAAAAAAATTTCTATGCACGATGCTTCCAGCACGAAATTGATCATTTGGATGGTAAATTATTCATCGATCATCTAGTGGGATTGGCGCGTCGTCGTGCCGATAGACGTATTTCTCGATGGCATAAGCTACATAGGCATGCTAACTAGAAGAATTTATTAAATATATCCTGGATTATATGACATCATTGCGGATTGTTTTTGCTGGCACACCAAATTTTGCTGCGAGGCTGTTGCAGGTACTGTTGCATAGCCACCATCAGGTGGTGGCTGTTTATACACAACCTGATCGTCCAAGTGGGCGCGGTCGGCGGATCGTTGCAAGTCAAGTGAAGCAATTAGCAAGTCAACACGCATTACCCCTTTACCAGCCTATACGATTTGATGAACAGACCATCCAAGATTGTCTTGCTATTCAAGCTGATGTGATGGTTGTTGTAGCCTACGGACTTATTATTCCAATGATCGTGCTTGATCATTTCCCGTATGGTGGTATCAATGTACATGCCTCTTTATTGCCAAAATGGCGAGGAGCTGCACCCATTCAGTGTGCTATTTTAGCAGGTGATCAACAGACGGGCATAACCATAATGCAAATGGTGGAAGATTTAGATTGTGGTGATAGCCTGGATCAAAAAACTTGCCCAATTATGGCACAAGATACGGCAGAAACCCTTTCAAACACGCTAGTAGAGCTGGGGTGCAAGAGATTACTTGTCATCCTCGATAACATGTCCCAACTAGACCCAATAGCACAAGATAATAGCAAAGCAAGTTATGCGCCGAAGCTGGATAAAGCAATCGCAAGCATTGACTGGCGACAACCAGCCAAACAACTAGAAAGACTGGTAAGAGCTTTGAACCCAAAGCCAACCGCCTATACCTGTTGGCAGGGAAAACGCCTTAAAATCTGGTCTTCAACCGCACTAGAATCAAGCACGAAGCCTATTGCTAATTTGCCAGTTGGAACTGTGCTTGCATTTAGTTCAGAGGGATTAGATGTGATCACTCGCGATGGTGTACTTCGACTGTTGACGGTTCAGCTAGAAGGGCGCACTAAGATGCAAGTGGGTAATTTCTTTAATGCTTATCGGAATAGTATTTTCCCTGGAGATACGCGGTTTACATACCCAGCCTAGAGAACAAACTAGTCTTGTTGTAACCGCTTGTTCATACTTAGTGGCGTAATATAACGACTTAGAACGAAGTAAGAAGAAAAAATAAAGGTAATAATGGCTGTTGCCTGTACCAAATAAGCTGCTTCCTCACTGATTAGGGATGCGCTGGTTGCTAAATAGATGAGCAACAATGAAAATTCACTAGTTTGTCCTAAACGTACGCCGACTTCCCAAGCAACCTTATTGTTCTCTCCAACTTGGCGCAACAAAACCTGAAACGTATAAGGTTTAAGTAGCAACATTGTAACTGCTAAAATACCAGCGGGTAAGATAATAGCACCGAAATAACGTATGTTAAAGCTAGCACCAACTGAGAAAAAGAAGAGAACGAGGAAAAAATCACGTACAGGTTTTAAGCTTTCTGCGATATACAAAGCAATACGGCTAGAGGCAATCGAAACACCTGCTATAAACGCACCCACTTCGTGAGATAGGCCAACTAGACTCGCTAACTCTGATAAACTCAAACACCAAGCAATTGATAGCAAGAACATATACTCTCTTACCTTGTCAAAATGAGCCAATAACTTGATTAGAACCCAACGTTCAAACACAAAAGCAAAAAGTAACAAGGCAGGCAGTGATAAGAAAGTAGCTGCAATGCCCAGCCACGACATTTTTCCAACACTCACACCATGCAACATCAGCAAAATAAAAATGGCTATTAAATCCTGCATCAACAATATACCAATCATAACCTCTCCTGTGTGTTGATGGTGCAACACCGTTGTTGGCAGCAGTTTCAACCCAATAATCGTACTTGAAAACATCATCGATGCTCCAATCAAGCTACATTCCATCTGTGTATAGCCGAACACATAGGCAACACCAAACCCCAATCCAAAAAATAACAGTGAACTGGCAAAGGCAACCCAAGTTACTTTGTGCAGCATATGCCACAAATTTTGTGGCTGTAAATGTAAGCCCAGCAAAAATAACAAAAATAGTATGCCAATATCTCCCGTCTGCTGAATAAGAACAGGATCTGCGATAAGCTTCAATCCCCAGGGCCCCAATATAACGCCAACAATGATATAGGCAATTAATAAGGATTGGCGCGTGTACAAGGCAAGCGTTGCAAGCAAAGCTGCACTGCTGAAAATAAGAAAAATAGAAAATATAATTGTGTTAACCATAGTCCAGATCGTACCACGGTTGTTTATGGCACTTCAATTACTATTGCAAGTTTTCTTATCCATAACTTCGCTAAAAAATAATTTGTTTGATCAACTAATTCTTAGTGGTGACTTATTTAGCCCAAGACATTAGGGTGAGGCTTGTAAAGCACATCCAAACCAACTAGAATGGTTCGGTATTGGTTGGTGTAGCAGCTAAGTTAGTCCGACCATGATTGTATGGAAGTTATTAACTAGGAAGTTGCCTATGGATGCTTTGCCATTTGATGGATACAACGACGATAGCCCTATTTTTATTGAGACTTACTTGCCAAGATACATAGAGGAGGGCACGTTGGATGGATCTCATACTCCTTCTGATGTCCAACAAGAGCAGATCATAGTTGTCCCTCAATCTAGTATCCATCCCGCGAAAGTGCCTCAACTCCCTGAGCGACACACAGTATATTTGATTATTACGTCTCCAATATCACGCATTCTTTTTTGTGTTCTTTTGGCATTACTATTTGCTATTCATCCAGCCCTATGGCCAGAAGCGTTTGCACTTGCAGTTGTTACTACATTTGATATGTTATCACTAACCATGCTCCAAAAGCTTCCCGATGTTATCAATCTTTGTTTAGGGGCTGGCGCTGCTTTCAGCATAGGATTGACTATTGCCATGTGCCTCTTAGAAGCCTTCTTTCCATTTGCCATATTATTTGCTATTTTTTTCATTACAACACTAACTAACGATTTCTTATTAAAAAACCCTTCTCTCACAATGAGAGTTGTTCAGCATTTACTGAAGATCTATGATCTTGTCGTGTCAACAGGCCTGTTGATTGCATTGCGTACCTCATTGGATCCAGCAATTTTGCGAGTATATCCAATTTTAGCACCACTAATACAATGTTGCTTTATGCTGAAATATATCATCATCGTTGGCTGTACACTAATACTAGTCAAGGCCTTGCTTAGCTTAGTAAAAAAACTTACTTACTTTTCATCCAACAAAAGCAGAGCTTCTCAGGTGTTTGAGCAGCAACATAATAAACCGTACAAGTACAGGAATTTTGAGATCCAGCAGAATTGCTATGAACAACAACCCCCACCTATAAGAATCACCACTTGGCAGAATACACCCCTAATTAGTAAATCGTAAGGAGACGAAAATATGAACAATAATAACGTGATAGACGTCAGCAACAATGACGAAAATAAGGATGACGTAACTGTGCAAGTTTCGTCAGGTGTGCCAAGCACAGGAGATACATCAAGTACAGGATCTACAACAGACACAAGGGAGGAGTATGCTATAAGGAAGCAGAAGGAGTCCCTGCAGCATCAGCATCAAATGTCTCAGCAAATATATCAGTACAACCAGCACCCACCATTTTCGCGCAGGTCGCTCACAGTCGATGCAAATAACATGGCAAACTCTGCTCAACCGTCCAAGATGAAACGTAGCAGAACCCTTGAACCACCCCACAATTCGCAGTCGTACTATCAACAGCAGGACGTAATACCTATCCTACCGTCCGCAGTATGTAGTCCTAGTAATCAACAAAACTTCAATGGAGTCAATCAACCGTCTAATGATAATGTACATACAAATACACAACACCAACGGACTAATATAGGCAGCCCTCCTGAGAACACAGATAACACGTTACATCCTTTACTTAATCCAGTACCACGCATCCTTTTTTGCATTCTTCTGGCACTTCTGTTCGCGACTCAACCAGCACTGTGGCCAGAAGCACTTGCTCTTACAACTGTTACCACGTTCGATATGGTATCGTTAACACTACTTAATAAGCTCCATGAAAATATACGTCTCTGTTTATTGTGCATTAGCTTATTACTTAATATCATATTAGCTATTATACTGAGTGTGCCTGGGTCATTTTTTCCTTTCTCCCTGTTATTTGCTGTCGTTGTCGTTACTGCATTAGTTGACTGTTTCTTAGAAGCAGAAAATAAAAAAAGCTATCAACCTCTCTTAAGAGTGGTTCATTACATATTAAAAATCATAGATCTTTTACTCTCAGTGGTACTATTGGTTCTACTACGTATAGCATTGGATTCAAGTATTTCACTGATACATCCGATTTTAATACCCCTGCTGCAATGGGGTTTTATGCTTAAGTATGCCATTACTGTTGGTTGTGTGTTGCTATTAGTGAACACACTTCTTAGCTTAGCAAAAGACCTTTCTAAACTTAGCTTAGCAGAAGACCCTTCTGAAAACAGTAAACCTAATCAAGCCTCTGATCAATTTGATGCTCCTACCCAACTGCACCACAATGAAAATCTGTATTATAATGATAATAATGCAAATAATCTTCTTCAATTCGGTTATAACAGTACTCTACCTTGATGCACAAATGACGTATTTGTTTTAGTGCATACGCAAAAAAGGCTTTATGACCAATCAAGATCAATAAAGCCTTTTCTATCATGTACTGGCGCCCGGCAATGTCCTACTTTCACATGGAATAACTCCACACTATCATCGGCGCTAAGTGTTTTCACTTCTGAGTTCGAAATGGTATCAGGTGGTTCCCACTTGCTATTGTTACCAGGCATTGGTCGATTTTAAGCATAAGCTATTAACAAAACTCTTAGAGCTACACAGTCAAGCCTCACGGTCAATTAGTACTGGTTAGCTTCATGCATTACTGCACTTCCACATCCAGCCTATCTACGTCATAATCTTTAACGGACCTTAAGTCTAGCAAAGCTAGAAGGGAGATCTAATCTTGAGAAGGGCTTCCCACTTAGATGCTTTCAGCGGTTATCCCGTCCGTACTTAGCTACCCAGCAATGCCACTGGCGTGACAACTGGTACACCATTGGTACGTCCATTCCGGTCCTCTCGTACTAGGAACAGCTTCTCTCAAATCTCCAGGCGCCCACGGTAGATAGGGACCGAACTGTCTCACGACGTTCTAAACCCAGCTCGCGTACCACTTTAAATGGCGAACAGCCATACCCTTGGGACCTGCTTCAGCCCCAGGATGTGATGAGCCGACATCGAGGTGCCAAACACCGCCGTCGATATGAACTCTTGGGCGGTATCAGCCTGTTATCCCCGGCGTACCTTTTATCCGTTGAGCGATGGCCCTTCCAT
>PIWD01000036.1 GCA_003354005.1 Gammaproteobacteria bacterium | reverse complement strand
TTTACCATCTTTTTGACTATGGGTTAATCTAATAGCAATATTTACGTAGTTGAGCAATTGGCTGATGGTTTGCTTAAGAGGTAAGAGTAGGGCTTCAGTCTTTTCTTCATTGTTGTAGTCGTATTGCTGGTACATCTAAGGATCTTTTTATATTACATGTATATACAAGTAATTATAGAGTAAAAAGTAAATTTTTAAGGATGTTGGCATGCGTGCCGTAAAACTCCTTCCTTGAGGTGGGGGATGTAGGCTTCCTGCTGGTTGAGCGTCTCTTGTAATTTTTGGTATTTTGTAACAAAGAATAAATGCACGTGCACATTATATGGCTTGTTTGTGCATAAGAATTAATGCGCTGTCATAATGTAACCATCTGTTATATTAGTGGGAGTAGCTACAATAAGATGGGGGATACTTGCATGATTTGTACAGTGATGCTCGAGCAAGCAAGCCTGCAAGCACAATACTTTTTTGTACAGATGCAGTTTTCATTGTCTATTTGATCGTACATGCCGTAAAACCCCCTTAATTCCCACAAAGGGTGCTGCGAAAATTAGAATTTTGACAAAATGCTTTTGCTTTGCATGTAGTCTCATCTGTATTCTGTTCAAGCGAGGCTTCCTGCTGGTTAGATTGTACTTGAGGAGTTTGGGGAAGGGTTTGAAAAAAATTGGTTGGGTGCGTTACTGCTAATGATGCATTGCTATTATTGGGAGCAGGCTCGCGTATTGTTGCTTGGTTATTTGGGGTGATAGAGATGCCGTCTGGCAATATATTTTCAACCTCTTTTTGCTCTTCAGATTCTTTCGCCTCACCATGTGCATTAACATACATCATGTCCAGACGGGATTGCACATAGGTACGTCTTTCCTCACTAGCTTGGAGATACCTGGAAAAGGGCTGTGTCACCTTAAGCCCATATTGTGCAAGGACAAGCCCTTTCGCAGCCGCTTTGCCATACCAGAAAGTGGCCTCCCTAAAGTTTTGTTCTACAAAAATTCCAAATTCATACATCTCGCCAAGACGGAATTGTGCATGAGCATACTCTTTTTCGGCTGCTTCGTGAAATAAATTAAAGGCTTTCAAAAAGTCTTGCTTTACCCAAATACCATCAGCATACATACAGCCCAGACGGTATAGTGCTTGAGGATACTTTGCCAAACTTGCTTGCCGATACCAGATGAAGGCCATCCTAACGTCTTTATTTGCTTTATATATCTCGCCCAGACGGAATTGTGCAGGAGCACACCCTTTCTCGGCTGCTTCGTGAAATAAATTAAAGGCTTTCAAAAAGTTTTGCTTTACCCAAATACCATCAGCATACATACAGCCCAGACGGTATAGTGCATCAAGATTCCCTTGCTTAGCAGATTGGTGAAATAAGAGAAAGGCCATCCCAAGGTCTCTACATACTCCTTTGCCATTAGCGTACATTCTGGCCAAATAGCATTTCGCTTTAGCATTCCCTGATTGCTTAAACAATAAAGCAGCCGTCTTAAAGTCTTGCTTGCCCCAAATGCGCTCAGCGTACATCTTGCCCAGATGGTACAGCCTTTCAGCATTATTTTCTTTGGTTTCATGCATCATACTAACTACTCCTTGTTTTATTCTACATGCACTGACACCCGCACCTGCCAGAAGGCAATTCCTAGATAGAGACTCATGCTGCTACTAGATCACCTGTTCGCAGAAGTTCCTGGCTTCATCTAATCAGCTAATGCTATCTCTCCGAGGGCTAACACGGCATCCACACCACTAGCGAAATTTAACAGTTTAGTGTGGAATAGTCAAGAAATATTAGAACAGTGTAGTACTGTTCATTTAGTCTTTATTACAAAATATCGAAGATCATAAGAGACGCTCAACTAGCAGGGCATCTTATATCCTCCACCTAAACGAGAAGCTTACGGCGAGCTTAATAATCTACTAATTATTTTTTATTTAAAGGTCAATTAGAATGGCTTCTGAATGTCTGATTGCGCATCTATTTAGACGCAGCACCATACTTCAAATAACCTTGCGTTAGTTGGGGGAGTATGTCAGTATATGGGCGTGGTAGGTGATGTGAAGTACACATCTTAGGAGAGAAGTAAAATGACCTTTGTTGTAACTGAAAGCTGCATCCGTTGTAAATATACAGATTGTGTTGAGGTATGTCCAGTTGATTGCTTCCATGCAGGTGAGAATTTCTTAGTGATCAACCCAGAGGAGTGTATTGACTGCAATTTGTGTGTAGATGAGTGTCCTGTTAATGCGATTTATCCAGATGATGAGGTGCCTGAAGATCAGCAATCGTTTATTGCACTCAACGCCGAATTAGCCAAAAAATGGCCTGTTCTCTCTGTAAAACAAGCAGCTCCACCAGATGCAGACCATTGGGCTGGTGTAGTAAAAAAACGTAAATTTTTATCAAGGAAATCGGGTGATCAGGCCGATGATGCGACTTCATAGTGTTTGTTGATAGCTTATTTTGCTACACTGCCTTCAATGCTGTGAGTGGTTTAGTGCTGGGGTTATAGTATCATCATGGATAAAATTTATGAACCAAACACTATAGAATCACATTGGTATCGAGTGTGGGAGGAGGCTGGCTATTTTCAGCCAAGTGGAGACACAAATCACCCTTATTGTGTGATGATTCCACCACCTAATGTCACAGGCACCTTACACATGGGGCATGGATTTCAGTATACGTTGATGGATACACTGATCCGTTATCATCGTATGCAGGGTTACAATACCTTATGGCAGGTGGGCACTGATCATGCAGGCATTGCCACGCAATTGGTGGTTGAGCGACAGTTAGACACTGAAGAAACCACGCGATATCAACTTGGTCGTGAGGCGTTTGTTGACCGTGTTTGGCAGTGGAAACAGACTTCAGGGAATATCATCACCCAACAAATGCGTCGTCTTGGTAATTCAGTTGATTGGCAGCGTGAGCGGTTTACCATGGATAAATCACTATCAGAAGCTGTTCAGAAGGTCTTTATTGATTTATACCGAGAGGGCTTAATTTACCGTGGGAAACGACTAGTAAACTGGGATGTTCATTTGGGCACTGCTATTTCTGACCTAGAGGTTACAAATGTTAGTGAGCAAGGCTATCTATGGCATATAAATTTTCCAATTGTTGGTCAATCTGCTTACTTGACTGTTGCAACTACGCGTCCTGAAACCATACTTGGTGATACAGCTTTGGCGGTACATCCTGATGATACACGTTATCAGGCGATAGTTGGGCAACAAGCAGGGGTTCCTTTGACCGATAGAACCATTCCAGTGATTGCGGATGATTATGTTGAGCCATCATTTGGAAGTGGTTGTGTTAAAATAACACCAGCCCACGATTTTAATGATTATCAGGTTGGGAAACGCCATCAGTTACCTATGATCAATATCCTTACTCCAAGCGGAAAATTAAACAATAATGTACCAAAAGCTTATCGTGGCTTAGATCGGTTTGCTGCTCGTGAAAAAGTCATTCAAGATCTGAAAGCGCAAAATTTACTTGTAAACATTGAGCCATACAGTCACAACATACCGAGGAGTGTTCGCACCAACACGATTATTGAACCTTATTTGACTGATCAATGGTTTGTATCAATGCAAACCTTAGCTGAGCCAGCTATTGAAGCAACAAAAGAAGGTCGGTTGACTTTTCAGCCAGAGAATTGGGAAAAAATCTATTTACAGTGGCTAGAGCAGATTGAAGACTGGTGTATCAGCCGTCAGTTGTGGTGGGGGCATCGCATTCCAGCTTGGTATGATACAGAGCAGTGTATCTATGTTGGACTTGATGAGGCAGATGTCCGTAGATATTATAAATTAGCGGATGATGTCGTACTAACGCAAGACCCTGATGTGTTGGACACCTGGTTTTCTTCGTCATTATGGCCATTTGCAACACTGGGGTGGCCAGTATGCACTGAGGATTTTAAGGCATTTTATCCAACGGATGTCCTGGTCACGGGCTTTGATATTATTTTTTTCTGGGTTGCACGTATGGTGATGATGGGGCTTAAGTTGACAGGGGAATTGCCCTTCCGTACAGTCTATATCACTGGTTTGATTCGCGACCAGGATGGGCAGAAAATGTCAAAGTCCAAAGGGAATATTATTGATCCAATTGACTTAATGGATGGTATTTCACTTGATAACCTGATTACCAAACGTACACAAAACCTACTTGATATTAGTACTAAGCAAAAAATTGAGCAAGCAACTCGTCAGCAATTTCCAGAGGGCATTATGGCGAGTGGCGCGGATGCGCTACGTTTTACCTTTTGTTCGTTAGCTTCACATGGTCGTGATATTCAGTTTAATGTTGCACGAATGACAGGTTATCGTAATTTTTGTAATAAAATTTGGAATGCAGCACGTTATGTAATAAATCAGTTGCCAGAGGAAGCTGAGCCACTTAAACGTACAGACCATAAAATCATTCAAGATCCCCTTTGTATACTTATTAACTGTTGGATTAGCTCTCGCTTACAATATACTATCCGACAGGTACGCGAAGCATTTGACCAATATCGTTTTGATTTTGCTGCACAGAGTATGTATGAATTTGTTTGGCATGATTATTGTGACTGGTATCTTGAATGTACAAAATTGATTTTTCAGCAGGGAGATCTTAAAACAGCGTCCTATACGCGCTACATTCTTGTTTCGACACTCGAGAGTGTTTTACGCTTGATGCATCCCATCATGCCATTTATTACTGAGGAAATTTGGCAGCGCATCATACCCTATCTAAAAAGTGGGGTAGGTGAGCGGTTAGCGAGCATTATGTTACAAGCCTATCCAAGCTATAAAGCTTCACAATTTGACGCTGTGGTTCTTGAGCAATTTGCCTGGCTTCAGCACCTGATTATCACGATTCGCACATTGCGCAGCGAATTACAGGTTGCGCCACATCAAAAAGTAAACTTACAATTACAACAGGGTTCTGTTCGGGACAAACAGCTTATTGCGCAGCACCAGGCCATGATTATTGCATTAGCAAAGCTGGCAATGATTGACTGGCTGCCAGATGATCAACAAGCTAGTGGTACAGTGGCTGTTATTGATAACTTGCGGTTGACGATTTCACTAGAGGGTTTGATTGACAAGGGGGCTGAGCGTGCTCGTTTGAAGAAGAAAATTGATAAATTAACTTGTGAACTAGAGATACGGCAAGGGCGACTTGATAATCCAAATTACATCCAGAAAGCACCAGCGAGCGTCATTGAGCAAGACCGCAAGAAAGTCGATAAGCTACGTAGCGCGTTAACCGTCCTATCTCAACAGTGATTCCGCCATACAAAAAAAGCGACATCCCTGTCGCCCAGTCATCCCTAACTATACTTCCGATGTAGAATCACAAACCATGTGACTCCTATGCACTTTAGCAAAATGAATAGTTTTTATCTGGTGATTTCTGAAGTTGAATTTTGATGTACTAACTTTGAATATGGAAAAGCACTGGTAATAAGCAAGTTTCAATGGGTATGGTAAAATTATAAAGACAAATACAGGATAAATTAAAGATATATCTCTATAATTTCGAGCAATATATCCCATAATTCTCTATGATTATTGCACTATTTTATGGTGGGATCGACGCTATAAGTGATTTTGGTTAATGAAGACAGTTCTGGGTGGGTTTTAAGTTGCTTATGAAGCTCTCCAAGTTTGCTACGAAGTTCCAAGCTCCAGATTGCATTATCTATATAAATAATGAGGTGGCCACCTTGAAAGCTCCCTACATGACAATGTTGCATCAAGGACACTGATAAGTATTGTTGCAAGTAATCATTGAGTTGTGTGGACAGTGATGCTCGGTCAGCAATTTGACGGAACAGAGGGCTGTCTTTTATAATCTCAGAAATCGATTGAATAGACATTTTCCTAAATTCCACTAAAAAACCAGATCCATTATATTATATTAAAGATTTTTTTGAGATCAAGGCACAGGGAACTGAAATAATTAAAACAGCGAGCTTGAATGTACAGTAGGGATGCTGTATAATCGGTTACTAGTCGTTGGTTGGTGCTTCTCAATCCATTTCGTACTTGTGTGGTGTTGCGCGTATACGCTCAAATCAATTGGCATTTTAGGAAACCTATCAAACAAATTTTAAAGATAGACTTATGTCGGTATTACAGCATGTTTTTAGAACACGAAATCAGCGATTGCTGAAGACGTTTGGGAAAATAATCAGACATATTAATGTACTGGAAAGTGATTTGCGTAGAGAATCGGATCAGGCGTTGCGTGCTAAAACTGATGCTTTTCGACATCGTCTTGAGGACGGTCTATCTCTTGATGAACTATTGCCCGAGGCGTTCGCAGTTGTGCGTGAAGCCAGTCGGCGTGTGCTGGGGTTACGTCATTTCGATGTACAATTAATGGGTGGCATTGTCTTACATCAGGGAAAAATCACTGAGATGAAGACAGGGGAGGGTAAAACTCTAGCTGCTACATTGCCTGCCTATTTAAATGCACTGCAGGGGAATGTTCATGTTGTGACGGTTAATGACTATTTGGCAAAACGTGATGCTGAATGGATGGCTCCTGTTTACCGCTTTCTTGGTCTAAGTGTTGGTGTGATTGTTCCCAATTTATCGCTTGTACAACGACGTAAAGCTTACCAGTGTGATATTGTGTATGGCACAAATAATGAATTTGGGTTTGATTACCTGCGCGATAATATGGCATTTAGTCTTGAGGAGTGTGTGCAAGGAGATCTAGAGTTTGCTATCATTGATGAGATTGACTCCATTTTGATCGATGAAGCGAGAACCCCCCTTATTATTTCTGGCCCACTTGAAGATGATCATGAAATTTATGGAAAGATGGATCAACTTGTATCGCAATTAACGATGGATTCCAATGATCAAAAAATCGATAATGCACGTCATTTACCTGGGGTAACGAAACAGTACAAGGGGGATTTCATTGTCGATCAAAAAAATCGTCAGATTCACCTGACAGATCTCGGTCACGCTAAAGTAGAAGAGTTGTTTGAGAAAGTACAACTTGTAAAGAAAGGTGAGCGTTACCATTTAAATCATATTAATTTACTGCATTATCTTGATGCAGCACTACGCGCACATCATTTGTACCAGCGTGATATTCATTATGTTGTAGCGGAGGGTCAAGTTGTAATTGTTGATGAACATACTGGGCGTACCATGCAGGGCAGGCGTTGGTCAGAGAGTTTGCATCAAGCGGTGGAAGCCAAAGAAAAAGTCAAAATTCAAAGTGAGAGCCAAACATTAGCTTCCATTACCTTGCAAAATTTTTTCCGTTTATACCGTAAATTATCAGGGATGACAGGAACCGCCGATACGGAAGCATATGAATTCCAGCAAATTTACGGCTTGGAAGTTGTCGTTATACCCACTAATAAGCCGATGGTGCGTACGGACATGCTGGATTGCATTTATTTGAATGCAAATGGTAAGTACGCTGCGATTGTCAAAGAAATCAGAGACCGACACGAAAAAGGACAGCCTATTTTAGTGGGTACAACATCTATTGAATCCTCTGAATTGCTCTCTAGGTTATTAAAAAAAGAAAAAATAGAACACCAGGTTCTCAATGCAAAATACCATGAGAAAGAAGCACAGATTATCAGTCAAGCAGGTCGGTTAAATGCTGTTACCATTGCTACGAACATGGCAGGTCGTGGAACTGATATTGTATTGGGTGGTAATTGGGAAGCAGAAATTGCAGCATTGACAGATCCCAGTGAGGAACAAATCAAAGTGATTAAACAGGATTGGGAAAAACGCCATCAAGCTGTATTGCAGTGCGGTGGCTTGCATGTATTAGGGACTGAGCGCAATGAATCACGTCGTATTGATAATCAACTACGCGGACGATCAGGGCGTCAAGGCGATCCAGGTTCATCACAATTCTACCTATCACTTGAGGATAATTTATTGCGTATTTTTGCCTCAGAACGGGTATCATTATTGATGAAACGTCTTGGCATGGAGGAAGACAAGCCAATCACACATCGTATGATTGCCAAGGCAATTGAAAATGCCCAACATAAAGTAGAGGCGCATTATTTTGATATACGTAAGCAATTACTAAAATATGATGATGTTGCCAATGAGCAAAGGCAAGTTGTCTACCAGCAACGACGTGAATTAATGCTAACAGATGATCTTGGAGATCTCGTCACTGACATGCGAGAGAGTCTTGTTAAAGTACTGCTTGATCGTTATCTGCATCAGAAAGACTTGATTGACAATACAGACCTTCAGAATCTTGCACTTCATGTTAAGGAAAGATTTCATATTGACTTAAGCCTAGTAGACTGCAAGCATAATGATCTTGTTGTAGATCGTGATTATATACTACAAAAAATTACGGCAGCCCTACATGAGCGTATCACCGCTCAAGAAGCTTTGTTAGGTAAAGATATATTACGTCGTTTAGAAAAATTTCTATTACTGCAAGTACTTGATCAGCACTGGAAGGAGCATTTAGTTGCAATGGATTACTTGCGACAAGGGATACACCTACGGGGATATGCTCAAAAAGAACCTATCCAAGAATATCGTCGCGAATCATTTGAATTGTTTGGAGAAATGTTGGAGGCAGTTAAAGAGGATATCTTGAGTGCGTTGTGTCGCGTTCAAGTACAGGATGAACAGGAAGTAAAGCAAATTGAGAAATTACGACATCATCCAGGTCAGCAAATAGAGCATCATCCATCTGCAGGTGGAGAAATTGTTATTCCTTCTGCTGCCAGTTCAGAAACCAATCAAAGTGCTCCGTTTCTACTCAAATCATCTAAACAGGCAGCAACACCACTTAAAGTAAGCCGTAATAGCCCCTGCCCATGTGGTTCAGGTAAGCGCTATAAAAACTGCCATGGTCGAATAGACTTGCAAAATAAGCCTGTATCCAAGGTAAGTCGTAATAGTCCTTGCTCGTGTGGGTCAGGTAAAAAATATAAACACTGCCATGGTCAAATTACTTGATTAATTTTGGTTCTATCTAGGCTATTTGCTGCGCCACCTTTTCTTCCTCAGTAATGTTAGATCTGAGGCAACAGTTCCTTGAGGTATTCTAATTTTACTCACCACAGAAGCATTCAAATATCTAAGCTCAGATAAGGTTGCCTGATTTGCTTTTAGAAGTAATTTATATTTGATCGCAAAATGGTTCATGCCAGTTTTTATATGCAATAGCCCAAGCTTGCCGTAAGCAATAAATGCCGAAAAAATGTGATTGAGCTGTGTACAAACTATCTTGGTTGGTGACTTAGCTAAGCTTATATCAATTTATGGAATTCTTCTATTTTCCACTATTTTTAGCAGATATTGTATAGGTGGTCAGAATCAATGGTAAGGTTGTTTGCGTTTAAGAAATGTATTACTATGACTTGGGCGTGGGTTACGTTAGCGGGAATGTCTGTTGATGTTAAAAAACACTTGATTTCTCTGTTTATAGGTATTATAATGCATTTTTGGTTTGTGGTGCTTAGGGATTTAGCTCACGAATGTGGTAGATCTGGAACAATGAAATGGATGTATTTTTGAGTTTTGTTGCATTCTTTTTTTTTGATGCGGATTTTATTTGAAGGTGAGGAGCGAGATATGTTTAAAATTAGTCAACGACCTAAGCGTCCGGAGGCACGGCTTTTTGGTCTTTTCGGTAAGAATTGGGTTCTTTCCTTGAAAGAGATTAATGCCTTTCATCTTTTAGATAGTATTAATAGTGCCTGTGGGTATACTCAATCCGATTATGGCCTCGAGAAGAGTGATGGTGATGGTAAGCCCCTTTCCATAGATAAGATCTTTACATGTAGTGTCCGCAATGCCCCCCCTGCGATGGGGGCAAACTGTAGAGATAGATCCCCTCATATCGGTCAGTCGATAGGAGATGCTATAAACATAATTAGTGAAGAGTTTAGAAAAGTGGATGATTATGATAACGGGGTGGTTAAACTTTTTTTATCTGATTATATACTTAAGCTGGTTGCTGTATTAGCCTGTAAAGAAGGTTTAGGGATGCTTGAGGAGTTAAGGAAGATTGAAAAGTATACTGTTACTCTTGGCACCACCATTAGAGAGCCTAAAAATAGTGGTGTGATGTCTAGTGTTTTTATGAATAGTTTTAATAGAATTATTGATTCAGAGGTTGGTATGGGAGTGGGAATGTCTGGACGACTGAAAACTATCAAGGATGAGTTAGAGTTTAAAATAAAAGCACAAAGTTTGCCTGGTAAACTTACATCGGTCAGAAATTCTCTATATGCAGATATTTCGTCTTTCATAGCAATTATTTTTCAGCTTTGTCAAAAGAAGCCTAACTCAATGAATGGAGTGGCGGATACTTTCTCTGTACACGATGTGTTATTGTCTAGTCCGAGAGCTGGTAATATTAAATATGTCGAATTTTTCAGGACACGCTTGTCTATCATTATCTATAGGGCCTTCCCCTTTAAAACTAAAGATGATGCTGCTTTTTTTCGTGGATACTACTTTAGTGAGTACTTTTGTGATAATGGTAATAAAAGGTATGATAAAAATAGATGTTTAGGAGATGGTGAAGAGAGTGAAAAGAGTAAAGTGGCTAATAAATTTTACGAACTTCTTGAAGCAAATCTTTTTCATAATTCTAGTGGTGTAGTAAAAACAGATAGTTCCTGGCTTCAATTTCTCGTTGGCAGCGGGAGTAGTCCTTCCCCACTTCCTACAAAAATTGCGAATCACTGCGGTAGAAAGGTAGCTGCTAATTTTATGAAAATCTGCGCATTAATGGAAGTAATAGTTTATAGATATCATACAATTGAATGTTTAAGAAGGGTTATTGTAGGTAGCGGTGAGGAGATATTTCTTATTGAGCCTGGACTCGCTCAATTTATAAGTGTTATGCTCGGAGGAGTACCTACTCTAATTGGTGCGGTAGAAGAAGAGATTACTAATGTCTTCGCTGCAATCGCTAGCCCTGGAAAGGGTGGTAAGATTATTGGTAAACTTAGTGTTAATTACAGAAAGGCCAAAGATCTGATATCCAAATTTCGTTTAGAGAAAAAAGGAACTAGTAGTCGCATAGAAGAAGTTAATCGTACTCTTGGTGATTTAAGAGGCATTAAGAGGAGGCTTATTGCTAATAATGAAAATATGAGGATTATTCTTGAGAAGGAGCCTGGTGTCGTTGAGAGAGCAAATATGGTGTTACCTTCAGGTAATAAAATTGTATACGATACACATGTTTATAAATCAGACTCATTCCTAGTAAAGGGAGTAGATATAGAGAGAGGCCGTAGCATAGTAGAAGAGAAGTATTCTACAAACGAGAATACTCGTACTATAGCACCCTCCTCATCCACAATAGAAGAAGTCGTCGTGGTTGATTTAGCTGAATGTACTGGGGAGAATTATCGTGAAAATGAAGGATATACGTGTGCTTCTAATGTAGATGATCATCATGAGATTGATTACAAAGACAGCCTCCTCTCGCCGAAGGCCAGTAAAACAGGTGGCAATCACCTAAAGGGCACAGTAGCGAGGCTTATAGAATGTGTGAGGCGTGGCAAAGACCTTAGTAAGGACTCTACTGTTAAATGGTATAGCAGGATTTTCTTTTTTTTCTTTCCTGGTAGTCTTGTCAGGCATGTTTTTGAGTATTTACTATGTGAAAAACTTAATGCTACACCATCATACGTAGAATCTTTAGTTCGTGAGCTGGAAGTATATCTGTGGTTTTGGAATATGGGAACAAAAGACTACATGAATAATCGTTTGGGTAGCTCTAAAAATAACAGAATAGCATATGCTGGCACTGCTGGTACAGTACCTTTAACTAAAATTGCAGAGCTAGATGCTCGTGTCAAGAGTAAAGAATTTCAAGAGGAGGCTGCTGTGTCTCAATTGGAATCGAAAGCTAATGGTAGTCATACTGACGGGAGTAGAAAGTGCAACTTCGGTGAACTTGCAGTTCAAAGAACCCTCAGTTTGAGGGGGGCTGGTTGGGATCAATGGCAATCGATAGCTGATGGTA
>PIWD01000120.1 GCA_003354005.1 Gammaproteobacteria bacterium | reverse complement strand
TCTACGGCTTCATGCGTTCATTGCAAGCTTATGAGACATCATTTAGCGATAAGAGCGACATTCTAGTACTGGATCCGAAGACTGACTTCTTCCAATACATGAATCAAGCAAGCGGCGCTTCAGCAAAATAAGCTGATGCGTTAGCGAATGCTTAGCTCAATAAGCAAAATACGTTAAAACTTAAAAGGCTCCCAATGTGGGAGCCTTTTTGTTTTCTATGACTTATTTCAGGAGGAGACATGTTTGTGGATTCACTATTGGGCGCGAGGGAAGGCACTTAATAGCATTCTACTTACAGAAACCTAGCGGTAGGTCATGAAAGCGATAACCGCGCCAGCCACCACAAGACAGCCTCCAATGCGGCGCAGTTGTGTGTCTGGCTGCTCGCTCAGTTGCGCGACCATGTTTCTCCAGCCATTGGGTGCAATCAAGGGGCCGAGCCCTTCAACAATAAGTACGAGCCCAATAGCGAGCCAAATTGATTGAGACATGGTTTTGCCTTTTGTCTGTAAAAAAGCAATGATATCAGTATCTTTACACATCTGCCCCCAGTTATGGCTGGTTTGTTTTTGTACAGCGTTAACGTTTATGAACAAAAAGTGACTGCAAGAAGTGTGATTCAGTGCTAGAATCCATTTTTAATTAGCAACAGAAATTGGAAAGATGGGAAATAACGTAGTCGTTCTAGGCACCCAATG
>PIWD01000119.1 GCA_003354005.1 Gammaproteobacteria bacterium | reverse complement strand
CTAGACCGGGCACTAGAAGGTGCGCTAAGAAGAGACGCCCAGTTATTAGAAGAATTGTCTTTTATTAATGCAGCTACCACAAGAGCAATCCTAGAGCAAGTAGAAGATTTCCTTGAAAATAATAAATCGGTGGATCAATTAAAACAAGCTATTCAAGATGTGGGCATATTTGATCCTATCAGAGCTTCACGCATAGCTAGAACAATTGGTACTAATGCAGCATCCATTGGTCAGGTAACTGCGGCGAGCGAAACAGGCGCAACTAGCAAAACTTGGAATGTAGCAGGGTTTGCTACTAGAGAAGACCATGATGATCGTAAAGGGGAAACAGTTTCTATGACATCTCGTTTTTCTGTACAGGTTGGTAGCATTGGTCCTCGCTGGCCGGGTGATGCCGATGTAGCAGCATCAGATCGTATTAACTGTCGCTGCTTTCTTACTTTCCAAATCAATTAAACAGCTATATAATAAATTTAAACCACTAAGGATTCAATCATGGCTAAAGAGACTAACACATTAACCCGCGAAAGCGATCATAGCTTACGAGCTGCAAATCGTGATGACGGACAAGAGCAAGGTATCATAGAAGGTTACTTCGCCCGCTGGGGTCAAGTTGATTCTCACAATACCCGTTTCCAGAAAGGTTGCTTTGCAAAATCAATCGCAGAGCGTATGAATAAGATCGTTATTCGTAACTCCCA
>PIWD01000118.1 GCA_003354005.1 Gammaproteobacteria bacterium | reverse complement strand
TTTTTTATAAAACATTGCATTCAGGCAGCCTCCTGAAATGTTAGAAGCTGATTACGGTAATGCTCGTACTGCCTGCGACGGGCAGCGATTTCGGCGGGTAAGCCTCTGGATATATCATTCACCAGCATATCAAATTTATCTAGGATATTAACAATTTCTTGTTGTACTGTTGGGTGAGGCAGAGGGATTTCAAAATTTGAGTATTTTGAAATCCAATGACGAGCATGACTTGATGGCTTATATCGAATGTTCTTCATTGCATAAAAAACATACTTAAAGTTTATGCCTTCTTTTGGGGTTATTATCTTCATCGCTGAGCTTTTGACTTTGAAGTTAAAATCAACCCAATGAAAAGAAGTAGTAAAGTCATCAAAAATAATAACAGGCTCGTATTTACTTGCTTTGTAAATGCCGTCAGTTTCATTCGTATAACCGAGAATGAAACTATTGCCTGCTGTTAAAACAGGCGTAGAAAAATCATCATTATATCTCGTTGATTTAACAATATACTTAGATGGTTGAGTATAATCCAACAATGTATTCAGAGTTGCTGACTCCACACCATCTGAACAATACTTATTAAGATTTCTACTGATTTCATTGAATGAAAGAAGGGAATTTCGATAGTAAGTATATTGCTTGTGGCGAGCTTTCAGCTCCGCTTTCAGCTCTGCTTCCAGTTTGGTGAACTTGTCGAGGAT
>PIWD01000117.1 GCA_003354005.1 Gammaproteobacteria bacterium | reverse complement strand
GATTAACTCGATGTTGCGACGTGCTGCGAAGTTGATAGTTGTTTTTGATACGTTCATTTTATTTTTCCTTTCCCCGATTGCTTAAATTAATTATAAGTCAAAAAGGATCACCTTGCAACACCTTTTAAGGAATTAATCTATTGAAATACCAATTTAATACCTTATAATTAATTTCCAACGAAAACTAACATGGAGTCAGCTAATGGCTAGACCACGTACATCAAATTTTGATAACCAACAAAGCCTCTTAGAAAAGACAAGAGAGCTGCTCAACACTAGATTGGATAACGAGGATGAAGCCCTTATCGCGATCTGTTATGAAACTGGCTTCGCCTACCACTGGGTTCGTAAGTTAGGCTTAGGCCAATTTAAGAATCCTTCAGTTAACCGGGTTCAATTCCTATACGAGTATTTAACAGGCACCAAACTAATAGTTGAGTAGCACTTATGATTCCTAGTGAAATAGTAGGACTTCATCAGTGGGTTTGTGCAGACACGAACAAGAAACCAATCAATCCGCGCAACGGTAGATTGGCTAGCCCAACCGATAAAAGAACATGGGGCACATATGAACAAGCAGTATCCTTCAGAGATAATAGTAAGGGCTTCTTACCTCATATAGGTTTCGTTCTTTGTAAAGAAGATCCGTATTGTATCATTGATCTTGATACCCCAAAAGACGCCGAGCAAGAAGCGCGTCATGGTAAAATTAT
>PIWD01000116.1 GCA_003354005.1 Gammaproteobacteria bacterium | reverse complement strand
GGATCTGCTGTTAATATATTAGACTTTTCAGTTTTAAATAATGCGACTGTGCCACTTAATACATCACCAAATAATGACCATTTTACACCTGCTTCAATTGACTCACTTTTTTCAGCTTCAAATGCGTTACTATTAGCGTCTGCGCCAGAGTTTGGTCGAAAACCTTCAGCATAATTTGAATATAGTGTGACTCCATCATCAACTTGATATGAAATACCAATTCTTGGATTTACTTCAGACTTAGATTGACTAACAGTATTGCCGCTAAAGTTATTAGTAATATCTTGCTCAAACTTATCAAAACGTACACCTATAAGCAGGTTAACTTTTTTACTCAATGCCATTTGATCTTGTAAATAAATCCCAAAAGCATTTTGCTCTTCAAGGTTGTCTTGTGTTGGCGATGTTTCAGGTGCTGTTTGGCCATATACAGGGTTATAAGCATTTACGGAAAAAGTTGTATCGCCGCTACCCCAAGCCGTACGCCATCTTTCTTGTATAGAATGCAATTCATAGTCGTAGCCGTCTGCACCAATTAATACGTTATGCTTTGTACCTAGCGCGTCAAACGAGCCGTTAAGCTCAACTCTCAATGAAGCGTCCTTTGCATCATAATCACGATAACGTCGTTGTCGGCTAACGGTTTCACCGTCAGCATAAAGTAACTGTCTGCCCGGTGATAATTCAATTTCCGACGAATATCCTTCTAAAGAAGAGTCTCG
>PIWD01000064.1 GCA_003354005.1 Gammaproteobacteria bacterium | reverse complement strand
GGCTCCCATGCGTTTTTAAATCTGCCAGCGTTAGATATAGGAAAACCTCCATGAGTCCAACACAACGAATCTATGTACCTCCATCCCCACGAACGAACATGGGCTATTGTAAGATCGTTGACATATAATGAGCGTTGACCGTCTTCGCAGTGCTCTTTTATATTTACAAACCATGAACCTTTTGAATCTAAAACGCTAGCTACAGATGCCTGAACGGCTTCGAACCAATCAACATAATCATCGGGCCTAATAGGCTTGAACCCAGATGTGTCGTCGTACTTCCTTTGGCTGGCATAAGGCGGAGATGTAAACGCAACGTCTACTTTATCATCTCCGAGCAATGCTTTAACAACATTAACGTCCCTGCAATCCCCGCATACTAAAGTATGCTCGCCGAGCTTTATTATATCGCCTGGCTTTGTAATTGGTTCAGATGGAACCTCAGGAACTTCAGGGTCTGGAGCTTCTGCATCAGGGTCAACCTCAACATGTGTAATTATATCAAGCTCGCCGATATCAAAACCAGTCAACCCGATGTCGAAATCAGCGTCCTTCAACTCTGCTATCTCTATCTTGAGTAAATCATCATCCCACCCTGCGTTTAAAGCCAATTTGTTATCTGCGAGGATATATGCCTTCTTCTGTGTGTCGCTCCATCCCTTTGCAACCATTACAGGGACTTTTTCGATCTTCAGAAGATTAGCAGCCATGATTCGACAGTGACCTGCAATTATACTATCGTTCTCATCAACAAGTATTGGAATCGTCCAACCCCATTCTCTGATGGATGCTGCGACTTGCTTTACTTGGGCTTCTGAATGTGTCCTAGCATTGTTTGCATAAGGTATCAAATCAGAAGCTGTTCTCATTTCAACTGATTCGGCTGGCCAGCTACTTTTAGTTGGTGTATCTGCCTCATTTAACATATTTCTTTTCGTACCCCTTGCTCTTTCTCCAATTGAAAACTGTTTTGACATTAACACCTAGCAGCTTTGCCGCAGCTGAAATGTTGTTATCCGTTGCTTCTATTGCTTCAGCATACAAAGCATCAATTGTGTCCTTCACATTGAATGATCTCTGTTCTGCTTTTATATCTTCTATCGGCACTGCTGCAGGTTTGACTGGGATTTGATCTGGATCGAATGCAATCCAGATACCTAGATAATCGGCTGCAATATCAAGGTATTCTTTATGGAATTCAGGTTTATTTTTAACTGATCTTATGCCAGCAAAGAAAGGAGAAGTCTCAACTGAAAGTCTAAATGCTTTCCTATCCCTTTCATATTCCCTGTAACTTATGGTGCTTGTCTATCCGGTAATTGGGCTTTCTTTGCTGCAGCCTTACCACCAAACATTCTGACTGCTCTGTGAAAGTACCATGCCCTAAAGCCTCCCATTTTGTCTTCTACAATCATTGTATGAAACAGCTCGTCAACTATTGGCCTCCACTTTTGAGGGACTATTCCATTTCTCATCATTTGGTAGAAAGCATCATGAACTAGGCTTCCTCGCATTGCATTCTTCGAATCCCATGTAGGTCCTGAAGGACCGTCCCAGCAGTAGCCGTGCTTAACCGTTAACAGCCCATCATTGTCCAGCTCAAGGAACATGGATTTATGAGTGAATCCAATTACAGGAGTGTTAACTTTGTAATCATTCCTAACTTGATATTTCCAGCTCCTAAGGCCCCTGTATTTAATTGAATTCTTCTTAACTGGCATCATGACGGCTCCTGTACTATTCCGTTTGATTTCCTGCGCCTATATAAAACAGTAAGATATGCTATCGTTGCAAGGCCACCTGTGCCACCGCCACCATTCACCAGCAAACTGTTCCAGCTGATCATACCTTCGGCATTCTTCTCTAATTGGTCCAGCCTATTTTCAATTAAAACAATTTGAGGCTCTAAATCTGTATATATATTAGGTTTTGGAATTGTTGGAATGGGTATGACATTGTTCACAAGGGGCACATTTGCAACCGGTAGCATATCTGCTATTTCTTTGGAATTGTCCAACACAATTGATTTTGGGGACAACTGGAACGCCAATTCAAGCCACAGAGCTTTTTCGTCGCCATGTTCGTAGCTGTAGACAGAAGAACCGTAACCACCGGCATTTGAGACACCATACCCAGAATCATTTGTGAAGTTGTGGATTGTGCCGAGACGCAATTCTGACCCATGACAGCCGACCAGAACCAAGAGAACAATATATAAAATTTTCATGTTGGTCTCCTTCTCAGATGAAGGATACCACAAAAATAGGAAGGCAGGGATTCGAACCCTGATCTGCAGTTTTGTAAACCGTTATTCTGCCAGTTGAACTACCGACCCATATATTCAGTTTTAAAAAGTGATAATGGGGAACAGCTAGCTCCCAATGTGACGAAGGGCTTTAACCAACAACACATCCGCAAATCACCGCGCATTATCATAGTGCTTGGAGGAAACAGTGGGATTCGAACCCACGGGACTCTCGCCCATTGCCTTAGCAAGGCAGTACCTTAAACCACTCAGCCATGTTTCCAATGTTGGAGGATAGAGTGGGATTTGAACCCACGGGACTCTCGCCCTCTGGTTTTCAAAACCAGCGCCTTCAGCCACTCAGCCATCTATCCAAATTTTAATGGGTAGTACAGGACTCGAACCTGCGAAGCTTTCACAACGGGTTTACAACCCGCTTCCTTTGCCGCTCGGAAACAACTACCCGTAATTTCTAAAAGGCGAATGTGTGATTGAACGGGCACATCCACTCCGGTTGACTTCTCGAATCAATCTTTGAGTCAACAGACCTTAACTGCTCGCGTACTGAAACGCTGACTCAAGTGTCAACAAATTTTAATGAACAAGTGTGTGTCGTTTCCATAAGTGTGTTATGGCCCGGTTCACATTTTACACTCGTTCAATTTTGGAGGTTGGCCCAGGATTCGAACCTGTATCGGACATCCGGTAGACGGCTGTTTTACCAATTAAACTATCCAACCAAATTTTGGAAAGCGGAGAAGGATTCGAACCTTCA
>PIWD01000035.1 GCA_003354005.1 Gammaproteobacteria bacterium | reverse complement strand
GGTTTAAGTGCTTTATGCGTTGGAACTGATACCAGATCCACATCGCGTAAGGCTGGATCTAGCATATGTCTTGCTATACCATGCAACGGTTTATGCCCTCTGCCCAATGTTACCCGAACTTGTGCCCCCACGTAGAGACGTGTACCACGTGGTTCATCATGTTGTATTTGCGCGAACAATCTTAAGTCATCTAGAGTGCCTAGCAATTTTTTGCCCATATGATCTTTGTAGCTGTATTCAATACGTGCTAACGGACCTTTGACACTGCTAAAGCCACTTCGATCGAAGTAATAACCACCCAAGTATCCAATAATTCCAGGACGCCATTCATAGCCTACTTCTAGGTCAATACCAGGATAAGCCACATCCTGGCCTTTGCCATAGTATATGTTTCGGTAAGCACCATTTGTTTGCATTGTTGTAGTATTAAGTGATGAATCATCAATAACCGTCCTGCCAACTGGAATATAAACGTTACCACCCACAAACCATTGTTGTTGCCAGTATTCGCCCCCTAAGGTAATTTGGGTAAAATAATGCCTATTCTCTGATCGCTGACGATCATAAAACGCATACATGCCATATAACAACTGCTTGCCTGTATTGAGCTTCCTGTAGCCTAGACCCAAATTGCCTTCCCAAGATGGCCCTGATTTATCGAGTCCACGTATATCTAAGTAGTAGAGTGATGAGGGTGACTGTGCTTTAGGGATGGGCAAAAATGCGTTGACCACACCTGCTGCCCTAGGACGCTCAGAGAAATAATACCCCCCAACACTTAAGTAACTATCCCAATAGGATGAAGGTGCTTGTATCGTTTTCGCAACGATGGGCATACTGGCAAGTAAGCTCGCAAGCACAAGGCTTTTTCGTGCACATATAGTTTTCATTATTTATTCCCTTAATTTTAATTGATATCTTAATTTTTCATCTGCGCCTGTCGCAGCCGACCTATTATAGGGGGCTACACAAGCTTGATAGATGCACCTTTGCTTTACCTACCACTTTTTTCTTCTTTACAGCGATAAAGAAAACAGCGTGTCCTAAATATCACGCCACGACACTATAGCATATTGTCTATTTCCAACTACACCCACTATGCAATAAGAGTCAGGAAAAAGCAACCTTGTTTTTTTGTAAAAAATATCTTGAAAAATTCGACTGACACCTATTCCTATTACACAGTAGTTCCCGATGAATAAATTTATCCCTGCTAAGTAAGTGATAAAGGAGTAGCTTGCCTAATCTAATATTTCTTGACTATTCCACACTAAGCTGTTAAAGTTCACTTAGCGGCAGGGCATGTCGTGTTAGCCTGTGGAGAGATGGCATTAGCTGATTCGATGAAGCAGGAACCTCTGGCGATGGGTGACCAACAACCAGCTTAGTAATAGGGATACCCTTTCTTTATGGAGGGGAGGATGTCAAATAAAATAATAGAGGATTCATTGGCAGCTTTGGTGAATCAGGTGTCTCTGCAAGCTAGATGTCTAGTAGCATCCCGAGGCTCTAATTCAGTGATCACCTTCTTTCAGGGAAGTGTGGAAGTCAATACAACAACTTATAGGAGTTTAATAATATGTCAGTATCAACATGGTTTGGGATAAATGATGCATTTGCTGCAAGCACAGCAGGGCACATGTCTGCGAGTGGAGTGTTATCTTCTTTACCAATGCTACTCGCATTTGGTGTTATTTTTTATTTTCTGCTTATACGACCACAGATGAAGCAGCAGAAGCAACAAAAGCAATTGCTTTCAGGGCTGGCCGTTGGTGATGAAGTAGTGACTACAGGTGGTTTAGTTGGCACAATTAAAGAGGTTGATGATCAATACGTTATGGTTCTGACACCAAGCAAAACTGAATTAACCTTCCAGAAACGCTCTATTGCACAATCTTTGCCTAAAGGTGGTTTGGATGCTCCACAAAATGTAGAGGCAAAAGCAATAGAGTCAAAGGCTACATCAACCACTAAAAAATCAAAGACTAAATTGGCTGCTAATAAAAAAATCTCATGAAGCAGACAGGTGTCTCATACTGGAAGACCATCTTTCTGTTATTTGTAATTGTATTGGTCACCGTCTATGCGTTGCCTAATTTATATGGAGATGACCCAGCATTACAAATTGCCAGCAAAGAGCAGGCTTCTATAGGTGTGACACTGACTGAACGTGTTGCTCAGTTGCTAGATGAGCGACGTATTCGGTATCGTTCTATTGAGAAAGTGACTTATAAGACCTCCCCTAGTTTGTTGGTTCGTTTCTACCAGGAAGCGGAACAACTGCGCGCAAGACAGGTCTTATTACATATATTGGGTGATCAGTATAGTATTGCGATTCAACTTGCTACTAAAACACCCGCCTGGTTGAGGGCTATTGGCGCGACACCCATGAAGTTAGGGCTTGACTTACGTGGTGGAGTGCACTTTTTGCTGGCAGTGGATACAGAAAATCTTTTACGCACACGTCGTGATAGTGATTTACGTATGATCACTCAATGTTTGCGCAAAAAACACATCCATTATGCCAATATACATAAACAAAGTGCTAATACATTGCGCTTGTCATTTCGTGATACTGAGGCACGCCAGAAGGCTCAAGAAGCTTTAGTGCAATTATTCACTACCTACACCTTTACAAGGCATGATACAGCAAATCGTTACCTATTAGATGCAAGCTTACAAACAACTCAGATCCATAAAATGCTTGATTATGCGATTGAACAAACAATGACGACCCTACGACATCGTGTGAATGAATTAGGTATCAGCGAAGCCATCGTACAACGCCAAGGCAAAGAAAATATCAGCGTTGATTTACCTGGTATTCAGGACACAGCACAAGCCAAGGATTTATTAGGAAAAACAGCGACACTTCGCTTTCATTTAGTTGATCATGCCAATAATCCTGAGCAGGTTGTTAAAACTGGCATCCTGCCTCCTGAATCACAGTTGCAATACTACCGACAATACCCACTGCTGCTTAAAAATACGGTACTGTTAACGGGTCATGCAATTACCTATGCCAGTGCTGTAATGCGAGATGGTCGACCAGCAGTCAATATTCATTTGGACAGTAGCAATGAGCAACGTCATTTCAGTGAAGCAAGTGCTCTCAATATTGGGAAGGCATTGGCTGTTGTTTACGTAGAAGTAAAGCATCCTCCTACACCAGATACATCAGCAAGCCACGCATCAAATCGAAAATCCGATAAGCCCACCCCTATTTACACCCAGCGCGTGATTAGCGTTGCAACAATTCAATCAGCACTGGGGCACAATTTTGACATTACGGGTTTAGCATCCTTGCAATATGCGAGCAAACTTGCCCTATTGTTACGCTCTGGTTCCCTACCAGCCCCTGTCCACATTGTTGAAGAGCGCACTATTGGCCCTAGTCTTGGTCAAGATAATATTCACAAAGGTGTTCTAGCGGTCGTCATCGGTTCTCTATTGGTATTCTTGTTTATGCTGCTGTACTATCATTATTTCGGTCTTGTCGCAAACTTTGCCTTAGTAATTAATATCTTATGTATTCTGGCTGTGCTTTCTTTACTGGGTGCTACCCTCACGCTACCAGGTATTGCTGGTATTGTTCTTACGGTAGGCATGGCGATTGATGCTAATGTGTTAATTAACGAACGTATCCGTGAAGAGTTACGGCGTGGCCATTCACCATTGGCCAGCATTCAAGCTGGTTATCAGCGTGCGTTTGCGACGATCGTTGATGCTAATGTTACAACCTTGATTGTTGCATTGATTCTTTATACTTTGGGATCGGGTGCTGTCAAAGGTTTTGCAGTGACGCTAACGGTTGGTTTGCTCACATCAATGTTCACGGCTGTTTTTCTCACCCGTGCCTGCATTGACGCGACATATCATCGTCAAGGGGTTAATCGTCTTTCAATTGGTATTTAGTGAGTCATAAACGATGGAATTTTTCGGTCAAACACATATCGACTTCATGAAGCAATCTAAATGGGCAACTTTATTTTCTGCTATTTTGGGCATTACTGCAATTATATTTTTAGCAATCAATGGGCTTAATTTGGGTCTTGATTTTACTGGTGGTATACAAGCAACCCTACGATTCCCAAAGGCTATCCAATTAGATCAGGTTCGCACACAGCTATCACGGCAGCATATTGATAAGGCATCAATACAGTTGTATGGTGATAGTCAGACAGTTCTGATTCGTCTTTCAACACAAAAACAATCTATAGAAGCTGTCAAGCAACTGTTGCATAAGGCACTACCAAAAGCGGAACGACAACAAATTGAGTTCATCGGCCCACAGGTCGGTAAAAAGATGATATTGCATAGTATTCTGGCTGTTTTAATTTCACTGATTGCAACGATGCTTTATATTGCCTTACGCTTTGATTATCGTTTCGCCTTTAGTGCCACCATTGCTTTAATTCACGATCCTGTCGTTATTCTAGGATTGTTTGCCGTAACACAACTTGAATTTAATTTAATCGGACTTGCAGCATTACTGACAGTACTCGGATATTCATTGAATGACACAATCGTCGTATACGACCGTATCCGTGAGAATTTCAGAAAAATGCCCAATAGCATACCTAAAACTGTACTCAATCATGCTATTAATGACACGCTATCGCGCACTATCATGACATCTGCCCTAACACTACTGGTAGTTATCGCACTCATAATCTGGGGTGGCCCTGTCTTAGAGGGTTTTTCATGGGCACTCCTAGCCGGCATTCTTATCGGTACGTATTCATCAATCTATATCGCTGGAGCTTTAGCACTAAAACTAGGACTTGACCGCCATAGTTGTGTTAAACAACCAATAAAACACAGAACTTAGGATTCCAAAATATCACCCATATGTGGTGTAATAGCTTGTTGTATTCGCTTTAAGATATCAACATTGCCTGCAATCACGCCACCTGTTTGCAGGTAGCGGTCGCCACCGTGAATATCCATAATAAAACCTCCTGCTTCCTCAATGAGCAGTGCCCCAGCAGCAATATCCCAAGGTGCTAGCCCAAGTTCCCAAAAACCATCCAAACGCCCACAGGCAATATAAGCCAGGTCTAAGGCAGCAGAACCTACACGCCGAATACCAGCAGCTTGTTGAAACAGTGCTGAGAAGCTATTAAGGTAGGCTGATAGAAGATGTCGCTCCTTAAAGGGGAAGCCTGTCCCCAATAAGGCTCCAGATAGTGTACGGTGCTTACTGACACGTATACGCTGTTGGTTGAGGAAGCTCCCAAGCCCCCGTTGTGCCGTGAATAATTCATCACGTATGGGATCATAGGTAACCCCAGATTCTAAATGACCATTCCTTTTCAGGGAGATAGATACACAGAAATTAGGGAAACGATGAATATAGTTTGTAGTTCCGTCAAGTGGATCAATAATCCATAAACATGCTTTGGCATCACAGAGATCCGATAATCGATCAGTCGGGGCACTCTCTTCTGCTAGAATATGATAATCTGGGTAAGCATCTTTCAAGATATTGATAATAATTTTTTCAGCACAGCGATCAATTTCAGTGACAAAATTATTACGACTTTTCTCTGTCACTTTTATATATTGCACACGCTCACTTGCTTGCAGTAAGAATTTGCCCGCTTCTCTTGCAGCGCGAATTGCTATATTAAGTGGTCCTGAGTACATAAGTTTCAATGCTCAACTACGAACGATGACTCGTATTGTAGCATGGAATATTATTTTATGTGTGATTTCGTGAAACTACTCCTACCTAAAAGTGGAAGACTCCCAATCAGCAGTTCCCTGGAAATAAATCTCCTTTCCAGTAGAATGAGATATACGTTGGAGAGCTGTTTGATGTCATCATATGTCAATGTTTAGTTTAGTTACTTCAAAATGCTTTCTCAGAATACAATTAGTGTGCTACACTGCTGGAGTGATCCGGATGTCAGATTTCGTTGACGCTTGGCCGTAATGAAAAAATATGTTACACTATCCGTGATAGCTCGAATGCAAGGGAAAACTGGCATGTTCAGCAATAGGAATTATTTCAATCACAAAGATACTAGTTCAGAAACAGAAAGTAATAGTAGTTCTGGATGTTATTGTTCACCTCACACCCCAGAAAATTCACCTGAGCCTGAATATACCAAGGATTCAGAAATACCATCAAAGTCTACTGTGAGCAAAACGAATACATCGAGTAACAAGGCATGGGACAAAGGATATAGTCTCTTCTGGCTATTGCTAACGCTGGCAGCAGTAACAATAATTGGTTTAGTTTTCATCAGCACACCGTTTTTTCTTAGCATGGTATTTATAGGTGCGGTTGCTACTATCTCATTACAGATTATTTTCTTTTCTATATTTGTGATAACGAATATTGCCATTTCCATTTCACTCTCCCAGGACAAGCTGAATTTAGGGCTGGATTTGGTGGGAAAGCAAAAAGGTTTACTATTTTTGGGTGGTACTGTGATAGTAATAGTTAATTTGCTCACTGCATTCCATACCTTCCCTGTGGGCATGGTACTGATTTTTTTCTATAGTATGGCGCAGTATTTAGATATCTATTCGTATTATATTTGCTTTAACCTTATATCCTATACCAGTCCCAGATGTGTTGTACCTCTGGTTTTTGCAGTTGCATGTATTGCAATGTCAATCGCGTTGCTCGCCTGGCCAACAGTTGCTTTAGCAATCGGCCTTACGCAAGCATCGGTAATGCTATACCTAACCGCAGCCACTTTCTTTATATTTGGTGCTATTGCTTTAAGATGCTTTTACCTCATAGCAAAAGATGTAGCAGAGAAAAAAGAAACATTTAATAAGATGTACAATCCCTTTAAAGATAACCCCAAGCATATAGTTATCGTGGATGTAGTTCATGTACCAAATAAAAGATATTCTGCTATTACAATCAGTTGCAAAACTATTATCACAAGTAAAAAATATATGCTTACTAAAAATCAGTATATTTTAGACAAAAACTCGAAGAATATACGGAGCAAGAGCGAAAGTCAGAATTATCAGAAAATTCAACCTCTGTAATACCGGTTGAACTAGCGTAGAAGTGAGTCATGTCACTTGCGTACTGCCCTGCCTATCATTTAGAATAGTTCCTTAAGTATGTCCCAATAAATAGAGATCATCTTAAAGGAACACATTATGAAAGATAAAACTACGACTCAACCCCTCCACCACCATCCTGCCCATAATCAACGACTGCTTGCATGGATCATCTGTATACTAGCCAGTACATTTTATGTATATGAGTTCTTTCTACGTGTAACTCCCAGTGTTATTATGACAGAATTGATGCAGACTTTTCATATAGATGCCAAAATGTTTGGTATTCTTTCTTCCCTATTTTTCTACGCATATGCACCAATGCAAATCCCTGCTGGGTTATTGATTGACCGTTATGGCCCACGTTTGTTAATTACAATTTCTGTTGCTTTTTGCGCATTAGGGGTGTTCTTATTCAGTGCAACTACACATATTTATATAGCTGCTATTGGTCGCTCATTTATTGGGTTCGGCTCTTCCTTTGCCTTTGTAAGTGCTCTGGTGCTCGTTGCACGCTGGTTTCCACCGCGGTATTTTGCCTGCATTATTGGGGGGATTCAGTTCCTAGGCTGTATTGGTGCTATAGCTGGCACGGCACCTATTGCTGCATTAACACAACACATAAGCTGGAGAACTGTAATGCTAGGTGCAGCATGTTTTGGGCTAATGCTTACTGTAATTTATTGGTTGGTAATTCGCGATGCACCAAAGGAGCTTCATATTCCTAAAATTCACGATAAAAAACACTCGGATGAATTTAGACGTCTCGCAATTGTTTTAAAAAATCCACAAACATGGTGGGTCGGTATCTGTGGCTTTGCAAGTTGGGCTCCTATTACTGTGCTCGCTAGTTTATGGGGGGTTCCCTTTTTAACACAGCATTATCATACAAACCTTATTACGGCAGCAACTGGCATCTCTGCTATCTGGGTTGGCGTTGCCGTGAGCAGCCCTATTGTCGGTTGGTGGTCTAATTACATTAAACGTCGTAATGTCCCACTCATTATATGCTATATGATTGGTCTTATTGCTTCGACAGTTGTTATTTATGGTCACCATATCCACTGGCCCGCAATGTACATTTTACTATTTTTAATTGGTGTATCTGCTGCAGCACAAGTCGTTACCTTTGGTGTAGTGCAGGATAATAATCCTGCAACTGTAGAAGGAACAGCAGTTGGATTTAATAATATGGCAGTTATCTTTGGGGGTATTATTTTACAACCACTCATCGGCATTATCTTAAAATCAAACTGGCACGGCCTTATCATCAATGGCATGCCCAGTTATACCTTGCTCAATTACCGTCAAGCACTGTTTGTTGTCCCTCTGTCCTCACTGATTGGATTGATTGTCACGCTATTTTTCCTACGGGAAACAGGTTGTAAGGTACAGTACGCAACACAGTTTTTGAATGACGATGATGAGGATACTTAATGACAACGTCCCAACCTTTTAAACGTATTGCTCTTATAAGCCGTCACCACAATATGGATGCTGCGCCTGTATTCACTAACTTAATTAAACACTTGAACAAACAGTCCGATATTGTTTATATTCAAAAGAAAACAGCGGAAAATTTGCAGTTACCTCCACACAATCTGTCGATAATCCAAGATGATACATTAGCTAATCACTGTGATTTACTCTTAAGTGTTGGTGGTGATGGTAATTTTTTGAACACAGCACAGCTTGCTTTGACACACGATCTACCTATTCTTGGCATTAATCGTGGTCGTTTAGGGTTTTTAGCGGATGTTTACCCCCACGAGCTAGAAAAGATCACGTCTGTGCTCGATGGCAACTATATTGAAGAACAGCGAACTGTTCTGACTTGTGCTGTATCCCATACAGAGCAAGTGGCTACTTATTGCGATACTGCTCTCAATGAAATCACCCTATCACCAAAGCAAGGCCCAAAATTAATCGAATTTGAAATCATGATCAACGGGCAATTCGTCTGCACCCAACGTTCCGACGGCTTAATCATAGCAACACCTACTGGTTCAACAGCGTACGCCCTGTCAGGTGGGGGGCCTATCCTCTATCCAAGCTTAAATGTCGTGGTACTCGTGCCGATATTTTCACATAATTTAAGTAGCAGACCGATCGTGATCAATGCGGATGATACAATTACAATCCAGCTACGCAATGCAGGAGGTGTTCAGGCTCATATCAGCTGCGATAGTCGACCTTGTATACTGATGTCAGCTTGTGCAACACTGCATATTAAAAAATACGAGCAGACCGTTCGCTTGATTCACCCACACGATTACAATTACTTTCAAACCCTACGCAGTAAATTGCACTGGGAAAGCAAAGAACATGTTGGCACGTCTGCACATTAAGGACTTTGCGATCATTCAAATGCTGACGATTGATTTTAGTCGTGGCTTGAATGTGATCACTGGTGAAACTGGTGCTGGAAAATCAATTATCCTAGAAGCCCTTAATCTCTTATTAGGTGCCCGTGTTGATAGCAAGTTATTGCACGACAAACGCTGCACAACAATCACGGCACATTTCGATATAATAGAACCCTCTCCTGCACATCAGTGGCTAAAACAACAGGCATGGGGTACTGATAACACGCGACAGTGCATATTACATCGAGAAATAACGAAACAAGGCCGTTCGTATCACTACATTAACAATCGCCCTTGTGCTTTACAAGACTTGCGGAAACTCAGTCAACATTTAATACATAGCCACCACCAACACCAACAGCAACAATTGTTAAAGAATGACTATCAACGCATTTTATTTGATCAATATGCTAACCTACGCCCACTGCAACAAGCGGTTTCAGAATGTTATCGTCATTGGCTGCATACAAAACAGCAATTAGAAAAAATCACAATGCCCGATACGCACCAGCAACAACAAGCTTGGCTTCAGTATCAATATCAAGAACTAACGGAGTTACTGACCACATGCGGTGATTTAGAACTGCTACAACAGACCCACCAACAATTAAGCCACGCTGAACATCACTTACAGCAAGGTCAGGCATGCTTAACCCAATTGCAAGATACCGATCATAACCCAATTTGTTCCCAAGTGCAGCAAGTTCTTAAACAACTGATGCAACTACAAGCTAAAACTGATACATTAAATAGTTGTTGCAACCTCCTACAACAAGCAGGAATTTACCTCGATGAAGCTTCCGAACAATTAACTGCATACCTAGCACAGATTGTTGTGAGTCCACAGGGATTAGCCGAAATTGATCAAAAATTAGCACAGCTACACGCGATAGCACGCAAACATGATACATCTATTGATAACCTTCCAACCATTCAGTCTCAACTTGCCACTCAACAAGCTCAACTAACCCTTCAGGCTGAACAAGAAACAGTGCTACAACAACAGCTTGAACAACACCTACTGACCTACAACAAGCTTGCAATGGAGCTTAGCCAAGCACGCATGCAAGCAGCCAGACCATTTAACCAAAAAATGACTCATTTAATCCGACAACTCGGTATTCCACACGCTCAATTTGAGGTAAAAATTGTACAAGATGGTGCTCAATCAAGCCCTCCCAAGCCACATGGTCACGATGCAATAAGCTTTCTCATTGCACCAAATCCTGGTTATAATGCGCAGCCCCTCAATAAAATTGCTTCTGGTGGTGAACTCTCACGTATCAGCCTAGCAACAGCACTTGTCACAACCCCCCTACACCATGCTTCTACCTTTATTTTTGATGAAGTAGATGTTGGTATCAGTGGTGCAGTAGGTGAAATGGTCGGCCAGATGCTGCAGCAACTCGCACAAGGAACACAAATTATTTGTATCACACACTTACCACAAGTAGCAATGCTTGCCGATACACACTGGAAGATTCATAAACAACATAGGGAAGATGCAACACAACTTAAGATACATAACCTTGACTCCTCCCAACGCGTTGAGGAAATAGCACGTATGCTAGGGGGAATTACCATCACAGAAGAAACACGCCAGCATGCCACAACCTTATTACAACAAGCATCAGCTTATAAGGCTGATCACTCCAAAATAGATGCCAGGTAAGAAATATTTTGGCATGCAACCACGTTGACGGTATAGACTAACCTAGATAATCTCGATTATCATAGACTATTAGCAGCGACACGTACGGCTCAAGAACCTAGCAGACTCGAGCCATTCACCTAATCGTGCTTGTTACTCAGGGTTAATTTCAATATTCTCACCACTTGTTACAACGCTTAGATCCCCACCACCACCTGTGCCTGTATTAGCTTGTGACAACGATATGCTTTCAGATAGGGGATCATCAGGATGCACGACGGAAATAGTGATACTACCCTCTTCACTTCCTCCATCTGTGTGAAGATAAACATTAGTTTCACCCTCTTTGAACGTATTGTCGTAGAACTTTGTTATATTGATTGTAGCTTCATCTTCTGCCTCCACACTCATAGTATTACTATCTGAAGCAGCAGTTAGTGTATTCCCATAAAAACCTGAAATCATCATGCTAGCACCATCGTCACCACTTAAGAGAACAGCCTGATCGCCACTGATAATGTTATTATAGAGTCCATCAATCGTGATATTTCCATTGCTAGTTGAGGAAATTTCAACACCGTACCTAGCAGTATCAATCGTATTATCATGGAATTTATCAATCGTTATACTTCCATCATTATTTGCCCAAATTTCAACACCGTCCTTAGCAGCATCAATCGTATTATCATGGAATTTATCAATCGTTATACTTCCATCATTATTTGCCCAAATTTCAACACCGTTCCTAGCAGCATCAATCGTATTATCATGGAATTTATCAATCGTTATACTTCCATCATTATTTGCCCAAATTTCAACAGCATCCCAACCAGCATCAATCGTATTATCATGGAGTCCATCAATCGTGATATTTCCATTGCTAGTTGAGGAAATTTCAACACCGTACCTACCAGCATCAATCGTATTATTATAGAATCTATCAATCGTTATACTTCCACTATCTGCCCAAATATTAATACCGATCCTAGTAGCATCAATTGTATTATTTGTAATCGTTATAATGGCCTCTGTATTTACGTCTTGCTCTAAATTGATAGATGAGTTGCCCACAATACTATCAATTGTTAACTGACCTAGTGATACAGAAGGAACTGCGACCTCTATAATATCAACATCAAAATTGATATCTGAATTTGCTCTTAGCGTCAGGTCACGTACTGTATTGTCAGTAGTTAGATGTAAGACATCTGTTTTTGCATCAACAGCATCTAATGTACCACCACCTGATAGTTTGGCAGTGAAGGTTTGACCTTCTGCTTCAAATACATGACGGCCACCTGTAATCGTCTGATCTGTAGCGAGTGTTTTGGTATCATCTTCAACAATAGTGCCATGCACAGCGATTACATTGGTATCAGCGTCTGCAAGAGCGACGTCGAGTTCTGCTAGATTGTGAACATCACGCACGTTAATCACCTTGCCTGTACTATCGATCAGTGGTTTAAGTGCTTTATGCGTTGGAACTGATACCAGATCCACATCGCGTAAGGCTGGATCTAGCATATGTCTTGCTATACCATGCAACGGTTTATGCCCTCTGCCCAATGTTACCCGAAC
>PIWD01000034.1 GCA_003354005.1 Gammaproteobacteria bacterium | reverse complement strand
GATTGGGCAGAAGGTACTGCTCGTCCTCTTTTTGATTTTTCTGGTTCTTCATCTACAGGTTTAGTGTGGAATGGAGATTATTTAATTATTCGCAATATGAGAATATCTGGTCAATATACTTCAGGATTGCTTACTTTAGATGACAATTGCCACGCAGTAAATTGTTATGTACAAAATACATATACAACTGGCGGTGCTATATATGTTGGATTTTATGGGACTTTGTATGATTGTGAATGTGTATCGGATACTTATACCGCAACATATGGGGATGGACATCTTTGTTTATTAAATTGTTATATGCATGATTCAGGTTCTGGTACTGTTTGTACATCAGGAGTAAAAATTATTGGTTGTATATTTGATACCTGCACTACTGGAATTAGTATATCTTCTGATTCTGGAGTGAGTATAATAAATAATACTATTTACAATTGTACTGCTGGAGTATTGTTTTTTAATTCTCAAGGTATATTTATGCTGAATAATACAATTGATACTTGTACAGATGGATTTATAGCAAACTATTCAGATGTCCCACAAACAGGGGGAATAGTACTGGACTATAATAATTGGTATAATAATACAAGAGATATGTCTTGGGATAATGGAAGCACAGAGAATAATAGTTCTAAGGGATCGAATGCATTGAATGTAGATCCAGGCTTCACAGATGCACCAAATGGAAACTTCACTTTGCAGACTGACTCAGCACTTATCAATGCAGGGTTTGCAATAAGGTTAGGAGTGACTTGATATGGCAAATTACTATGTAACTACTACAGGGGCAGGGAGTCAGACTGGTGCTGATTGGGCTAATGCCTTTGATATTAGTGATTTTGAGACTCATATAGAGGCTACTGTGGTAGCTGGAGATCGTTACTTCGTAGCTGGTGGAACGTATACCTGTAATAGTACGATTTACACTACTCGTACTGGAGGTACAGCAGCTTATATTCATATTATTGGAGTTAAGAGCACTACGACTGCAGAGCCACCTACTGGCGCAGATTATGCAATTGGTACTGAACGTCCGTTGTTTGATTTTTCTGGTAGTGCAACTACATACTTTGAAGTTGCTGCGTATTATATAGTGATGAATATCCAAGTTACTGGGCAGAGAAGTAATACGAGTTATGGCTTGTTTAGAACAGGTAATTATTGCCATGTCCATAATTGCTATTTTTCAAATAATTATAATAATACTGGTGTTAGAGCACTTTACATAGGTGCTGATACACGACTTTTTGATTGTGAGTGTGAAGCTACTTATGGAAGAGGCTTGGTTTCTGTTTCAGATGCTTTTATAATGAATTGTTATTTTCATGATTGTGGTCTTTATAATGTTTATCTTGGAGGTGATACTACCTTTATAGGTAATGTTGTTGCTAATAGTGCTCTAGGTGTTTGGACATTTAGTAATGATCAGATAGATATAATTGGTAATACGATATATAATTGCACTACAGGTCTTGAAGCTGATGCAGGATCACTTAGAGTTTTCTATTTAAACAACACTATATCTAATTGTACAGATGGTTTTAAGGGTGCTTTTAGTGGAGTTATCCAAGATTCACATTATTTTGATTATAACAATTGGTATAATAATACAAGAGATATGAGTTGGGATGATGGTTCCACAGAGGATAACAGTGCCAAGGGAGAGAATGCAACTGCAAATAATCCTGGTTTCATTGATGGTACAGGAGGGAACTTTACTCTAAGTAGTACTTCAGAACTTATTAATGCAGGATTCTCTATGAGGTTGGGGATAGGTTGATATGGCAAATTATTATGTAACAGTAGCAGGAGCTGGAGGGCAAACTGGAGCAGACTGGGCTAATGCATTCGACATTAGTGATCTTGAGACTTTCCTTGAGACTACGGTAGCTGCAGGAGATAATATCTATGTTGCTGGAGGAACGTACACTGTCAGTAGTGATATTAATACAGGACGAAGTGGAACCTACCTATTACCTATAACTATTATTGGTGTTGCCTCTGGAACTACCAATGAACCTCCAGTTCCGTCTGATTGGGCTGATGGAACTGCTCGACCACTGTTTGATGTCTCTGGTGACTCTGCTACATCTTTTACAGTAGAAGATTATTATGTGATAAGGAATTTACGTGTAGCTGGTCAACGAACAGCAAGAGTTTTTGAGGTTGATGATAACTGCACTGTGGTTAATTGCTATGCATATAACTCTTATAACTCTGCTACATGTATTGCTTTATATACAGGTGGAGCATGTAAAATTATTGATTGTGAAGTAGTTGCAGATTACGGTGTAGGTATTGAATGTTCTGGAGGAACAAACTTAATTTTAGGTTGTTATGTACATGATACACCAGAAGGTATTTTTCCTAATACTGGTACTGTTATGCAATCATGTATTTTTGATACTTCTACAACTGTTGGAATAAATATATCAGGTTCTGATACGATAAGTGTGGTAAATTGCACTATCTATAATTGTACTGCTGGAATTATTATGGCAACTAATGCAATCATGGATGCATTTATCAATAATACTATTTCAAATTGTACTGATGGTTTTAAATGTAATACAGCAGGCACTGTTATAGAAAGTGCTTATTTCGATTATAATAATTGGTATAATAATACGAGAGATATGTCATGGGATAATGGTTCAACAGAAGACAATAGTGCTAAGGGTTCGAATGCAGTAAATATTGATCCAACTTTTCATGACGCAGCAGGAGGGAACTTCAGTCTTAAGAACAACTCACCTCTTGTGAATGCAGGATTCTCTCTTAGGTTAGGAGTCAGTTAATGGCGAGTTATGCTAACATAGGTGCAGGTCTCATCACCACTGATGCCACAGAGATTGGTGCATCACAGAGCACAGGCCTAACTGTTAGCTTTACTAACCAAGGTGCAACGCACATAGTCACTGGTGCAACGGACCAAGGAGCAGTACAGGGCTACGATGAGCCTGTCCTTACCTCATCTGTGAATATTGGAGCCACAAGGATAGCTACCGATGGAGTTGAAGTAGGAGCAGTACAGAATGACTACGAAGTAGCAGTTGAACTTGTTGTAGCAGATTCCTATCAGGATCAATACACTGAGAATATAACTCTTGAAGTTGGAATAGAGTTGGATGTAGCAGATAGTTATCAAGATCAGTATACAGAAAACATCCTTATCTCTGGCTTCTCACTTGTTGTAGCAGACAGTTACCAAGATCAATACACAGAGAATGTCGGTCTGGTTATTAATCTTGAGGTAGATGATAGTTATCAGGATCAATATACAGAGAATATCTTGTTATCTGGAATTGGTCTATTCCCTGCAGACTCATATCAAGATCAGTATACAGAAGACATCGTCATCACAGTTGAGTTGGTAGTTGCTGATAGTTATCAAGATCAATATACCGAAAACGTTGTACTCACTGGTAATCGAATTATTGTAGCAGATAGCTATCAAGACCAATACACTGAGAACATCATCCTTGAGGCTACATTAGAAGTTGCAGACAGTTATCAGGATCAGTATACTGAAAACATCACCCTTGAGCGCATATCTCTTGATATAGCAGATAGCTATCAAGATCAGTATACCGAGAATATCCTGCTCGAAGGTATTCCGATCACCATTGCTGACAGCTATCAAGACCAATATACAGAGAATATCATCCTCCAGGGTGTAGAAGCAATCATCGCTCACACATATCAGGATCAGTATACTGAGAATATAACTCTACTCCCAGAGCTTATTGTAGCTGACAGTTATCAAGATCAATACACTGAGAATGTCACCATCACGATCACCTCTATTGAGATAGCTAATACCTATCAAGAGCAGTATACAGAGAATGTTGTGTTGTTCCAAGATACACCGATAGATGTGGCAGATAGTTATCAGGAGCAGTACACCGAGATCATTATCATCTCTGATCTTATGATAGTCACAAATACTTATCAGGAATCCTTCTCTCAAGTGATTCATTTTGTTACTGCAGTGGAACCTGTGAGTATCTCTATGGATTTTGATACCTATGCAATTGATGTGGACTTTACTAAACCAGCTATAGATGTTGACTTTACAAGTCCGACAATAGATATAACACTAATTAACTAATTATGAGGTATAATTATGGGTATTACAGTAAGTAACGATGTTATAGATGCAGCATTGGATGTTATCGCTACCTGTACGAGACTTGACATCACTTCAGATGTATCTACTCCTACAGATCTCTCTAATACACTGGCAAATGAAACGATGACTGCTGGTGATGGTAATGGAGACTATACGATTGCAGACGGAGATACCAGTGGTAGAAAGGTTACGATGACTGCACAGTCAAATATCACTCCTACTGGCACTGGAACGGCCAAACATCTGGTCCTTTCTCTGGGTGGAACGATACATTACACCACTACTGTGACAGATCAGGCACTTTCTCCTGCAGCAACGTTCGATATCCCTGCATTTGACCATGAGATCCGTGATCCACAGGCTGAATAAGGAGTGCTCTTATGGGAATCACATTTGAAGTTGATGAAGAAGGAACGCTGAAGGCAAATATCAGCTATAAGGACTGTAATAAGTCTACTTTTGTGGCAGATACTTCCTACTGGCAGCTATCTAAGGCTAGTGATGGGGAACCTGTGAACAATCGGTCTTTTGCAAATGGCAGTTTCTCTGGAACTTATGTGGTGATGACCGGCGATGATCTGGCAATTGATATTGATGGAGATATAGAGAGGATCTTCTCCATCAAGGGGACTTACTCTTCTGATTATGGATCTGGACTGACTTTTAATATGTCACAACGGTTTAATATCAAGAATGCCTTGGTAGTATAGGGTGCGTTTATAGATGTTCACGCTGTGAACAGCTACACTGAGGGTCTATGACAAGGAAATATGCTTTTTTACTTTGCAGAGAGTTGACTAAAAGGGAACTTAAGAGTACTAATGGGTGTGGTAGTTCCTTTGTGTTGGCTTGGCCTTTTAGGATTCCACGGTGGATAAGTAAGGCGTTTACTCGGTGTTGCAATAGACATGATTTGAGGTATCAGAGGCGTAAGGATAAGGCGTTTGCTGATGATGAACTTCTTGATTGTATGTATTATGATGCGTATCATTCTAATAGGTGGCAAAAGTGGTATAAACTTAAATTGGCAGATTTCACTTATAAGTGTTTAAATACGAAGCTTAGTCAAAAGTGTTATGATGCTGCGAAGAAAGGAAGTATATTATGAGTTATGTAAAAGCAGATTTGACTGCTGAGAATACATTTACTGATTGGATAGAGCCAAAAGAACAGCTTGTTAAGGATGTTGTAGGGTTCAGTTATCTTGACTTTATGGCGACAGGTTCTTGGGCAGGGACATTGACAGTGCAGAAGAGGCATGGTAATGTAGAGACTTCTGGAGATGTGGTTTATACAGATGTTTTTGATGTGGTGGGATATGATGCAAATACTTGTAAACTTATAGAGGATCACTCTAGTACTGTGCAGTATCGTGTAGGCTTTAAGACTGGTGGTTATGTGTCTGGTACTGCAAGTGTACGATTGGAGCAGTAATGGAAATTATACGAGATCATGTAGAGGGTCACTCTAGGGATCATGTTATTGATCCAGCAGGAAGTGAGATACATCTTGCTCAGAAGTTTTTATTGGGAGATGCTGGAGAAGTTATGAAAAATGTTGATGATGATTTATTACTTTCGGAGGATTCACCATGACTGTTACATATAAACAATTAAGACAAGAATTGATTGATAATTATAATATTGATCAAGCTACTGGTGATATGAGGGTCTATGGGGATGGTACAGCAGGATCGATTCAGTTTGAACGTGATCCGATTACTGGACATCTTACTGTGACGCAGAACACTGATGATATCTTCTCTCCAGGGTCATTGGAACTTGGTCCTCAATCTTTGTATCTTGGTAAGAGAGGATCTGTAGGTATTGCTGGTACATCTCTTATGACTGAGATTGTGGATGGAACGTTTGGATTTATTCCACATACTGCGTTTGATGGAGAGCTTTCTACTCGTGATACTCATGTGATTGATGCGTATGATTTTAATACTCGTGTGGTTATTAATAGTGATTTTAGTAGTGCAGTTGTAGCTTCGACTTTTGAATTTACTATTGTTGGAGCAGGTCATACGATGATCTCTAAAGCGTATTTTAAGACTGACACTACTTCTGCTACTGAGCCTGTTAGAGTTAGAGTATGGCAGGGCACAGATGATACTGGGGATTTGATCTATGACCATACTTTTCCTGCAACTGATTTTCCTGCATCTGTAGAAACTTATGTTCTTATTGGTGGGTTTTTTGAAGTTGAGCTTGGAGTGAGTTATTTTATTTGTGTGGATAGTGATGCAAACTTCTCACTTAAGATGGATGTTACTGATACAGATGCTTGGTTTGCTATAGATGCTATTAGTGTGCATGATGATGATATGCTTCAGACTAAGGAGTGGATAAGTGGAGATACTTTTACTGAAGGACAGTTTAAGGTAGATGGTAATCTGGCTTATGTCTGTAATGTGGATGGGGTCCAGAGTGGGACTTTTGCTAGTAACATTGCTAAGTGGGATGTACTTAGTTCAGATAGGATTGCGAATAGGCTCCAGACTACTGGGTTGCTTACTGGTGGTGTGATATCTCAAGCAAGCTCTACTACTGTTGATTGGACTGCAGGAACTGGGCAAGTTGCAGACTATACGAGTACTACTCATTCACAGAGGATTGATGTGGCTTGGAGTGCTGTGACAGGTCATACAGTAGTGAATGTAGCTACTGATGGAGTGACAGTGTTTGGCTATGATGAGAATGGTGATGTGGTTGAGAAACTTACTACAGCACTTACTGCAGTTGATTCGTATGAGACTATATGGTTTGCTCATTGTACGCATATTAGTGGAGCTATTGTGAGTGTATCGAGTGCTCCTGGAAATATGGGCTATGATGGTGTTAGTAGCTTTAGAGAATTTATCAATATGATTATTGGTCCTGCTAATATTACTGGGAATGTGTATGGGGCTAATGGAGCGAATCTGAATCTTAATGTGGTAGGTGGGGCAGCTTTTATTATTGGATCGAACTTTAGGAATGATACTTCGTTGTCAGATATTGTAGTTCTTGCAAGTGATACAGGGTTGACCTTTCGGAAGGTGTATCAGGGTGCTGGTGCTGGAATAGCTTATGATGGAGCTGAAGTTACTGCTATTGATCCAGATCAGTATGATGATGCTGGATCTCTTACTGCTGTGACGACTGATTATTGGACAATTCAGAGGGTCTTTAGAGATCGTGATGGATATACTTTTGTGGCTTATGGTCAAGAGGAGTTTGCTACTAAGTCTGAAGCTATCACTGCATTAGGATCTGAGGCATTTATAGAGCTGAGTCCGTTGGGTCTTATGTTGTTTAGATGTTCTATAGCGGTACAAGAAGGCACTACTGTGCTGAATAGTACTACTTATGCAGAGTTCTTTGAAGAGCCTTCTTATAGGACTTCTGGTGCTCAGAGTGCATCTTCTGTAATTCCTGGTATAACGAATCCTGGTGGTCCAGATGCAGCGATACAGTTTAATAGTTCGAGTTTGTTTGCTGGTGAGGCTGCATTTAGTTATGATGATACGCTTAATACTGTGGTGTTGCAAGCTCCTGTTGCAGGATCTGCGACTTATGAGTTTGTGAATAGTTCAGATGATGTTAAGGGGATTCTGAAGTATGCTGAGACTGCAGATGAGTTTAGTATGAGTGCTACCGGCACTACATCTATAGTCCACTTGAATGATGTTGCATATGTCCATAGAGGGGTTATTGATGGTAGGATTGATGTTGAAGCAGTAGGAGCAGCAGGATGTGCATTATTAACTTTATCTGCTGCAGCAGGTGGAACTGGATTAAGTTTTGAGTATGATGATGCAGCAGACGAATCATCAATAATAAGTGAGATTGGTGATTTAAATATTGGAGCTGATGCTTCAAACGCTAATATTGTAATCTCTCCTGATAATGGAACTGGCTTTAAAAAGAATCCTACTGCTGGTTATGTCTTTGATATTTATGCGGTTAGCCCTAATATTGTCGGTTTGTATTCAGCTAAAGGAGTAACGCTTGAAACAGGTACTTATGGTGATTCTGAATCTATAAACCTGATTTTCAACAAGGGTGATGTTGGAGCGAATCAATCAGAGTTTGTATTGTATAATAATGCCCATGCTACAGAAGAGACCAGATATTTCCGTATGGGTTATGCTGATGAGATAGCTACACAGGGCGGGTTAAATATATCTGATGCAAATAATTTTGTTTCTATTGGCACGAGGACTGATCCAGATTCTCCTTTACATGTTTACCAGAATGATACAGAGACAGGAGATCAAGCTGGAGTAACTATTGAGCAGGATGGTACAGGAGATGCAATTGCTCAGTTCTTATTAACTGGCGGTCAGAGATGGGTAATGGGGATATCTAATGCTGGCGGAGACGCATTTGAAATTGCATCATCTATCAACTTAGGATCAAATACAAGATTATTAATCAATACCACAGGTGAGGTTAAGATACCAACTTCTCTTATGATAGGCTCAGAATCCAATCCTACGTCACCTTTACATGTATATCAGGATGATACTGAGACAGGTGCAGCTGCAGGAATAACTATTGAACAAGATGGAGAAGCTGATGCAGTGCTACATTATGTTCTTACAGGAATCCAGACAGTATCAACAGGGGTAGATTACTCTGGAAGTGGTCATTATAAAATCTCTGGTAATGCTGACTTAGGCACTGGCACAATTTTAACAGCTACCTTAGCCGGAAAGGTTGGCGTTGGGGATAATGACCCGGTATCTACCCTCCATGTTTATGATAATACCACAACAGTCGGTTCTTCCATAGGATTAACCATTGAGCAGGATGGAACAGGCGATGCCCTGGCTCAATGGCAGTTGACTGGTGGAGTACGTTATTTAGCAGGGATTGATAATAGTGATAGTGATCTATTTAAAATAGAATACGGTGCTTTCTTATCGACTGCTGGAGCTATTCAAGTAGATACAACCAATAAAGTTGGAGTTGGTATAGCGCCAGCTTCTAAACTTCATGTTTATCAAGATGATGCTGTGACGGGAACAAGTGGCGGAATCACTATCGAACAAGATGGTGGTGGAGATGCCATGCTGCAATTCCTATTGACGGGTGGTACACGCTGGGTAATGGGTATTGATAATGATGATAATGATAGATTCAAGATAAATTTAGGTAACTCTATGGCTACCGAGGATAATTTTATTCTTGATGAAACAAATGGTATGGATCTGCATATTAGCAATTCAAGTACAGATAATTGGGCATTGGCCTCTGGTATTGAAATGCATAATCATAACACTACTGATGATACTTATGCAAGTTTGGTTAATCGAGGGGTAAACAATATAGCGGCTGGAATTTTATTTAAGAACGATGATTACTCAGAAAATTATTCTCATATTGTATTTGGTGCTACAGACGCAAACGGATTTGAAGAACACGCCCTAATCATTAAACCTGCACATACTGAAATAGTTAATTCAACTAATACTCCTTATGGTGGTAGAGGTAAAGTTCAAAACCGCTTAGCTTATTCGCAAGAATTAGATAATGCTGTATGGGCTCCTGGAAGTACAGACGAACCAGTTGTAACAGCTAATAATGCAATCGCACCAGACGGTACTATGACCGCCGATACTCTTTCTTTTCCTGGTCCTGGTGCTGGATTAATTAGACAAGGGACGTTGGGATTAATTGAAGATGATATATATAACGTGTCAGGCTGGGTTAGATGGGTTAGCGGTGGAACTCAGCTTACAGCAAGATTAGATACGGATAACACAGACCCATGGATTGCTGATTCAAGATGGCAACGATTTAGCTCTGACATTGTTCAAGGAGCTGGTGGACCATGGTTTGACCTTTTCGTATTTGCTGCACATGCCCCGGCAGTCTTTGAAGTTTGGGGCTTGCAAATTTCGGATGGTGCTGGTTCTAAGCCTTACTTGAAAACTGCTGAAACTCCATTACTTGTAGCGACTACAGGAGCAACTGTAAATAATAGTCTTTATATAAAAGATGCAAGAGAAGTTGCAACAAATGGTCCAGAAGTAGTTGAAGTATGGTCACTTGATGATATGCCAAGGGTAGGCGGAACAGGTGATGTAATACCAGAATATAAACTATATAGATTTATGCAAGAGATTGACTGGGGTACAACCAGATTGAAACTTGAGAATGATGCTTATGCATTGTTTGAAGGTACAGATGTATTTGTTACTTCACAGACCTACTCTGGAACAGATGCTTGGATCTATGGTGAAGGAACTATTCGTTGTGTTGGTAATGGTATGACATGGAAGATAACTTCTGATAATGCAACGATGTTTGATATAACTTCTGGTGGTTGGGGAATGGATTACTCTACCATAATGACTACAGGTGATAATTGTTCTCTTGGTACAATCGTAGCACCAAGTGTAACTAATCCATTATTAGGTGCGAGATTTATATCTACAAGATCATTATTTCAAGGTTTTAAAACTGGATTGACATTAGTACAACCAGGCAATATTCATATTGATATCTCATTCTTTTATGATTCCACTGATGCAGTTGGACCAATGCTCAGTGTTATTGGGATGGGCAAGGCCGGTGTAATAGAAAGTACAGAAGTCACTATGGCGAGTGCTACTTCTGACTTTTTGTATATTTCTCCTATAACAGAAGCTCCAATAACTTGTTTAGGTGTAACTTTAGCTGACGAACAATCCTTTTTTACAACAGGTGATACTGATGATATAACTCTTTTTTCTGATGCAACGATAACGGCTCAGGGAATTGATAATGTTACAAGCGACGGAGGTATTGCCGATTTTGAATTTACTGGACCTACTGTTTATGTAGGACAAAAAGTTGTTATCACAGGTTATACAACCAATCCAGATTATAACGGGACATTTACTATCACCGAAACAGACGGTACCACGTATTTCAAAACTGGAGTTGACTGGGGAAGCGATGAAGGAACTGGGGCTTTTGATTCTGATTCGGTAACAGTAGTATCTACAACTCATGGTTTATCTAATGGTGACGCAGTGTTGATAACTGATACCATGGAATACAACTACGGTAGCGTTATCTACGCTGTTCAGACTAACGCCTTTCAGGTCAATATGGAATGGCATACAGCGGAAACAAGTGGAACTTGGAATGATGGATCATTAGATCATTCAAGTAAATATATAAATAGTTTCAATAATGGAACACAGCAAGATAGTAATCCATCACCATCATTTAATGTTGCTGATAATGCTACGACTACAACAACTACAACTAGTTGGGGAGCTGTAGCATTTGGTACTGCTGGAACTGCTCTTGTTACTGGTAATTCAAATCAGAACTTTGTATTACTTGATGATGTAACAGGATCAATTAGGTATGATGGACTTGATCCACTTACTTTAAAATTAACACCTTCTTTATCAATGCTTAAAGGTGGTGGAGCTGTAGAACATCAATTCAGACTGTTTAAGACTACTGGAACTCCAGCTTTTGATCCTCATACTATTAAGAGAAGTATATCGACAGTTACAGGTGCGGCATCATTAACTTGCTCTGCTTTTCTTAATCCTGGAGATGAGTTCAGACTAGAAGTAAAGGCAACTACAACAGGCTCGACTATTACGATTACTGATTTTTCATTGTAGTAATATGAATAAACCTGCTTGTTCACTCGGTGAACACTTTCAGGATTAATAATGTTAACTTTAAAAAGGAGAAAATGATGACTAAAGAAGCCACTAAGAAAGAAACCCCTATGGCAGAAGAAGCTGAGATTAAAATGGCTAAGAAGAAGGCTGGAGCATTTAATTTTATTTCAGGTATTTGTGCTAAGATCAGTGGGACGTTAGAGGATCATAAGGCGATTCAGCAAGCGTTAGAAATATTAAGGCCATTATAGGGTGGGATGATGTTTGATAAGAACGATCCAGAAATACAAGAACTTGTCATTCGGTGTATGGATGATACTCGGTTGTTTGCTAAGACTTTCTTTCCTGAAGAGGTTAGTGCTGAGTTTTCTATGCTGCATGATAAGATCTTTGGAGTGTTCGATAGTCCTGCTAAGAAGAAAGCTGCTGCTGCACCAAGAGGTTTAGGTAAAACTACGCTGGCCAAGATTAAGGCTTGTAAGGCTATTGTCTTTAGAGAGACAAATTTTATTATTTATCTGAGTAACTCTGCTACAAGTGCAGAGGAACAGACTGAGCATATTAAAAGGATGCTTAGTTCTCCATTGATTATTAATATCTTTGGAGAGATCAAGATGAATTATCATGATGGTGCGAAAGATAGCTTTAGTAAGAAAGCTTGGGTAGCGTTTGGAGATATATTTATCTTGCCTCGTGGTGCTGGACAGCAAGTGAGGGGTCAGAACTGGATGGGTCATCGGCCAGGATTGATAGTGATTGATGATCTGGAGAGTACTGAGTTGATTCGAAGTGAGGAGCAGAGGGATAAGCTTAAGAAGTGGTTCTATTCTGATCTTATGAAGACAGAGAGTAAGTATGGAGAGCCAGCAGAGTTTAT
>PIWD01000115.1 GCA_003354005.1 Gammaproteobacteria bacterium | reverse complement strand
GTTGACTTCGCGGAAGGTCCGCGGTGGCTTCGCGGACATTTTCATAACGTCACAATGTCTCGCGTTGACTTCGCGGAAGGTCCGCGGTGGCTTCGCGGACATTTTTATAACGTCACAATGTTTCGCGTTGACTTCGCGGAAGGTTCGCGGTGGCTTCGCGGACATTTTCATAATGTCACAATGTTTCGCGTTGACTTCGCGGAAGGTCCGCGGTGGCTTCGCGGACATTTTCATAACGTCACGATGTTTCGCGGTGACTTCGCGGATGGTGCGCGGTGGCTTCGCGGATATTTTCATAACACCGCGATGTTTCGCGTTGATTTCGCGGTAGGTCCGCGGTGGCTTTGCGGACATTTTCATAACGTCACTATGTTTCGCGTTGACTTCGCGGAAGGTCCGCGGTGGCTTCGCGGACATTTTCATAACGTCACAATGTTTCGCGTTGACTTCGCGGAAGGTCCGCGGTGGCTTCGCGGATATTTTTATAACACCGCGATGTTTCGCGTTGACTTCGCGGAAGGTCGCGGTGGCTTCGCGGATATTTTCATAACGTCACAATGTTTCGCGTTGATTTCGCGGTAGGTCCGCGGTGGCTTCGCGGACATTTTCATAACATCACAATGCTTCGCGTTGACTTCGCGGAGGGTCCGCGGTGGCTTCGCGGACATTTTCATAACGTCACAATGTCTCGCGTTGACTTCGCGGAAGGTCCGCGGTGGCTTCGCGGACATTTTCATAAC
>PIWD01000033.1 GCA_003354005.1 Gammaproteobacteria bacterium | reverse complement strand
TGAGAATCCAGTTTGGGCTAAAGAGCAATTTTTACAACCCTTCCATCTGGTAGATATCCAGCAAGAATCAGATGAAGCGATTTTACAACATGATGATGCTACCACACTTGAAATGCTTCAAAAGCATATCTATGACAGTGATATTGGCATTGCTGTGAGAAAACTAAAAGAATCGGGTTGTTTAGAAAAAATTGCAATAAAATATAGTGATCTTACTAAATTTGTTGTAAAATACGCGCTTGTAAAAGGTGATTCTCCCAATAAGTCAAAAGTCGTTGAAGATTTATGCGATACACTGTCGGAACAAAAGAGAGGTGAAATTATGTCAATAGCCCAACAAATTCATCAAGAAGGAATGGATCTAGGGATGGAACGAGGCATACTACAAGGCGTAAAAAAGGGTCGTAAAGAGGGCATAGAAGAAACTATTAAACATATCGCGATGCGTTTACTTCAACAAAGACAATCTAAAAAAATCGTAGCTCAAGTAACAGGGCTGTCCGACAAAGATCTAGCGGAACTAATGGAAGAAAAACAAAACTAAAGCTGACACTCCCGCCCTAACTTTAGACATTGGGAGTATAACTGGAAGCTTTCTTTCAACAAACAACCGCACTATAATGGATCGCCAGGTATCACCTGTAGGTCTATACCATGAACTATATACATGTCACATCAATTTAGGAGAATTTAACATGTTTAAAGATCAAGATATCCAAAAGCTAAATGATCAATTGCAAAGCTTAGGCAAAGAGAATCAAAGACTGAAACAAAATGTACAGAGCCTAACACAATCAAAACAAATTATGGGGCAAGCGACAATCAAGGTGAACAAACTCTTGCAAAAGTCAAAGCAAGAGATTGAAGAGTACAAAAAAGTCATACAAGAAATGCAGCAAATAATAAATGAGCAAAAGAATAAAATTCAGTTAACCAATCGAAATAATCAACTCACGAGTAAGCTAAGATCACTCAAAATGAAAGCCACCCAAAAAGCTAATAGCAATACGGTTTTTTTCAATCCTAATACAAATAGTAATAACAACGCCCCCATTGTTGCCAAGGGTTTTGACCTAGCTAAGGTTACGTGCACAGATATTATAGGGGTAACGAAGCTGTTAAATGGAGGAGACGCATGGACGAATCCAGAAGATTTTGTATCTAGTGTTAAGGGTTATGAGGCAGGTAGCAAAGAAATATGGTACAAGGAGGATGGTTGCAACGGTGAGTGGGTAATAAGGGAGAATAAATTGGGGTTGTATGCTAGAGAGCGGTTATGTAGGGTGATGGTGGATGGCAGCCTTGAGATAGTGTTGAAGAGGGTGGGCTTGGAGTCAGGATATGGTGATAGTGGCATGGTCAAGTTAGTTTGGAGTGCTAATAGATTAAGGGATGAGGGGTACGAGCGTGCGCTCGAAATAAATTCTAAAAGATTGGTTAACTCGACAAATAGTGCAATGAAATGACTCAAAGTGTCAAATCACTCCAGGGCATAAAGATCCAACCAAGTTCCAGCTACGTCCGCTAATACAAAGAATGCTTGTATTAGCGGGAGCAGCTACATTGGGAGTATCAGGATAGAAAAATGATGTATTTTGTGTCATCATCTCCTTGCGCATTGTTTTACGCATAACTATGGGTTCTGCACGCTGGTTATGTTAGAAGGCAGATGTAGTCAAATATATGTGGGTCGTAAGAAGCCCTTGGTGACTATTTAGTGGCTGGAGTATGTCACGGAGAGGTATATCTCACTAAGTTGATGCGAGATTGTTATAATGCACGGAATTGCTGTGCGAGGGGTAAAAAATGAAAAAAGACCTGGTTATCATTGGTGCAGGCCCTATTGGTTTGGCGTTAGCCTGTTCCTTGGCTAAGACTTCCCTCAAGGTTGCTGTTATCGAAAAGCGAGCACAAAAAAGCCTAGCTAGTCCGCAGCCTGATGGACGTGATATTGCATTGACACGGTATTCGAAAAAAATCCTTAATGATTTAGGCGTATTAAATCAAATTCCAACATCAGTCATATCACCAATTAAAGAGGCTAGGGTATTAAATGGTGACTCTCCTAGTTCGTTACACTTCGATGCGTACGATGCCCAGCAGGAGGCACTGGGTTATTTAGTACCAAATTACTTAATTAGAGAAGCACTTTACAAGGTTTTTCAGGATACCCCAAACACCGAATTGATCCCAGAGATGTCAGTTGCATCGGTGGAAGCTTGCCAGAAGAATGCATCGGTTACGTGTTCCGATGGTCGTTGTATTGATACTGCTTTGATTGTTGCTTCCGATGGTCGCTTTTCTAAGATTCGAAATCAAGCGGGAATTTCTGCTGCAATGGAAGATTTTGGACACTCGGCTATTGTGTGTAAAATGACGCACGAAAAACCCCACAATAATGTTGCCTACGAATGCTTTCAATATGGTCGAACATTAGCTGTATTGCCACTTACAGGCAATCAAGCTTCCATAATTATAACGATGCCAACTGATCAATCCGATGTAACATGTAAAATGGAAGAGAAGGCATTTAATTATGATATTCAGCATCGGTTTAGTAATCGATTAGGAAAAATGTGGCTTGTTGGGAAACGCCATACCTATCCATTGGTTTCTGTTTACGCCAATCAATTTGTCAAGTCACGTCTTGCATTACTAGGTGATGCAGCGGTAGGAATGCACCCTGTGACAGCACATGGATTCAATTTTGGGCTTCGTGGACAAGACACCCTAGCTAAATTGATTCAATCATCCATTGCACAAGGCGGTGATATCGGATCATTATCTATGCTAAAAAAATATCAAACCAAACATAGAAGAGCGACCCGACCACTTTACTTGGGCACAAATGCTATCGTTAAATTATTTACTAATGATGCTGCCATACCAAAATTGGTGCGACAAGTCGTGCTGAGGTGTTGTGACCAAGTAGGCCCAGCCAAGCGGGCTATTATGAGACAATTAGCTAAAATTGATTAAAAAATCAAAATTAAGTGAAGCAAGGATTGTGAAAATCTGGTATTAGCAAAGAAGTATAGGATATGTAGCTATCAAATCTGATACACAGACTAGAAAAGCAGCGAGTTTTTTGTCACAATTTCCCTGGTTTTTTGTTGTCACCTGCTAGGTGGCAATTCGGTTTTGAGAAACTCAAATGGAAAAACCGTTTGGATAAACGGGCTTTATATGATCAGAAAAGCAGCAAAACTACTTTTAGTTGTAACATTGAGTTTGTTGCCATTGTTTGCATTTGTTGCGGAAGCGACTCAGGTTAACCCAAGAAGAATTGAAGCACTAACCAAACCTATTTTCGTGATACCAACCACGCCTAGCTCAACCTGCTTAAATTGTCATGGTGTTTCTGGTTTTGCTGTACCCATAGGAATGCATGGAGACAGCAGGAAGCGTCATCTATATATCAATAATTCGGCGTTAATGGAGAGTGTTCATAAGGAACAAACGTGTGTTAACTGTCATACAGGGATAAGGCAAATCCCCCACTTATCGTCGGCTAGTAAGTATACTGTAAATTGTATACAGTGCCACAAACGGTTGTTAAAAGCACTAATAAAAGAACCATCGAGGAGTGCGGGCACGCAAAAAGTGAGTTTGATGCAACAGCATTTGGCTACTGCTGTGCAGCATGCTACGGACTATTTGTCATCGATTCATGCAAAAAAAAATAAAAAACAGGCTTCTAAGTCAAATGCAACGTGTTGGGATTGTCATGGGAAGCATCATATTACCACCTTGAGTTACAGACAGCATACTCCTCTGGTATGTGCTCATTGCCATCAGAAAGAGTTCAAAGGCTATCAAGGCTCCGTTCATGGAGTATCCGTGTTACTTTACAGCAACACTAAAGCTGCTATTTGTTCTGACTGTCATACTGCTCATAAAATAACTTCACCTAAGGAAGATCCTGCAATAAAGATTATCATGAAAAATTGTGGTAAGTGTCATAATGCACAACTTAAAACTTACAAAGAAACCTATCACGGTCAGGTAGAAACATTGGGTTATACAATGATTGCTAAGTGTTATGATTGCCATGGTTCCCATAATATCTTAGTGGTTGGGAATCCAAGATCAAAAGTACATCCAGCCAATCGTCTAAATACTTGTAGAAAGTGTCACAAAGGTGCTGGTGCAGGATTTGTTACTTTTGAACCTCATGGTGATTCAAGTAATTTTAAGCGTTACCCAGAAATATGGATCACGGCAAAATTAATGAACTTGCTCCTAATCGGAGTATTTCTTTTCTTTTGGACACACAGTGCGTTATGGTTCTACCGTGAGTATAAAGAACGTAAAATCCAAAAAATTAATCCATGTAAGCGTGACGGAGTTAAAACAGCTTCACCACTACATATTCGGCGCTTTAGTTGGCAATGGCGATTGACACACCTTATTCTTGCCATTGCTGTTATGGGGTTGGCAATAACAGGAACAACACTTTTATATGCTGATAGCCTGTGGGCGCACGTAGTTATCAGGTTGATTGGAGGGCCAGAGAATGAGAGAATCATTCATCGAGTATGTGCTACAGTTTTTGGCACTTTATTTTTAGGGCATATTTTTGTCATGCTTTATCAGCTAGTAATACGTGACCGAAAGACATTCCGCTGGTTTGGGCCAACGTCACTTCTTCCTCGGTGGCAAGATGTATTAGATTGTATTAGCATGTTCAAATGGTTTTTTGGGAAAGGGTCACGGCCTGTGTTTGATCGTTGGGCCTATTGGGAAAAATTTGATTATTGGGCTCCCTTTTGGGGTATGTTTGTCATAGGGTCATCAGGACTTGTTTTGTGCTTTCATGACCTTGCTTCTAAAATTTTCCCTGGTTGGATATTCAATGTTGCAACTATTCTACACAGTGAAGAAGCTTTCTTGGCGATTGTATTTTTATTTTCGGTACACTTTTTTAATTGTCATTTTAGGCCTGACAAGTTCCCTCAGGATGTTGTGATGTTTACAGGCAGTTTGCCACTGGATGAATTTAAAAAAGAACATGCACTAGAATATAAACGTCTGGTAGAAAATAATACATTGGAAAAATATATAGTTCGCCCACCATCCTTACTGATGGTTCGTCTCTCAAAACTCTTGGGGTTCGTGCTTATTGTCATAGGATTGTTACTACTTACTTTTGTAATTACAGGTTTTATGGGGATAGGGTAAAAATAAAGGGAAATAAAAAGATTATTAGTGAGAACAATGAAATGCTTAAGCAGTTTTTACTGTCTATACATCTGAGTTTTAACCATTGAATAGTATAAAATCTAATTTTATTCATAGGGTTAAAACGCTAATTTATTATTTTAAGCGCATTGATGTCCTCTGTTGTTTATTGATCTGGTTGATGGTGTTATTGGTGATAGGCACCTTTTCTCAGCAGCAGTCTGGCCTTCATTTTGCTCAACAAAAATATTTTTCTTCCTATATATTTTGGGTGGCCAACCTTATCCCTCTACCAGGAATGCGTCTTGCATTACTATTTCTTTTTCTAGGTTTATTTTCAAAGTTATTTACTGAAAAATGCTCTAAAGGTAATGCAGGCTCTATTATTGTGCATATAGGTGTTTTACTGCTGTTGCTGGGTGGTTTTCTTACTGCGCACTTTAGTTATGAAGGAAATATGCGTATTGTTGAGGGTGGTTCAAGTAATTTTTTATCTGATTATTATGATGTAGAGCTGGTTGTTGTCGATACAGTAAAAGGTCAGTATGACACGACAACAGCTTTTTCACAGGAGGATTTGAAAAAAGGGAAACTGTTAAGTACTGATTCATTACCTTTTCGCTTGGAAATACAAAAATTTTGTCAAAATTGTCGCTTAGAATCAGGAAATACATCTGATGTACGCTTAATCCAAATTCCTATTTCATCCAGTGAAGAAAAAAATTTTGCAGGTGTGACCTTTAAAGTTATAGACACTAAAAACTCCATTGAAAATACTTATACTGTCTTTGAATATATGTCTACTCATCCCCACTTGAAAATAGGGGAGAAATCCTACTTCTTTCAAGTTCGACATGCCAGAAAGTATTTGCCATTTAATGTATCACTTTTACGTTTTGAGAAACATGTGTATGTTGGTACCAACATGGCAAAAGCGTACCAATCTGATGTCTTTCTAAAAGATGGTGATAAACAAATTCGTCGCTTAATTACCATGAACCACCCATTGCGGTATAAAGGCTATACACTTTACCAAGCATCCTACATAGAAGGTTTGAGTAGAAATATCACTATTTTAGCCGTAGTGAAAAATTATGGGCGAATATTTCCTTATATTTCAAGCATTATCATAACGTTAGGTATAATACTCTGTATATTTCAGCGATTAGCCAAAATATGGCGTAAAGCTCCTGTCTTGAGGCTCTGATCATATTTTGACTAAATTATATTATGCAAATAGTACGTTCTCAAAATACAATTGTCGTACGTGCCATAAAACCCATTCCTTGTGGTTTTTTTGTATCCAAGAATTAATGTACAACAGGTGTAAGTGTGCTTACGTTATCGGGAAATGAGCTGAATTAAAAATCAAATAATACTGCTCAAAACGATCTTTTATCCATAATGAGCAATTATACCAGTCATCACCCAATTATAACTGTACTATTATGGAGGCTGGCTACCGCATTACTTTCTTAAATGGATATGGTTTGCGAGGAAGTGCTTGCTAACTATTGCACTACCTGGCTAGCCTGTGTTGGCATCTGATCGGGTATACCAGCTAATTCTTGGTTGTGGCTTGTCTGTGCATAAGAATTAATGCGTTATCAGAATGCAACCATGAGTTACATTGGCGGGAGGAACTTTCTGGATGAGTGCGATTCATAAGATATAGACTACAATAATATTATGTAATGCGTGTTGATTAAATTAATAAAATTTTCAGCTTGTTAAAGTCAATTTGTTTGCAGTATATATATTTTATAAATCAACAACTTTCTTTTCTGTAAATAGGAAGAATTATGCCTGATTTTCAGTTTGAACGAGAATCCTATCCATACATCTTCATAGATCAAGATAATAACGTACAGATTACGTATCCTATTTCCACAGCTGTTGTTGATGAGCGTATTGCTATTAGCTTAGATAATACCTGCAAAACTGGAAAAGTATGCAAATCCTTTTATAGAAACGTGGGAGCCAGCGTTGATAATTATATCAGGCACTTAACTTTTGATATTAGCTCACTGACTAGCCACCAACAAACAAATAAAAGCCAAAGAATACTAGAAAAGAAAAGGCTTCGATTGATCCAATTACAAGAGTGGAAGCTTTTAATACATGACTTATTAGCGTTACCTCATGTTTCAGAAATGGTAGGCGCGCATGGTACATTCTTGCATTTCCCAAGTGGCATTCAGAACCTTTTACGGAATCAGACTAATATCTATGGAGTATATTTTCGACCAAAAGAAGAAGATAGCGTCTTACGTGTCCCCAATCCAGCATGTACATTTACTAGAAATAGTCGTAATCAGAGTGTGGATAGGGCTTTTTCTTTGGGTCAGGCACTAGAGGGAATTCATATAACAAAAAATAGCACTAGCAGTGTGAAAGTGGAGAAAAAAGACTTTTATGAAGGTGCTCTAGTGGCTGTTCAGAATAAGTATGGAGAGAAATTGGTTAACGATGAGGAGGTAAATAATTTCCTGCAAGATGTAAAAGAGATTATCTCTGAACAGATTAAATTGCGTTATCCAAATGCCCAAGAGAATCGTGATTTCTCTTGGGATGATAATTTATCAAAACAGAAGCTTGAAGCTAGTCATTCATGGTATGATGATTACTTAGATATTACTAACAAAGGATATTTATCAGAGCTTATTGAGACTATCGGAAATAGCTCGCTTCATATTGGTGATAGCTTGAAACCACAGTATAAATCACCATTTAATAAAATTGATCTAAATGAAGATAACTATCAAGATAAAATATCAATCAACGTGCAGATGTTTATTTTTATAGCCAATGCGATTTATCGTTCTGAAACCAAGGAAGAAATTGATTTTGCCAAATTGATTGAATATGAGGGATACAATCGTATTGAACAATTTACCTCTAACTTGGTTAATGCTTTTGAAGGTAATAATAGGGCAGACGGTGATATAGAGGATTTTCTTCTTGATGCATTACGTGATTATCTAATTCCTAATAGGGGACTTTCTCACAGAAAAAAACAAGAATTTTTTGATAATGACTCTTTTAGAGGAGAGATTAAAGAACGATTTGCTATATTTTCTAATAGTATTCTTCAGGGGATGGAACAAACAATGGGTACCTCTCATGCGGATGAGTTTCTTATGTCATTTCCTGATCAAAAAGGAGACTGTATCACCCATCAAGGAAATATGTGCTTTCCTCTATCAGATTTTTTAAAACATCAAAATAAACCTTTATTTGACAAATATTTCTCTAAGCAGAAGCCGTGGATAGTGAATGCACTTGGCCAGCAAGAGGTTATACTGCAAAAAAATATAAATTATAAATCGAAAAATTTGCCCCATAGGAATCCCATAGGAGATGATGCTTATTACATAAGTCTGGAGGATGTTTTAAATTCCGCACTTCAGATAAATATGAATAAAGCAGGGGATGGGACAGAAATGATGGCAAGCTTCTTGGTTAATAAGATTAGCGATGATAATGAGGTTAAGCACGAGAAACCAAGAACCACCGAGGGCACTAGGTGTTTTTTTGAAACTTTAACCACTGAAGAAGTTAACCTAATAAAAAATAGTGATCTTTACACGCATAATAGGAACGAGCTTCAAAATAAGGTATTAGCTAAGCTTACTAAAGATGAAAGAGTAGCTTTTTCTAAGAAGTTTGAGATAAAAGAGTTGATCTATTCCATAGAAGTTATCGATCAATCACTACTTTATGCCTATGCAAACGACTCATTCTACAGCTGGGACAGAAATAGTAAAGAAGCTTTTGCTGGGCGTTGTGAGAATGAAGCAGAGATTAAAGCTGCACTCGAGAAAATGCAGATAACTGATTTTACTGTACAGAGGAGAGAGAATGGAGGGTTTCTGATTATTTTTGATTCTAAAGCTAATAAAAGTGAGCAATCCAGAAAGAAATTAGAAACTATTATGTCCCCTAAGTCAATGCATATAACACGCGATATGGCAAGAGCTATTCACAAGGAATATCAAGTATTATTTCAAAATGATAGGTATACAAGTGATAGTAAAGATGTATGGATAATGAGTCAAATAGATAGGGAGTTGGTTGGTTTTACGGGGAATACTTATTTTGGGAGGAAAAGACACCTATTGGATATGGCAATAAAATATAAATTGAGAAGACTTCAGCAGGTTAGTAATGCAGAAGACGAGCAGGGTACTGAAGAAAAAGACACGGGGCAGCTCGGCAACAATGATATAAAATTAGATTTCTATGCTAGTAAAGGTTACAAGTTTAAATGCAGTAATTTAGAAAAAAGTCGCCAATTAATGGATACGTTATATAAGTTATGCGAAGAACACTCTCCTAGAGTGCCCTTAACTTATGCCGAAGCAGCGAACTTGATTTCCCAAAATTCCCAAGTTGTTCAAGAGGTTATTACTCCAGAAATGCTAACTGACTACTTTAGTAGAACGCTCAATGAAAATTTAAAAAATATTGGTCATATTACCAGAATAACTCAACTCCCTGATAAATCTTTTCAGATTATGATGCCACTGAGACCAAAGCTTGATCAAGAGAAAGCTTTAACTGGGTTAATAAGTGAAAAATTACTATATTTTTATAGACTATCTGGTCAGCAGAGGAAAATTCTGCCTAGTCTTACAGATGTTAAGTATCATAATGTAAATGATGTAACGATTGTTACTAATTTAGAAAATATTAGGAAAATAGAAAAAAGTGCTCCCCGAAGTATGCGATTACTTCATGATTTTAACAACTTCAATGATGAGAAGCTGAAACTTCTGGCAGATCGTCTAACAGGCTGTATTAAAAATACTAATTTTGAGGAAGCAGTAGACGAAGCAAAAGTAAGTGATAGTGATAAAGCAAAAGAAATAGCAGAATTTTTGAAGAATATTCTAAGTGAGATTGCAGATGATGATATTTCTAACATAATTTGTAATTTTGTTAAGGAGGAAGAGTATGCGAGTATAGGAGATATAACTTATGATTTAGATGATAGTAATAATTCAGGCATTTTAGATAAGCTTAAATCAGAGGCAGAACAAAAGCTGAAGGAGGTGGGAGCAGTTCCGCTAGATGTGCAGCGGACTTATTTTACAATTCATAGTATCCATGATCTGAAAATATATGAATCGCTGCTCAAAAGGGAAATTGATAGCTATATAACAATGAAGCCTGAAGCTACTGTTGATAATTTAATCGAATATATGAAAATTTTCTTTCCAACTATTGGAGATATAGAAAATGTGGGAAATCATATATACAGTCAATTTTGTGAGATGTTACAAGCCAGTGCAGATAATAGTAGTATTACCATATCTAAGAATCTTTCATTGGCAATAGAACAACTAAGTAGTCAGACTCAAATCCAAGAGCCAGAGATAATAATAGGTAATTCTGATGATTATAAGGAGGATTACAAACCAGAATCAATGCTAGAGACAACAATAGGTAATTCTCAAGAAACTGATGTTGATGTGGTGAGCTTACAAGAAACTAATACGATTACTCTGGAGCAACAGCAAAACCAAGATCTAGCAGAGGCAGTGAGCTTACAAGAAACTAATGCAATTGATCTGGAGCAGTGGCAAGAGCCAGCACAAAAACAAGAGGCAATAATAAATAATTCTACAGAGAGTGTTGCTCATTCGCAGTCGAATCAGTACTACCCAGGTAAAGGTATATTAGTAAGCTTATTGCTTGGTTTGCTTGATCTGTCTGCTTCATTTTTTTGCATGATTATTCGCTTGCTTTATAAGGCTGAGGATCGAAGTAGTTCTTTTTATGTATTTCCAATTTCTCACTATATGAATCATCAAAAGAATATAGATGCAATAACTGTAGCTCCTGTAGTACTTGATCCTAATACTAGTAATAAGTATAAAACTTATGCTGCTGATTTTAATTATACTAGTGCTGCTGAGTCTACTTGTACTAGTAATGAGGATGAAACTTATGTTGATGAGTCTACTACTAGTATTGATAATCGTCTTTAATTTAAAACAGGGAAGGATACCACAAGACGTTTATCAGTCATGACAGAAATGAATAGTATTGGAGTTGGATTTATGCCTAGCACAGCATGACCTAGAGATACGAGGGGCAGGGGGGGAGCTTATGTTGTAGATATTTGTGGGCATCTGGTATTTTATTGGTGTATTGCGACGGCCATTGATTTGAATGAACTATCATCTATCCATGTTGAGCTAATCGATAGATTCGGTGACTTGCTAGAGGCTGTGCAATTTTTATAACGTATGGTTGAATTAGCGGGAGCAGCTTGTAATTGTTAGTTGTGGCTTGTTTTTTCTCAAGAAATAATGTATTATTAGGAGGTTGTTGGGTGTGGGTTGTGTTAGCGGGAGTAACTGTCTGGATGGGTACGATTCATAAGATATAGACTACAATAATAGTATGTAATTAGTGTTGATTAAATTAATAAAATTTTCAGCTTTCTTTTTTGTAAATAGGAGGAATTATGCCTAATTTTCAGTTTGAGCAAGAAGCCTATCCCTACATCTTCATAGATAAAGGTAATAATGTACAGATTACGTATCCTATTTCTACAGCCCTTGTTGATGAGCGTATTGCTATTAGCTTGGATAATACCTGCAAAACTGGAAAAGTATGCAAATCCTTTTATGAAAACGTAAAAGCCAGTGTTGATAATTATATCAGGCACTTAACTTTTGATATTGGTCAACTGACTGGCCAGCAACAAAGAAATGAAACCATAAGTATACTAGAAAATAAAAGGCATCGATTGACCCAATTAAAAGAGTGGGAGCTTTTAATACATGACTTATTAGCGTTACCTCATGTTTCAGAAATGGTAGGCGCGCATGGTACATTTTTGCATTTCCCAAGTGGCATTCAGAAACTTTTACGAAATCAGACTAATATCTATGGGGTATATTTTCGACCAAAAGAAGAAGATAGCGTATTACGTGTCCCCAATCCAGCATGTACATTTACTAGAAATAGTCTTCAGGGTGTGAGGGCTGTTTCTTTGGGTCAGGCACTAGAGAGAATAGAGAGAATTCATATAACAAAAAATAACACTAGCAGTGTGAAAGTGGAGCAAGAAGACTTTGATGAAGGTGTGCTAGTGGCTGTTCAGAATAAGTATAGAAAGAAATTGGATAACGATAAGGAGGTAAATAATTTCCTGCAAGATGTAAAAAATATTATGTCTGAACAGATTAAGTTGTATTATCCAAATGCCAAAATGGGGGTTAATTTCTCTTGGAGTGATTTATCAAAAAAGAAGCTTAAAGATAGTAGTTCATGGTATGATGATTACTTAGATATTACTAACAAAAAATATTTATTAGAACTTATTGAGACTATCAGAAATTGCTCCCTTCATATTGATGATAGCTTGAAATCACAGTATAAATCACCATTTAATAAAATTGATCTAGATGAAAATAACTATCAAGATAAAATATCAATCAACGTGCAGATGTTTATTTTTATAGCCAATGCGATTTATTGTTCTAAAACCAATAAAAAAATTGATTTTGCCAAATTGATTGAATATGAGGGATGCGATCGTATTAAACAATTTACCTCTAACTTGGTTAATGCTTTTGAAGGTAATAATAGGGCAGACGGTGATATAGAGGATTTTCTTCTT
>PIWD01000063.1 GCA_003354005.1 Gammaproteobacteria bacterium | reverse complement strand
GTAGCTCAATGGATATGATACATACCAACGTATACAGCATAAAATAACATCTTTCGGAAAATGTCTTCCAGAAAATTTGATCATCAATTTTACCTTTAATATTTGGTTAAATAAATATTTTCTTATATACCGCTCATTTTTGCAACACAACCTCCTTTGATCCAATAAAACTTTGCAACACAACCAAAAATTGCTATTTCAGAATTGTCAACTTCTATGCAAATTGTCACAGTCGAGCAATTTGAGAGAGGGCTGGATTTTGATAATTTCTGCCGTGAATTTCATAAGGAAGAGAAATATGATGATAGTCTCAATATATACGAACGATGCCTCTATATGTATACGCTAGCATATGACTTTTTCTCATCTTGCAAGAAGCTGAGTAGTGATGAGCCTACTAAGGCTAATACTAATAAAGCTCTTAGTTCTATAGGTGCTGATAAAAAAGATGCCGATCTGCTTATAAAGATGGATATTATTCATACTAATCCCCTAAGCGAAGACGCGGTAGAAGCAATGCAAGCTTATATTAGTATTTCTCCAAAACAGGTGTGATCTAGGAGGTCTTTCAGCGAGCTTGCTGAAATCAGAACTTGTGTTGCATCATTGTTTTGCACTACAATTGCAGCTATGCAAAAAAGGCAGTTTCCAAACCCCAAGTTGCAAAAAAGGCAGTTTTCTAGGGGCACTAGGCCTCTAGCGTAGAGGCAGTCAAAATAGCAATCGAAAATTGGAAATATATGGCTTCTCAGCTAAAACAAGTTGAGTATACCAAACAGGTTGTCCTTTGATGATTCTTTTCACTAAACGAACACACTTGATTGTAGAATCTGATACGCTGTATTCAAAACCATGCTTGTCTTTTTTCGCTGGCAATGCTTTTAACAGCAACTCTAACCACTCAATGTGCCCATTTCTCCAAATAATGCCCTGTCTGTTGCCCAGGCTCTCAATACAAAAAAAACTATTGTTGCTTTTGGGTCTTGGCTTTTCTCTTTCCCCTAACTCATATTGGTGTACAGCCTGATAGACACATGCCCCCAACTCTCTTGCAATATTAGCTTCAATATGTTCAGCAACCCAACAGCCTCTTCGCAGCATAGTTGAATAGCTGGACAAGCTTTTCGATGAAAATTTGTATTGTTTTTTTGCTTGGCTAAGCAAACTAATCTTTTCCTTTGCGGGCAAAGATTTTGATTTTTTGTACTCCTCAGAGTCTCGCACTAAGTTCAATCGCCTAAATGACTCACAAAGACAAGCATTGTACAAATAGCACGCAGCATCTAGTCGTTTGTCCAAAACTTCTAGATCATGTGGAGTTGTTTCAAGCCTTCGCTCGTAGATGAAATTGTCGTTGCCTGCCATTTGCACCATTGTAGAAGATTGGAAGCATATTTGCCAATCTTCTACCTCCCCCCTGCATGGGGACAAAGAGCATGGCCTATGCTACACTTACTAGAGAATCGTCTCAAAGCCGAGAATGCTGGTGGTGAGGCGAACAAATATATAAAGAAATTGAAAAATTGTTAAAAGGAGTAGAACCAACGTGTTAGCAGATATAGTAAAAAAAGCTGCAGATCAGGGGGATGCAAAAGCACAATACAGGCTGGGCTTAATGTATGAATATGGGCAAGGCATAGAGAAAGATTTCAAGGAAGCGGTTAGATATTTCAGAAAAGCTGCATATCAGGGGTATGCAAAAGCACAATACAAGCTGGGCATGACGTATGAAAAAGGGCGAGGCATAGAGAAAGATTTCAAGGAAGCACTAAGTTGGTTCAGAAAAGCTGTAGAACGGGAGTATGAAGAAGCACAATACAAGCTGGGTATGATGTATGAAAAAGGGCTAGGCGTGGAGAAAGATTTCAAGGAAGCGGTTAGATATTTCAGAAAAGCTGCATATCAGGGGGATGCAAAAGCACAATACAAGCTGGGCTTAATGTATGAAAAAGGGCGAGGCATAGAGAAAGATTTCAAGGAAGCAGTTAGATGGTACAGAAAAGCTGCAGATCAGGAGTATGGCAATACACAATACAAACTGGGCACAATGTATGAAGACGGGCTAGGGGTGAAGAAAAATCTCAAGGAAGCGGTGAGATGGTACAGAAAAGCTGCAGAACGGGAGCATAAAAAAGCACAATACAAGCTGGGCTTAATGTATGAAAAAGGGCGAGGCATGGAGAAAGATTTCAAGGAAGCAGTTAGATGGTACAGAAAAGCTGCAGAACGGGAGTATACAAAAGCACAATACAAGCTGGGTATGATGTATGAAAAAGGGCTAGGCGTGGAGAAAGATTTCAAGGAAGCACTAAGTTGGTACAGAAAAGCTGCAGAACGGGAGTATGCAAAAGCACAAAACAAGTCTGATACTACCCCTATCTAAAGTCAATGCTTCTAAGAACAAGTCACCAACTTTCTTTGGCTCTCGGCGCATATTGCCTACAACATCCGAAGCCTCATTGAGGCCAATTTTTCTTTCAACTATTCAAAAAATCTTTTGAAAGCTCTGCTGCTTTTTTCATGATTTCTCCTAGATTTTCGTCGCTATTATCATCTAATTTTGTCACGATATAGCGAGCCAAAAGCCGAGTTTCAAACAACATTTTCAGAGAAAATTCATCAATTTTTTTAGTTTTCTCAAACGATCTTTTTAACAATTTTTCTATTTCTTCATTCGATCTTTTTCCTTCTTCTACAACAAAATCTTGCTCCAGCAGAAAACGTATATATTTTGAAACATTCATATTGTTTCTTGATGCGCTTGCTTGAACTTTTTCTACAAGCTTTTTGTCCATTGAAATACTGATATTTTGCATGAAAAACCTCCAAAAATTGAAAATATTAAATAAATAATAAAATATTAAATAAATATTAAATAATAAATAAATAATATCAAATTCCTAGATGTATTGCAAGCCGGGGATAATATTTATTTAATATTTTATTATTTATTTAATATTGAAAAAAGTTAAAATATTATTTATTTATTATTTAATATTTATTTAATATCGCAAAAATTGGAAATATTATTTTTTATTTGAGCAAAGCTAATCAATCTGCAACGCAGCATATCTAGGCAGTCAGCCAACAA
>PIWD01000006.1 GCA_003354005.1 Gammaproteobacteria bacterium | reverse complement strand
CTGAACTCGCGAAGTATGCAGAGAATACGTTTTATGCTACAAAGATAGCTTTTTCGCATGAGATAAAGGAAATTTGTGATGCCCACGGAGAAGATTACAATGAAGTCCGAGAACTTTGGCTCGCAGATCCCAGATTGAATCCCATGCACACAGCTGTGTTCGAAGGAAGCAAAGAACCCTTTGGTGGTAAATGTCTTCCGAAAGATCTTAGCGCTTTAATAATGTCAGCAAAGTCAGTAGGTTATGAGCCGGAACTACTTAAAGAGGTTCGAAAAACAAACAAGCGCATTGGGGAAATGCGAAGAGAGAAGGAATGAATTTATTTGTAGACATAGATGGGACAATATGTAACTCCACGGCTCATGAAACTCCAGGAGAGCCTTTCTATTATGAAAGTGAGCCAATAAAACAAAACATAGATGTGATAAATACTTTATACGACACTGGACATTATCGGATAACATATTATACAGCTCGAGCTACTGGTGATGAGCATATCACAATAATGCAATTTCAGAAGTGGGGAGTGAAATATCACGACTTAATTCATGGAAAGCCGGTTTATGATTTATTCATAGATGACCGAGCCATAACCGCAAGTCAGTTTTTTAATAGATATTACGTATCAAAAGGAGAAAGTAATGATGAAGCTTAGTGCACAGGCAGTCGGGGCCATAATGATGGTTTTACAGAAAGGTATACAGGAACAAATTGATATAACACAATTGTTGCTTGATTTTGATTTGGCGGTGGACGCTAACAAAGATGAGCTTGTTGTATTAAACGCACCAATTCTTCAAGCAACAAATTTAGAGAGTCAGACGGTTAACTAATGCCACGGTATGCTTATAGATGCCTCGGCGAATGTGAAGACGCCATACAGGTTACACACGGAATTGACGATAGACTAGAAGAGTGCCCTGCGTGCAAAGAAGCAGTTAGGAAGATGCTAACAATTCCTATTTCGCTTGCAGCACAGACTGCAGCGTCAGTAACAGCCAAGCCCGGCGCATTGGTTGATGCTTATATAAAAGAAGTGAAAGAAGAGTTGCGACAACAAAAAAAAGAAGTCAGAGGTGACATAGATGTTTGAGTATATAGCGATTAGTTTTTTGGTTTTTATTGTTCTTGCGATCTTCTGGTCGCGGCACACTAGCCAAAACAATTATCATGTAGTTCTCAAGGAGATCGATGAGTTGCATGCCGAAGTAACAAAAATTCAACAAAGTTTTGCAATAGCAGAAGCAGGGCTCGATCGTGTTGCTGACAAGTTAGAAATGAGGTATTCAGATATTATTAGTTTTTTAACTATGCTTGTTGAACGACTTGAAGAATATTATGGACACTTAGAGAAGATATACGACCTAGAAATGTTCCATGGTGATGAGACCCTTCGTGCGCTCATGAATCATACACGAGAGACCTTGGGCTTTGTAGGGGATTTTGCAGAGAGTTTAGAGCCAATGATAAAGGAAATAGATGAAGAAGCAGCGATATCCAGGCAGAAAGAAGAAAGCCGGCAGTAAGACAAAGAGATATTATTTTACTGAAGTTCATGAAAAAGCTATTTTGCAATATACAACAGCAGATTGCAACGAAGAAAAAACAAAACTTTATAAAGAGATTATAGGTCCTGTTTTTAATGAGCTCATTGAGAAAATTGTTTATACATACAAATTCTCCTTATTGCCAAATGTTGATATTTTAAAGGAAATATGCCGCGGTGACTTAATGGCCGTGCTAGATAAATTTGACCCGACAAGAGGGTATAAAGCTTATTCGTATTTTACGAGGGTTACAATCAATTGGTTTTCACACAAACAAAAAGATAATGCAAAGAAGCTAAAAAGGGAAATTAGTTACACTGATTTCATTAAAGAAGGTGACCACGAGAAGCTTGTAACAGACAAAAACATATATTATGAAGAAAGGGACCAAAAAGAATTCTTAGAATCTCTGTTGTGGGAAATTGATAAGTGGGAAGAAGAAAGTATTAGAGAGAATGACAAGAAGGTGATAGAAGCAATACGTATTTTGCTGAAAAGCCGAGATGACATTGAAATTTTCAATAAAAAGGCTGTATATCTTTATTTGCGAGAGATAACAAAACTTAATACAAAACAGATAGTGACCAGCTTAAAGAGAATCAAGGTCCGCTATGGTGCATTCCGTGAAAAATGGAACACAACTGGAGAATAATTGCATTTCTCTAATTATGTTATGGAAGATTTTGAAGGCTATATCAATCAAGCTTCGGAGAATATAGAGAAAGATCGCAAGCGTGCTATCGAGTTGCTCGCGGGCGTCATGACAAATATAAAAGAAGAGCCCGAAGCGCACGTGCAGCTTGGCCCCATAGCAGCTAAGTATTTAGAAACTCTGCAGAGATCAAATGAACAGTTGGTTAAAATAGCTTCAATTGTTCAAAAGCAGCAGTCAGAGGAAGGTGGTGGACTATCTTCTGATGGCTATGAGGATATTTTTAACACACTGCAAAGTGAGATTGACGAGCAAAGACAACAAGACGAAGCATTAGTTCCTTCCACTGAGGTTGAGGCGACCAATGGCGACGAATCCACTTGAACCATTCATGGAGCCAGGCTCCATTAACCCCATCGCAAAATCATCTTTTAGGAAGCGATTGTCAGTAACGACAAGCCGTCCCGGTGTTTCAAACGGGGTGGATTTGTTTTCACAAACCTTGAGAGTCATTGAGGATTCATACAGGCAAGATACGCTGGCTAACATTGGTGAATTCCGAGCGTTTGTTCTCAGGGTGGATCACCTCCCGGGTGTTGCGCCAAAATATGTGCTAAAGCATTTCTATGATCAGCAAGGGCAATTATCGACTCAAACATATCTGCGTGTGTGGGCTGCGGTAGATAATATTCATTCGCATCTGCCAGTTCCAACAAGATTGGCGGATGGTTCAGACGAAGCAGACCATTTAAGGATAGAAAGATATTCAGAGTTCTATGCTCCAATGAATTCGGTGGAAGAGGAACCAAACATTGGAGACATCTGTTTGGTGGAGTTCTTAGATAAGGAGAATTTAAGAGACGGCATTTTCAAAGGAGTTGTCTCAAGGCAATCAATAAGCACAGTTTTTGATGAGACTTCTGCCAAGACGGCGTTTAAAAGAAAAGTCAAAAATGTTCTTGGTGATTTTTTTGATTTCCGTGGCGCGCGCATGAGCCGTGTAGCTATAATGAGTCAGTTAAGTGGAGACAGGAGAATTACTAAATCTCGTAATCCTAAGCAAACTTTGGCTAGTCTGGCTAATTCACTGGTTCTGGCGTCGAAGGTGAACACAGGAGACCCTAGTGCGCCACCACCTTTTATGAATCCCGTTCCCGGCGGAGGCATCGGCTCAAAGTTTCTGACAAGAGGTGGTACCCACGAAGGGGTAGATATTGTTGCATCCGCTGGCGAACCCGTAGTGGCTGCTGCGGATGGTATTGTTGTTAAGGCTGTAACTTTGGACCGTTGGTTGAGGAAAAATCCAGCAAGCAAGCTTTATTTCAAAAACAGAAGGGGGCTGCCGGAACGGCGAAAGGAAGTTTCTGACAAGGAAGCTGAACAAATCTCTGATAAAGCTTCTGGCGGCTATCGTGCAGGTATGTGGATTCTGATTCAACATGATAATAAGTTTGAGTCTAGATATATGCATTTACAAGAAATATTTGTTAAGAGTGGCCAGTTTGTTAAACAGGGTCAGTTAATTGGGAGGGTTGGTCGTACAGCGATTATAGTTTCGAGGACACACGTGCATTTTGAAATAAGAAATAACAAGAAAAGAGTCGGTAAAAAGGGCGAAGCGTTGAATCCTGAAGCGTTTTTTGGATCGCCAAAAGAGCAGGCACAAAGCCCTGGAGACGATGGGCACCAAGGGGCGCTAGATTAATGGCTATTATAACAAAAAAGGCGATAGATTTAACTGGTTTAAGCCAAGAACAATTGGATACTTGGGCTGATCTATCAGATGAAGAAAAACTTAAACTTAGTGGCATAAGTGGTGACAAGCGGCTTGAGCCGGTGCCAGACTTCGTTCGAACGCCTTCAGAAAAAGTTATTAAAAACGATAACAATTCTTGGATTGTTTTAGGGCGAGATCGTGTTGGCAACTCCGCAACAGGTTACGGTGGTCTTGGCAACACGCAAGCAGCATCTATCGATATTGTTGTTGGCCGAATGGCACCCTCTCCTATAGCTGTCGATGAAAATGGATCTAAAATGAGTGTGGATCCAATTTTTAATGTAGAAGATGACCCGCGTTATGGAAAGTTGACAGATGCAGCAAGGATATACATCAGCCAAAAAACAGATATTGATATGGCTTTCAATTTAGCAGCTGGCCGCGTTGGCTCGCCAGGTTTTGAAGTTAATCCAAGATCGGCTGTTGCTTTGAAAGCAGATGGAATTCGTATCATCGCGCGGGAAGGTATAAAGTTGGTCACAGGAACTGATAGCATCAACTCGCAAGGTGGTACAGTAATAGCGAAGACTGGTGTCGATATTATTGCTGGTAACGACGATACAGAATTACAGCCAATAGTTAAGGGAGACAACCTCGTAGCTGCATTGCTCGAAATAACAAACTTGTTGGATAATACGATAGGATTTACACACAAATTTCTATTGTCACAAATGGAGATGAATATTGCTTTAGCTTATCATTTCCATGCTTCACCATTCTTCGCAGCACCAACGACACCTTCTCCAATTGTTTCTGCTGTCGCGATGAAGGCGCTGATTGATCAACTGGTTAAGGTGCAAACATCAATGATGTTTACTAAATTTAATCTCGCAGGATTCAGAACACAATTTCTATCTATTGCTGGACCCAACTACATCAATAGCAAATTCAACAACGTAAACTAATACTATGAGCCAAACAATAGAAGCTACTGTAAATGCAAGAATTATAGAAACAGATCCGGAAACTGGCGAACAGCTAGATGTCCGCAAGGATATAACCAGATCCATAACTTTTGATACACCAATTGTTCAAAGCAATCAAGGCAATGATGTTTTAGCTATAAAGGATTTCTTGGGACTGGGCACTCAAGGCGGGAATGTTTTCAACCAGAATATGCGCAGGGCTCTGGAAGCTTATCAACAGAACAACATTGATGCTATAGCTCAAGCTGGGGATTTCGAGGAAATTCTGATTGACATCGGAATTGATGACGAAAATCTGTTAGAATCTTCTTTCGGCGAGGAGTTAGGACGTGTAGGGGACCCAACACTTCAAGTCATGCTCGCGCAGGGCTTAAGGCGCTCAGTTTCATTGATTTTGCAAGGAATTGAGGATACGAAAGGTAATCGCTTCGGCGAACCTGTGTCAGAACGTCAAGCCTTACAGCAATTTGCAAATCCTGACCCAAAGCTTCGTGTGCCGCCTTTCTTGCACGCGGGCGGAGAAAAATACATAGTCTATATTGCTTCTGAGTTTACTGCGCAGGTTAGACCACCAATTGCAAACAGCACGCAGAAAGCAAAAGAAATTCAAGCTGCATTACAAAAAATATTCAGACATTTCAACAAAGAAGAGCATTGGGAGCTTGATGGTGAAAATTCAGAGCATCAAGCTGCCTATGGGAACATGCTCCCTCAAAATCAAAAAGTAAACGTTACAATTGATCCTAGAACAGAGTTAACTGAAGATCTGGAAGAGCAAGAAGTCCGAAAATCAATTGTTCAAGCAGGGGGAATTATAAATCCGAATGAACCGCCTCCAGATGTATCAGGTCGAGAATATGAGATTCAATTTGAAGAATTAAATCCAGATCTTCAAAACAGATTGATTGGTCATGCATATATTGCAGAGATTGATCCTGCACAGTTTGGAGGTGGCCTCTTCGTTGAGTGGAAATTATATCACAGCCCAACAGCCAGACCAGAAGCTCAATATATTTCAGAGATTCATGTAGATAAAGATAAGTTTGATTTGGTTCCAAAAGGAGGTATATCGATCTTTCAAGCTATCGAAACAGCTGAAGAGATATATGAAAAAGGAAAAGAGATTTATGAAGCTGTTGACGAATTCCTTGAAAGGGATTTCGAAGCAGATATAGAAGGAGCTGTGGAGGAAGGTAAAAAGAAAGCTGCGGAGGCTTGGCGGAATAGAGAACGGACTGCCAAGCAACTTGGCCGCAATATTTGGGCTCAAACGAAAGAGCAGAGTGCTTTGCGAGCTTTCCGGCAAGGGAACGCAAATGCTACAGCCGCCAGAGCAGATATAGCACAACAAAGAGTAAGAACATCTTTCCCAGCAAATAGAAGGTATGAAACTCGAACTTTGCGTAAGGACATTGAAGCAGTTGCTGTACAGCTTGAAACTTATAACGAGGATATAAAAGCTTGGGAACGTGATGGCGGACGATTTGTGCCACCACTTGATCTTGAGCGAGAGGCAAAGAATTTACGCGAACTGATTCCTGCAATAGCAGTGTTTCTTGGAAGAAATGGGTTTCAGCTTAGAGAGGGTGTGTTCGGTGATGAGTTGGATATTCGTTTTTCTGAACTTCAAGATGAAAGGGGAATCGTCAGTGGTCTTAAGATAGAAAAGATTGACATGATCCAACCTGCTGGAGCTGGACTCAACCCTGGTGGTTTTGTACAAGGGCAAGTTAACCAGGGGGCGCCAACAACATTAGGTGTCGCAGTTGAAACTTTTGAGGAGAGACCTCGCGGAAGGTTTCCTTTTGATTCACCAAGGACAATGGGCTATTTCTTTTATCTTGAAGATATGCTTAAAGAAACAAACGAGAGTGACGCATGTGATCTTTTAACAGGACCTTTTGGGTTAGCAAAGCAAGCATCTTCGCCAGCAATTAAATTTGTAACGAAATATACGTTTCCGGTTCCTTCCATAAAACCCAGCGCACCTCCAAAAAGAAATAAGTTGACTCGTAGGATAGAGCTGATGGGTCCAATCAAAAACTCAACAGATAGAATTCGCGAAGGGCTATTGATTCTTGACAATAAAATAAAGAATGGAACTTTTATAAGCGCAAGAACGAAGACATACAATGCTGCAGATTTATTACCACTGGGTGAGCTATGCACCCTTGAAGAGCTTTTTAATGAGGTTTTAAACAAATTTGACTTAAAGTCACTTTTCTGTGAATACGCAGGTTGTATTGGTTTTCCTTTTATTTTCGATTGGAATCTAAACTTTGTATTGCCTACGTTACCAAAATTTCCAACATTCGACATACTCCAATTTATCATACCATTGCTTGAGATCAACTTGTTTGAGATCATTATAAGATTTTTGTGCGGGCTTGTTCGCAAGATCTTGGATATGATTACTTTTCCAGATTGCCAGGATTTATTTGACGCTTTATTATATGGCTCCAACTCTATCAAAGACTTCTTGGACGATGATAGACAGCCTAGATTAATAGAGGCGGCTGAGGTCGCCGAGGACCAAAGAAAAGCCATCCAAGCCATGGAGGACTTTGGTGTAGCGCGAGGTGAGGTTGATACGGCAGCAATAAGTGCTTTATTCGAAGATATATCTCGTGTAATGCTTCCAGCAGAGCTCTGTGCTTTATTAAATGGAGAGCCGCTACCTGATTCTTTGACAATCGTAAAACAGATGGTTTTTAGTAGGCAACCGCAATTGGCCCCAATTCTGTCAGACGATGCTACGATTACATCTTTTTTTGAGAACCTTGGCAGTTTGTTGGATCCTGGTGTTTGCGAAAGAATATCGCAACTTCCTCCAATTGTACAACAAAGAGATTTGTGTCCCAACAGAGAGATTGATTTAAGGGGTGCATTGTTAGACGGGACAGCTTCGCCAGCTCAAGTTGCACAAGAGATCATAAACGCCCAAGCAGCTGCGGAAGTTAGAGTACAGGCGCTGACGGCTTTGCAGACTGAGAACCCTCTTGTTAAGTTAACGCCGCCGCTTGTGGGGTGCGGGGACACTGGCGCTTTGTTCGATATGACCACTGAGCCATCCTTGAGCAACATGACCCAGCAAGTGGTAGATGTAATCTTCCAAGGTGTTGAAATAGCTTTTGACTCAGATGTAGCAGGATATGTCCCGGCACTTTTTGAAATTGTAGCAAAAAACCTTGAGGGTCCAATTCTAGATAGGACCATGGAACAAACACCAGAAGAGATGTCAATTCCTCGGGATGCAGAGCATGATCCGACAGCTGGTTTGCAATTGGACATGGCAGAAGAAACTTTATTAAATCTCTCAAACGAGGATGAAAGAACTGAAGTATTAGACGACGCCATTTCTGCGATCCAGTCTTTGCGTGAATCAATAATGTCGAATGAGGCGCAAAGGGTGTCCACTCAGGTAGCACCAACCATAAGAAAATTTCATGAGACAGAATCAAATTTTGTTAATAATGCTTTAAACGAATCTTTGGTGAATTGGTTGTTTAATATTCCATTACAAGACAGAGATTTGTTCGTTCGGTATACAGAGTTTGCAAATAGAAATAAAGATGAATATACTGTCATAATAGATAATGACTTTGTTAGAACTCGCGCTGATGAGTTTAGATTTTGTGAAGATTTAACATGGGAAGAAAAGTTATCTGAATTTCAAATATCAGATGGCTTCGTGCGCCCGGAGACTTTTGCTGATTTTATTGTAAAGAATTGGATTACAACAGCAGCTCAATATGAAGCATCGAGCGGGCCATTGATAAATTTCTTGTCAAATCCGCTTAGAGAATATATTGAGCAGGTTGGATACCTTGATGTAGAGAAAGGGTTGATTGAATCTATAAACACTTTGATCGTCGAGTCTCCATTCTTTGATCCAAGCAATCTATCAAATTTGGATAAGCGTCTGAAGTCAGAGAACATATTCATCCCAGAAACAAATTGCTTCAAAAAGAATCCAGGTTTGCTCAACATGGAGGAAATCAAAAAGGAAGTAAAAGAGGAGCAAGACAAGGCTCAATGTTTGCCAGAGAATCAACCACAAAATAGAGACTTTTCTAAAATGAGCCCGATGGAGAATGCGACGTTAACATCCGCTGTGAAGATTTTGGTTAGGCTTTATGTCTTAGAATTTGTCTTGAAGGGCATTTTCCCATTTTCACAATTTAGTGTTCGCGCGATAGCGAAGGAGGAATTTGTCCTTCAATTTTTACTTAAAGACATTGTACGTCGCATGAACAAAGAGCTTGGAATAGATTTTGTGCAAAATGTGGTAAAGACAGAAGCTCTTCGGTTTATTGGTAGTCAAAACAGGAATGATGGCTTTATCGCTTTAACGAAGATGATTCAAGAAGAACTGGTCAAGTTGCCAGAGCAATCTGACTTGATTTTCGGTTCGGGGATGAAGTTTCCAAAGTTTGGAATGCTTGGCCAGCCAAGGCACGTACATACTGACCCGCAAAGGATCTTTGTGCCTAACGCTCGTGAACGGTTAATTCCTGTGGGTAAAATCAATCAACTAAGAGAGAAGGGTGGTTTTCTGTTGGAGAAATATCTTAGAGTAAATCCAACAGTCGATGCGCCAGAAGAGCTGAAAGGTGTTGTTTCGATTCCTGAACTTCAAGAGTTTCTTAATGTTGCACACCAAGTGGGTGGTTTGCAGTTTGAGCCCGCGCCAGCGTTGCATGTTAAATTTGTCGTACGAAAAACAATGGATGAATTTTTTCTTGTTTCGGAAACGTTGGATCACGAGAATCTTGGAAGAAAGTTTACTTTGGATGATCAACAAAAATTTGTTGGGCGAGTCGAGGCGCTTCCGAGAGAAGGCCAGCCAGCTCCCCCAATCGAAGATGTGCAGTTACAAGATACATGGAATGATGTAGAGAGAACGAGGATAAGGACAGCACCAGAGATCCGCCCGAACGAACGAACTGACTATTTTGCGTTGATAATAGACGAAACAACATTTAACGAGTCGGATATTGATGATTTGTTGAATAACGTTTCTGATTTTGATAGTGATGGTCAACCATCAAATATCGCCATTGGTTTGACTGAAGATGACTTCTTCTCATCACTAGAAAGGTTGGGAATTTCTAGGTTAGAAGAAGTCATCCAAACTACATTTCATACATGGACTTATTCTGAATATGTAAATTGGTATGACGCAGACACAGACCAAAGAGCAGGTGTGCTCGGCGATTCAGATGAATTTCTTACAAACGGTGCTGTTTTCAATGATGATCCAACGTGGCTCTTTAGGAGTTTGCCACCACATGCAAATTATAGGAAGGTTAGAAGAATATTAAAGGGCAGAGTCCGAACAGAACCAATACCTGGTGAGCCAGCTGAAGAATTTGTTCGTCTAGAAAGATTGCCGATTCCTCAATTGAACTTAGTCTCTCCTGCGAACGCCGCAGAGCGTGTACAATTTAAAGGTTCTGAGTCGTCTTATGTGAAAAGATTGAACGGCGCGACAGTCCCAGGATTAACAACAGTTCAAAATTTTATGGAGAATGCACCAGCTTTCAGACGAAACTCTATTGTTGTTAACGAAGGTGGCGCCGAAGCCTTTATGACATTTGAAATCAATGAAGCATTATTTGCGAATTATAGATTGGCATCAGAAAGAGTGGTAAACAGACAGATTGGTTTGCATAGGCAGTTTACATTTGCAGATCAGCTTGCATTGGCACAAGAGCGTTTGGATGAAGCAGGACGACGAAGAGATATTTTTGATTCCGAAAATCTCAAATTTGGATTGAGGTTGGTGTATTATATGCCGTCAAAGACAGGTTTCAATAGTTATGTGAATCATAATATAGAATCTGAAGGAATCCAGCAGATGTCTTTGCGTGAGAAAGCTTTTGTCAGAGACCCAGGCGGCGAGAAAACTTATTATTCTATACCATTGGTTCAAATTGAGCATGATACAAGAGAAATTGATTTTACAAATCTTGATAACACTTGGGAGCAATGTTATAGACCAAGACTTATGAATAACCTTTTTGCGTCTGAGGACACAAGGTTCCTAGTGGAGTTTGTGTTTCCCATTGATCGATTGGTTAGTTTGTTATCAACATATAGCATAGTCGCGTTTAGTTCGAATACGTCGCTTGATAATATATTCGGAGCGACAAAGTTGACTATAAAAAGACTGTCGACAATCTTACAAGATACAAAACCTTTTGGCTCAACACCAGTTGACGCAGCGAATGATGAATTGGCCCGAGCTATGAATAACAGCATGACAACAGAAGGGCCAAATTCAGATTTGATGGGAGAGCTAGGAGGGATTCTGGAAGACTTCTTTTTCCAATTACCCAAGATGGCTGAAAGGGCGGTCTATACAATGGTTCGAGGTATTGGCAAAGGAACAGACCCGGCTTACAAGCAGATGAAAGAAATGTATGATGCAGATCAAATTGATAGTTTGACATGGGAATCTGTCGCACATTCTAAACTCAAAGATGATTCAAGTTGTAAAATAAGACCAATTAGTACAGCTTTACCTTATGATATTGGGTATGCGCTTGCAACGGGTTGGCCAACAGGATTCCCGGATATTCCCAGGGTGTTCGAACACTTCAGAAATGGTGATTATGATAATTTCTTGGGGCCAATGGGAATGGCATCGCTCTCTGTCCCCGAATTATCTGGTGAGCTTACCAAGCGGGTCTGCAGAACAGGAGAAGAAGAGCCACTTGAAACTGAAAAGCCTGTGTGTGAGGAGGATGAATAATGTCTGGTGTAAGTGTTAAATTACCTTTGGTTATTGACGATGTTGATGGTGTTTATAAGCTCAATAAGACACTTGAGGATACAATACAACAGAACTTAAAAAATCTGATTTTGACATCACCTGGGGAGAGAATGATGGATCCTGATTTTGGTGTTGGTATCATGGCATTTCTTCATGAACCGAATACAACCATAACGCACTCTGCATTATCTGCAAGAATTCATTCGCAAGTTAATAAATATATGCCCTTTATAGAGGTGACAGATGTAGCAATTGGTCCCGATGATGCAGTCTTCGATTCTATCAACCGAGAGAATGCCTTTGGCCTAAGAATAAAGTATTTAATTCTCCCACTTAGCCAAGATGAAGTCCTTAACATAACAGTTCCTGAATCAGACACTTTCCTCTAATTAGTGAGATACTAACGAGGAACAAAAATGGCCAAGAATACGCCGTCAATCAAATATACTTCTCGTGATTTTTCTACAATTCGTAATGATTTGGTTGAGTACGCAAGAAGATATTATCCCGATACATACAAAGACTTTAACGAGGCGGGCTTTGGGTCGCTGATGCTTGATACTGTCGCTTATGTCGGGGATATTCTATCTTTTTATCTTGATTATCAAGCAAATGAAAGTTTTGCAGATACAGCCGTAGAATTCAACAATGTCGTAATGCATGCGAAACAATCAGGTTTCAGATTCCAGAATGCACCTTCGTCTTTTGGAACTTGCACATTTTTTGTTTTAGTCCCAGCATTGACAACAGGCATTGGCCCAGACACGGATTACATTCCAACCTTACTGAAGGGTTCAAAGTTTTCAGCTGACTCGGGAGCATTATTTACTTTGACTGAGGATTTGAACTTTTCAGACGGTTCAAACGAAGTGGTTGTAGCAAGAGTTAATGCTGAGACTGGTGCACCTACGTATTTTGCGATAAAAGCACAAGGTCAAGTTGTTTCTGGGGAGTTGGTTGAAACGATTGTAACAGTTGGGGCATTTGAGAGATTTTTAAAGCTAGAGATACAAGGAAATAACATAACAGAGATAGTATCAGTTGTAGATTCAGAAGGCAACGAGTACTTTGAGGTAGATTATTTATCGCAGAATATAATCTTCAAAGAGATCACAAACAGAACAGAAAATAGCAGTGATACAGTGCCGAGTTTGCTCAAAGCTTCGCCGGCGCCAAGGCGGTTCGTGGTGGAGCAGGAGCAGGGCGCAACGTTTTTACAGTTTGGGTATGGTTCAGAATCGGAACTAACAACAGATTCGGTTGTAGACCCGTCGAGTGTTGTTTTAAAACAGCATGGCAGAAGTCATGTGACTGATCCAGCTTTCGATCCAACAAAGTTAGTTTCAACATCCAAGTTCGGTGTTACGCCAGCGAATACTAGTTTGAGAATTGTGTACAGACAAAATACTGAAGAGAACGTAAATGCTGGTGTCGGTGCTATAAAGAACGTGGTGACACCGCTTATGGCGTTTAATGACAGTTTGGATGCGGTAAATCAAAGGCAGGATTTGGTTAATTTTGTTTTGGGGACTTTAGAAGTCAACAATGAAGAAAAGATCGTAGGTGACATAAGTCTCCCAAGCACAGAAGAAATCAAGATTTTAGCAAAGGACGCATTTGCAGCACAAAATCGCGCTGTGACAAAACAAGATTATGTTAATGCTGTGTATTCGATGCCTTCGAAGTTTGGTAAAATAAAGCGTTGTGCAATCATGCAGGATGATGACTCATTTAAGCGCAACTTGAATTTATACATTTTGTCAGAAGATTTAAATGGAAATTTGGTGTCTGCCAATCAAGCAATCAAAGAAAACCTGCGTGTGTGGTTGAACAATGTTCGTATGATCAATGATACTATTGATATAATTGATGCTAAGATCATTAACATTGGGGTTGAATTTATTGTGGTTGGTGAACGAAAGACAAACAAATTTAATATCCTCAATGATGCAGTGTTGGCTCTGATTGATGAGTTTAAGATTTTAAAGGACGTTGGTGAATCATTTTTTGTAACAGATGTTTTTAAAGCACTTCGTGATGTAGACGGTATAGTAGATGTTGTAGACGTTAAAATTGTGAACAAAACAGGAAATAGTTACTCTGACATAAATTACGACATTGAAGATAACACATCGGCGGACGGTCGTGTTGTGAGAGTTCCAAAGAATTCAATTTTTGAAATTCGGTTCCCGTTGGTAGATTTGAAAGGTACTGTGAAATAATGGCTATTAAGAGATATTATGCCTCCAAAGACTCAACAATAAGCAACGCTTACAAATCAAATTTGGTTGCTCGCGGCACATCTGGTAACATGGGTCAATCTGATATTCTTGAAACGTTTTCTATTTGGGCACAAGCAAATACAGCATCGGTCGAACGAAGCAGGATACTAATAAAATTTAACACAGATACGATCGATACAGATCGTGTTGCAAGCACAATTCCAAACTCGGGCAGCGTAAGTTTCTTTTTGAGGATGTACAACGCGCGCCATGGTCAAACAGTGCCAAGGAATTTCACAGTTAGTGTCATTCCAATCTCTCGATCTTGGACTGAAGGTTGGGGTCTTGATATGGAACAATATTCTGATGAAACCACAACAAATTGGTTTAACGCAACTGACTCAGTCGTATGGACAACAGAGGGTGGAGATTATCATGATGTGGTTCATGTGTCCGGCAACAGCTTAAAACAATATTCCTATACATTCGCTGATGGTCCTGAGAATGTGGAACTCAACATTACAGCCTTGGTAGAAGAGTGGATCGGCGGTGAACGTGCTACTGATGAGCAGAGGCAAAATCACGGTGTTGGTGTTTTTATGTCTGGCAGCTTCGAAGATGGAACAACAAGCGGCTCTTTTTACACAAAGAAGTTCTTTGGACGTGGTTCGGAGTTTTTCTTCAAACGACCAGTGATAGAAGCAAGGTGGAACGATTCAGTGCTAGATGATAGGTCTGATGTGTTTCTCAGTAGCTCAGCAGTAACTGCAGCGGGGAACTTAAATAAAATCTATATGTATAATTCTGTTCGTGGAGTTTTGACTGATATTCCAGGAGTTGCCGGCGGTCCTATTTTTGTTAGGATGTATAATTCTGCTAGTGACGGCGAAGATATTACAACTGTGACTCCGAACAATCCGGTCACAGGCGGTTGGGTTAAGACAGGAATTTATTCTGCCTCATTCGCTATTCAAACAACTGCTAGCACTGTCTATGATAGATGGTTCAGTGGTTCAACAACATATTTTACAGGTTCGTTTGCACCAATAGCTTTCTCCAGCTCCCAGTGGGATCCTCACCCGGAGTATGTGTCAAACATTACGAACTTGCAACCAGTGTATAATAAGCCAGGCACTGCTCGGTTTCGTTTATATACTAGAAAGAAGAATTGGAACCCGACCATTTATACAAGAGCTAAAACATCTGCGCCTGTTAGTACAATAAGAAATGTCTATTGGAGACTTGAAAGGGTTTCGGATGGCTTGGAAGTTATTGGATTTGGAACAGGCAGTGATCTTCAAACCAAATTATCATACGATAAAGAGGGAAATTATTTTGATTTGGATATGGCTTTATTGAAGACTGGCTTTATGTATGAGCTGAGTTTTCTGTATAACGACCATGGTTCGTATCAGAACCTTCCGCAAAAATTCAAGTTTCGTGTGGAATAATTTATGTCTCTAAAAGATCTATTTAATCGAGAAAAATCTGGCAAAATCCTTGAGTCATCCGCGATGCAGACTCTGGCCAAGGAAATTGAATCAGAAGGCTATGTGAATGAATTTGTCAAGGAAAAAACAAGGTTTCTGCCAAAGCTTGACTATTCGGACCCAAAGAATTTTGCGAAGTTCGGATCAGCAGAAAAATACTATGAAGATTCACTAAGAAGGGTTTTTCAAACATTTCCGTATGATGGTTCTTCGAAGGAACGAACTGAGTGGTTCAACAATTCTCGTGGCCTTGATTTGTACATTTTTGAGAATGAGTATCCTCGCACACATGGTTATGTGAGATTTTCAGCTCAAGGTTGGGGTAGCGCTGGTTCTAAGGTGTCGGGTTATGGGACCTCTTCTTTGCCTGAGTATATCTTTGTCAAAGGTGGTCCGCATGTTGACAATATTTATCACACAGCATCTAGCCGTGAATCAAATCTGAAGCTTAACGGAACAGAGGGGAACACAGTTGAGTTTTGGTTAAAAAAAGCTGCGTTTGTTCCTTTCGCATCTTCAGAATATGAAGTAATTTTTGATGCTTGGGTAACTGGTGCAGTTTCGTCATCGCACGATTATGCCAGAATGACCCTTGAGCTTTCTGGGAACTCAACATCAAATGGTGATCCAAGTCCTTTCTATTTGACGTATATGTCAGGCACAGCAGGGTTCGCCCAGGTCAGTGTCGGGGACCAAAATGTAACAACCGCATCGATCGCTGACAATGCTTGGCATCATTATGCTGTCTCTGTTTTGCCTGTTGCTTCTGGCATTGATGTTAAATTTTACATTGATGGGAACTTGAATCATTCTTTCAATAGTGGCTCAACTGTCGCTGCAGTTAATCACCCGATGGTGGCCACTATCGGATCACTGATCACAACACCTTCTGGCAATACATTCGACAGCACAGCCGCAAATCTTAGTTATGGTAAATTGTCAGCTTCCATGGACGAATTTAGATTTTGGAAGGTGGCGAGAACCTCTCGTGAGATTGGCCGACATTGGTTCACACAAGTTGCTGGTGGCACCAATACAGATAAATCTAATACAGAGCTGGGTGTATATTACAAGTTTAACGAAGGCATCACGGGCACCTCTTCAGTTGATAGTGTCGTGTTGGACTATGCTGGGCGTTTGTCTAATGGGGATTGGACTGGATATAATGCAAATGCTCGTGAAGTAGGAACAGGCAGCTCGGCAATGATTTCTTCTTCTGCGAGTGTTACAGAGTTTGCAGATCCAATAATGTACGAATTCCATCCGGATGTGCAAAGTAAGATTCTCGCTTTGAAAACAACAGGCAGTTTTTATGACAATGAGAACAATGCCGCCATCTATAATTCATTTCCAGATTGGATAAGAGATGAAGATCGTCGCAAGAATAAAAACTTACTGTGGGAATTATCTCAAATCATTGCAAGCTACTTTGATACATTATTTCTGCAAATTGAGGCTTTGCCAAAATTAAAGAAAATTCAGTATGATAGTTTTGGGAAGAAGCCTCTTCCTTTCGCAGACAAATTGCTTGAATCTCATGGTTTGTTGGCACCAGAGATTTTTCTGGATGCAACAATCTTAGAGCAACTCGCGAACAGAAATGAAGACAAAGATTTTGAACAAAAATTATATAATGTCAAGAACTTAATTTATCAAAACATTTACAACAATTTGGTTTATATCTTTAAAACCAAAGGGACAGAGAAATCATTCAGAAACCTTATTCGTTGTTTCGGAATTGATGATGAGATTTTAAAATTAAATGCTTATGGCAACAATGTAGATTATGATTTAAAGGAGAATTTTCGTAATTCTGTAATCAAACACAAATACGTTAACTTCAACACGGTTGGTAACTTTGGTGCCACGATTTTTCAATCAACGGGCGCTAGTGATTATCCTTGTGAAAACTCATTGTTGAGTGATGCTGCTTCGAATGGTCATACTGGCTTATCGTTTACGACAGAAGCTTCTGTGTTGTTTGCAAAAAAGCCAGATATAACATCAAATGTATTTTATTCAACGGACTTTTTGACGTCATCATTGTTTGGCGCTCACGCAGCACTTAGTTGCTCAACAGATTATACATTTGTCGCAGAACCAGACTCATCTAGTTTCCAGGTGTTCTCCGCTAGAGACAAAGTCGAATCTCCAAATGTGAAATTTATTCTTACAAGTTCGCTTGGTGGATACTTTCCAACATTGACGAGCTCATTGTTCCAGGATGTGTACGATAATCAGCGTTGGAATTTGTCTGTTAGGTTGCGACCATTAAATTATCCCTTTGGTGACTTCGCTTCCGGTGCGTTATCAAATGGATATAATGTTGAGTTTCACGGCGTTCAAACAATACTTGATGAGGTAATAAATAAATTCACTGTAACGGGTGCCATGACTGCAGATAGGGCAACTGCCTTTTTCAACACACCTCGCAGATTTTATATCGGGGCGCACAGAACAAATTATACGGGTTCTGTGTTGCAGAGTTCTGATGCCCGTGTTTCTTCGTTTATGCACTGGCGAGATTATCTCACAGATGCCGAACTCAGAGCTCATGCTAGAAACCCACAGAACTTTGGAAGGTCATATCCATTTGAGAATTTCAGTGTTTTGCATAAGAGTATACCTCAAAACGAAATTCCGAAGATTGATGCACTAGCTTTGAATTGGGACTTTAACGCAGTCACAGCATCGGATTCTAGAGGTCAATTTGATGTAGTTGATTTTTCTTCTGGTTCAACAGTCCTACCAGAACGCTACGGATTGTTGTCAGAGGGTCTTACAAGGAATCATCCTGGTTTAGCCAAGTTCTTTGTGACATCTAGTACTGCAGTTGTAAAGACAGAATTTTTGAGTGTAGCAAAGCAACAGCTTCCAGAGACAGTCAACAGTAATAATATGGTTGATATCTTGAAGCAAGATGATGATTTGTTTACAAGAGAAACTAGACCTGTCAGTCATTTCTTCGCTTTTGAGAAGAGCATGTATCAGACGATTTCTGAGGAGATGCTGAATTTCTTTGCAACAATTGTTGATTTCAATAACTTAATCGGCGATCCTGTGAATCGTTATCGGCAGAGCTATAAAGCATTAGGGAAACTGCGCTCTTTGTTCTTTGAGAGGGTTCAAAATACACCCGATGTTGACAAGTACATTGATTATTACAAATGGTTTGATGGTTCATTGAATACAATGTTGCAGCAGTTGATACCAGCTTCTGCTAGATTTGCATCAGACATCAGAACTGTAATAGAAAGCCATGTTCTTGAGCGAAATAAATATTGGACCAAATTTCCGACTTTGGAGTTTAAGACGACCACACCGGAAGCTGCAGCTGCAGGAATTGGTGAGTTAGGCTATAGCTGGAAATCTGGCTCTGCTCCCATCCCGTTGACTCAATCGCTCAATCCTGTGTGGTGGAAGCAACGAGCTGAGCGCGACAATACTGTTTTGTCTTCAAGCAACTTTGTCAATGCGAACAAAAACACAATAAGAAGAATTGCTACCACAAATGTGTCTGGCAGCACTTTTGCTTTAAGGAATTTCAATAGGTCATATCGAGTTCTTGCGAATAGGATTAACCCAATCGTTTCTGGGAATGCATTCAAACCCATAACTTCTGGCGCTTATCAATTAGCGCAAGCTGTAAATGTGGAAAACAAAAAGCGGAGCACAAGTTCCGTGTTCTTCCCAGCACCAGGTGCACCTGGAATCTCAAGTTCGTTTGGAAACTATTTCAATGATTATGAGATCGTGCAGACTTCGGGACGCTCAATCAATAACCGATATTTTGTAAATCAAAGCGGATTGACGGCAAGTTTGGTTTCGTCATCTTATGTCTCAGGGGTTTTGGAATATGCGAAGCCAGCGAGGGATTCTCATAAGCATGTCATAGTTGAAAGATTCTCAGCTCCTGGTGGCCCAGAGACTGCAGGAGACCACCGAGGCGGATTCGGTTTGGATATAGAGGCTGCAGAATTTTCTCGCTTTAATAGTTTGAACCTGAGGAACTTGAGTGTTCGACAGCCGCTTAACTTGTTATCGGCTGAGCGATGCGAAAGATTCGGCATTCGCTCTGGCGCAGCGCCAATAGAAGATGGCTATAAAACAGCAGCTGCATTTCATAAAACTAACAGAAATGCTCGTTGGGTTCCACGGAATGTTGGAAATGATGGTGTTGGTGCACCTATCGCTGTGTGCAGAAGAAAATATGACAATTGGTTTGTGCAACATCAGATTCCTCAAAGTGATTTGAATTATGCTTGGATATCTGCTTCTACAACAGCCTCTAAGTGTGATTACAACAGATTCGATACAGACTTGACTGTGCCACGCAGTTCCACGGGTTCATGGCTACAAGATAGTGTTGTTTTTGTGAGCGCTAGCAATTTTGTATCCGTGAATAACGCAGGTACAATAACTTTTGGTGAGGACAAAGCTGATACGTCAAATGCAGACTTGTTGCATACAGATTTTGTTGGATTAAATCATCATGTTGTAAGTTATGTGACAGCTTCTGAAAATCATTTGGGCTTGGATGCTTTCTTGGGAATAACTGGTGCAGCCAATACGACTTTTATTACATTGGGTGGTGAAGGCTCTGTATCATTATTCAATGCATATTTGCTGAATCACAATGGCCCATATCAATATCCTAGTTGGAAGCAAGTTAGAAATGGGTATCATCCTGTTGTGCGAGCTCATCGAGCGAACAACATAATATCGTTGCACCTGAGAAATGGCGTGCCTAACACACTGCCAATTTCAAACTATGAGTGGCCTACGAAAATTCAGCACGGCAGATCTAACGATGGTTCCGGTTTAGTAATTGCTGATCGAACAATAAAGAATTTCACAGAGGCTCCTGTTTCTTCAAGATACAAACCTGTCTTATTTGGATTCCAAATCGAACAAGACAATCCTGTGTTTATACAATCTGTTTACGGGAACAATCTAGGTAAGTTTGCTACAAGAGAGTTAAATGATAGATTGGGGCTGGGCTCATGCCAACAAAGACAAGTACAAGAAGAGATCTTTGATCTTATCAGAAACGACAGGCTGCCTTCGTTACCTGGTACCAAATTTGTTGTCTACAGTGAAACAGTATTTCCGAGAGATGTGAATGTGTTCTTGGCTGAGACTAGAGCGCGTCAAGTATTTGACTTTGCTCCTTGGCGACAAGTAAGAGTTCAAAGGCAGCAAACTGACGCAACAAACTCCCAAGGCATTACCATTCCAACATCAAGCATTTGGCCTTTGGATATGAGTGATGATTCGACGACCTCGAAACTCATTGGGGGTGTTGATAATTTTGACTTTGGTGAGCGCGGCGAAGGTGAGTTACAAAATGATTATTCGTTAGTAACAGCAAGTTTTGATGGGACAAACGAAGTAATTCACAGAGTGACAGCTTCAGCAACATATGCTAGACGTTATCTTGCAGGAGGCAATCCGTTCGGTGGTCAGTCTGTTTATTTGAATGGTGCATCGCCTTGGGACGCTCCGACACAAGCAGGGAAACAGCCTTTTACTGTTGATTATGGTGCATATAGAGAAACGATCAGGCGACTAGGAAAAGATTTTGCACTTGTTCCAGAATTCAGAATCAGTGAGCATATGGAATTTTTCATGGAAACTAATAGTGGCGACTTTCTTGCGGATCGTAATAGCTTGTTCGAAATCACAGGCGCCACAGCTGGTGTCTTCAATAGTTCTCATAGTAACTTCTATACAACCTATTCTCACTCTGACTTTTTGAAGTATTTTGATATTGTAAAAGAAGACTCTGAGGATATCGGGCAAAAAGAGAGTAAGCTCACATTAACTTGTAAAGCATATAAGAGATTTTTGCCTTATGATGGCGCGTACCCAGTGTTGAGAACAAAGCAACTTGCAGAGTTATTCAGTTCTTCATATGAGCCGGTTGTTAGGTATGGATTATATAATGGACCGGATGATATTAATCCATCACAACCAATTGCAGAAAATAGAAATTGGCGTATGTTTTTAACGCCATTCTTTGCACCCGGGATTATGTATAACACAGTTAAATCTGGAATTGCTGTAGACTATCCAAACTATATCAATGAGACCATTAATGGTACAATTCGAGAGATAAGGCATGAAAATAATCATACTGGCTTTGCGAGGCTTCTTAAAGATTTTGTTGAAATAGGCCAAGAGCATCCTGGTTATTGTATTGCCAATACAAGTGACGGTGTAAATTCTGGATTTAATGTTCGGGTGCCCTTCGAGGCGATTGTAAATCCGTCATTGATGCTGAACACACCACTTTATGATAATGAGCCGCACACTTGTTCTGTTTTGGCAGCTCGCACAAGCAATAGAGGATTGGCTGCAGAATTAACATCGAGCCACGCCAAGACTTTATATGAGCGCGCGTCGAATAACTTCTTTGCTGCAAGCATTGACTTCTTTCTTGAAGACGGCGAATTAACTGCGATTCGTTCGATTAACGACGACTCTCCTAGTTTTGGTGAAGTGCTAGACGCTAGTAAAAACTATAAAATGATAGTCAGTTTGATTTCACCATCACACATCAGGAATGCCGCTGGTGCTTTTGCTGATAGTAATCCTGGACAAATACATGTATCAGGTAACATGTACAACAGACCACAGGCTTTTGGACCGCCCGTTTTACACATATCTGGTGCGTCAAACAACGCTGGCTTTGCTCCGTTTACTCCTTCTTACTATGATGGTTTTGCAGAAGTAGAAATATTGTTTAATCCTGCAGCTGCAGGTAAATTCACTGCCGCTGAGATATTGGCAGCATCGTCTGTGATTTATCGTCGTTTTGTCGATAAACGTGGTAACGGTGATTATGATAATAGCGCTAATGGTGGGAATAACTTGAATGGTGCGACTGCTATGCAAATATCTGCGAGTTTGAACTTATTTGACGTCGTTAAAACAAAGCGAGTTGATAAAGACGACCTTGGTCGCGTTGAGTTGGTTACAGACCAGAACGCTGGTTCAATTTGGACTATTTCAACAAAATTTGAAACTCCTATTCTTAATTTCGATAATGCGGAATATCCACGCTGGAGTCCTGCATCAGCGGCCACAGATTGGACCAACGTTCCAACGATAGGTATGTGGCATCAACTTGGAGCCGTTCCAGCGGATGCCAGTAAGGGTGTATTTTTGGAGCTCCGCGATGAGACAGGCTCAGCTGGCGTAGAGTCACTTGCTGATCTTGTGGGTATGCGCAAAGGCAAGACTAGGGTTGGGAAACTTGCAAAACAAAAGAAGATTTATGAAGCCGTTGTTGCTGTACCTTTTGTGGTTGTTGACGGGATTCGAAAGTTCGTTCCACTGAATGGTGATCGAGAAGTAGTAAACCAGGTTCTTCGGGGAGATACAGATGGAATACCAGATTCAATAACTTCAATGATCGTTGCAATGCAAAAATATGTTATTCCACCAAGAATGAACTTTGTTCATTTTGATGGCCAAGAGGGTCGCGCCGATATTAAGCCTTTTGTAATGTACTTTTTTGAGTTTTCTCAGGAATGGACACAAGAGGATGTTTCTCATTTTTGGCAGAATTTGCCACCTAGTGTTGGTGATTCTTATGAAGAGCAAACTGTAAGCCACTCTTTCTTGGGAAATGAGATACTTGGCACAACGTATCCAGAGAAATTGCGATGGATGGTGTTTAAGGTTAAACAAAAAGCTTCGAATAATTACTTTGGTAAAACAGAGTTTTTGAAGCAACCTCAACAGTTGCGTGAAATTTCAGCTGACGCGAACGACAAAGAAAAAGATTTTCCATATAGCTACAATTGGCCCTATGATTATTTCTCAATTGTCGAATTGATAAAGCTGGACGCTGAGGTTGAGATGAAAGACTTGGCACCGTCACCCCAGAGAATACCAGGGACCTCTGCTCAATTTGTCGGTAGTGGCGGTGGTGAAGCAGCACCTCAAAGAATTCCGGGGCAGTTGGTTGAGTTTATTGGAGAATAAAGTATGGCGTTTTTAGATCCAAAAGAAGAGGTTATTAAGTTTGAGCTAACTCAACATGGAAAATACCTGTTGAGCAAGGGTAAATTTAAGCCAGTATATTATTCTTTCAGTGATGACGATATATTGTATGATGCTAGTTACGCTGATTTCCAAGAGGCTCAAAACACCATTGAGAACAGAATTAACGAAACCACTGTTTATGTAGAGCCGCTATATGTCGGCAAAGGGATAGAGACTAGATTTAATGAAGAATCTACTATAGCGCGTCAAAATGAATTGATTCCATTTCAAAGTGCGCATGACAAGAATAACTTGACGAGATATCTCTTGAATAATGCTGATGTTGGCTCTACATACAAACCTTCTTTCGATATTGCTGCTTTCAAGGGTGATTTTGAGAGTACAATTTTGAACGTTGTAAGCAGTTCAGGACACGTGATCATAACACCAAAGATGGATTCAACATTGGAATACAGGATTCTCAGAGGTGATTTTACAACAGATGCTGTCCCTGAACAAGATACTGCTACCATGACAGACGGAACAGAGATTCGTGTGCAAGAGGAAATTCTAGTGTTGGATTTAAAAGAAAGGAACACAGAATTCAAAAAAGAGAACTTCGAAATAGAAGTTTTTGAGATCTTGTCAGGAGCGAACGAAGAAGAGAGATTGTTGCCTTTGTATTTCGCTCCGAACAACACAATATCATCAGTAGAAAATCCAACTTACGCGGATCACTTCTTTGAGATTCTTGTTGATAATGAGTTGCCAGAGAGTATCTTGAAAGAAATACGTGGGAAAAGCAGAAGCATTTTTGTTAGAGCGGCTTTGGGAGATGTTGAGCAAGAAACTTTTAAGTCATCTGATATTTATCGTACATCTGAGGATGGCACCACGATTGAGGATTGTGATTAATGGCAAAGATTAATAGTGACTCATTGCTTGGTTTAAATTTGCCAACTGTGTTTTCTCGTAAAATCTCATTAGACCGCGGCCAAGATGGTCGGATGATTGTTAATTTGAATTTGGTAATAAAAGAGATTCTGGGTGGCGAATCTGGAACTTGGTTCACAAATCAACACTTCAAAGCCCTGTTGCGCGTGAAGGTTATACAATTAACTGATTCTGTGGTTATTCAAACAGCCCGTGAGCATATTGCAGATGCAAAATTCAGAAACCTTATTTTAAAAGATAAGAGCACAATATCAAGGGACCTAAATCTTTTTTCAGATATCATTGGTCCAATCGGCCAACCGAGCAATGCCGACGCGCTAAAAGAGAAATATAAAACCATAAACGAGGATGGGCTGGCAGTTTATAGCATTCCATTCCAGGTAAGATTTGAACTTGACGAAGAGCGGGAAGTAGATGACCTGGCATATGTTTTTTACACGTTTCTTGACTTTGAATCGTTTGCTTTAAATTTCAGTCAAGAAGAGATGGAAAACTCTACTGATGCTGTCGGCCAAATCGGCTTTGATGTGGTAATTCAAAATAAACAAACTTTCCAAAATGGTCTCATGTTTGAAGACTTTGGCCGAAAGCGCTGGGCAGGCTCCGTGTATAGGCTTCAGGATGGCCGCTGGGTCAAAGGTGATGCCAGAAGAAAGAGTTCTTTAGAGATACAGGACTTCTTAACGCCGAAGAGAGTTTCAAATACAAAGGTTCATGATTCGAGGACCTTAAAGAGGCTGGACGCTCAGAAGGTCCCCGACGCGTCTTTATTAGAGTCGGTAAGGTCAATAAAAGATAGCAAGATCCAAGCAAGCATGTTTTTGTCCAGGACAGAGCGAGGGTCAACGAGGTTCAATTTGATTTTCGATTATTACAACTTGATTAAAGATCATTCCGCTTTTGGCTCATTTTTGCAGAATACGAATCCTAATACAAAAAGATTGATTTTGCGGAATACAAAGATAAATTCGGTGAAGGTTACCAGACGTAGGATGTCAGCTCAATTAAACGGCATAAATTCACTTGGTTTCCCCACACGAAACAAATTTGATACCCAAGTACCAGATTTTGTTGTTGTGGAGTCTAGGGACGAAAAAGGGCGTCTTTTAGCTAAAAATGAAGAAACCTGGGGCAACTCCATAGAAGAGATTGATGTACATGCTGGCGGGTCGCTATTTTTACGAACTTTCGTTGGTATTGATCGGTCTATGGTAAATGTTACAGACGGAATTTATCGATACGGTATCGAGGTAGAAATAGAAGATGGAATCTTTCAATTTCTGAAATCGTTGTTATTAGAGTTGTCGACGAGTCGTGTAGAGATAGAGAGGTTTATAACAAAAGCGTTAGTGCCAAGTCATTATGACGCGGATGCAGAAAGGTTCACCCAAGTGTTTGTATCAACTTTTGAAAAGAGCAATGAACAAAGAATTCTGAACACAGCAATAAACAACTACCTTGGCTCAGTTCAGTTGGTGTTTGGCGATCAAGCAAGAGAATTTTTGACATTGAATGGCAGAATGATTACTGCGGAAGATCTAAGAAACATGCTTCACCCACGAATTGCGACAATTAAAACCATGCATGATTTTTTGAAGGCGTTTATTAAGTTAGAAAGTAGGTTCGCTGAGGCCATCGGTATTGAGCCAGGTGTCACCCGAGAGAATCTGTTGCTACCGAATGAAATTGCTAGGTCATCTTCAAGTAGCAACAAGCCTCCCAAAACTATTACTATACAAAAATTGTTTCTTGAAGAATTTGATAGCAATATATCAAACAATTTCGGAATGCGAATAATGGAAGAACAAGAGGAGCAAGAAACACGAAATGTTCTTGAATTAACGCCAGCACAATTAAATGTTAGGAACAAAGAAGAGTTGGACTTCTTTAAAATTCCCGAGGTTGATTCGCCTAAAGGTTTGTTCTGGACACCTGAAAAAATAAAAACACCTGTTGATGAGTTTTTGGTGAGGGGCGCAGTGAACAACCAAATTAAGGATTTTGAAGTAAAACTAAAAAATGTCAAGCAAAATCAAGGTGCTGATTACATGCGATTTGTGCCAGTTTCTAATAGCAGATTGGACGAGGACAAACAAAAAAGAGCCTTTAATTTTAATGGATTTTTTACGCAAAGCGGGGTGAATATCGCAGTGGTAGACCCGCGCATCAAACAAGCTTCTGTTGTTAATCTACTGGAAGAGAATTTTTCAGATGAAGAAAGAGATAACTGCAGTTCTGAACTTGGTGTTGTTTTTAGTGGTGCAGATATTGATATAATCTTGAATCCACTTGGGGCAGCGATTGACGCAGCTCAGTCTAGTTTAGACGACGCCATTGGGAGAGCCCCGCCATCTATTGAACAATTGTCAGAAGGAATTTCGGGCAGAGACGAAGGTGACGTAGCAAGGATTCCACCACATCTCAGAGGGTTGGCCGGTGAAGGCAATGATGTGTCGCCAAACAGATTTGCTGTTGATGAAAACGGTCAATTGTCTGATTTAGTTTATGGAAACATCCAAGAGGTACAAGTGTTGAGTGGTTTTGAAGCAGATGACGCGAATCAACCCTTGGCTAATGCGGCACAATGGAGCGCATTAACAACAGAAATAATTGATAGAGCTGCTTCTGAAAATAGGCAGTTAGTATGTCGATTCAACAACTTTGAAGACGCAGAGCTGGGTATTACTAGAGATGAAAGTGCACCACCAGTTTGGAATAGGTTTTTTCATTTGATACCGGGAGAGCAATAAATGGCTGTTAATAGAGCCCCGGGCACGCCTGGTAAACAGGGCGCGGGCGGTAATAATTTTGATATGGAGCGTATGTTCCAGGCAGCTGCGGATGCGCGAAGAAGAGTCCGGGAACCTGGCATACCTGCAGATTTGCTTTTAGACGACGCTCCACCGCTTCAGGTTCCTGCTTTAAGTGAAGCTGCCCAAGTGGGATTGGAAGATCAAATCTTGGGGCCAGAGGCAGATCTGGATAGAGTTGAGCCGCCTGAGCCACCTGAAGTTATAAGTCCGTGCCGTTTAGAGGATTTTGTAGATCCTGGATTGATTGCGGAAGCAGAAAGAGAAGACCCTGAATTGGTTTTGCTTGGCGGTGCAAACCCACCCGGGTTCAATCCGCCTGTTGATTTCCCAGAAACACCAGATGATTTTCCGGTACCACAAGAGATACCAATACCACGTGATTTGCTTGAATTGCCGCAAGGTGCTGTTACTGTCGGGCGAAAGAAGCTTGTTATTAGCAATGGTTTGTTTGGTGATTCAAATTTAGATGACAGAGGATTTGGCGTTCGTGAGCCGGGAAGTTCTAACTTATTAGACCGTTTTAGATACACATCACAAAAGTTTTGGTTTTCTACTTCGAACGGAGCTTTGTTCGCGCATCCATCGAACAATGCAAGTGTGCTTCATGGTATTCCTTTTTCGATAGAGACAACAGAGCCAGTTCTTTTGGATGAAATTCAAAGTGTATTCAAGGAGGTTGTGACATTGCGTGCCTCTGTGCCTTTCTTGGAAAGAGAAGGTGTTGTCTGGGAGAACTATATTAAAGGTTTATCGCAAGTTGAGGTTGTAGGAGCTGATCCTGCCTCTGGTATTATAATTGAAGCAAGTGGTTTGCATGAGTTTTCGGAACCGCTCGTGCCCATGCAACGTCAGTTTGTTGATTATGTCCACGAGAGGCGTGTTCCATTGGACTTTGATGATGTAGAAAAATTAAATCTCAATACAACCTTAACGGCAGATGTAGACAGTGAATACAATTTCTTTGATGACACTTATCAGAATAGAGTTGCCGCCAACGTTGAAGTTAGTGAGGCGGCATTACCGAACTTTAATAGACTTGCTCGGCACAGGCTCAATGCACTTAACGGTTTGGATATAAGAAATCCATTGCCCCTTTTGGACAACTTTGGAAATGGGTTAGATAACATTCGCGGTCTTGGCGAAGAAATAATGCAGCTACAAGCCGGCAATTCGTTTGCTGAGATTTTGGAAAATGCCAGAGCCAACAATAGGCATCTTAAGTTTGCAGCCGATGACGTTAAAAAGCTTGATGAATTTAACGTGGACAAGTTTTTGTTGCCTATGTTTGCAGAGTTGGAATTTTCGACAGAACAGTCTCCGCGGGACTTTATAAATGTGTTTTCGGAGTTAATGGTAGATAAGCTCATTTTGGATTTTTATACAGCAGATGAAAATAAGCAGTTGCAGCCCTTTACAGAAATTGTAACACAAGTAACACAAGCAAGACCTGGTGCACCTTTGGCTTCCACAGCCATTACTGCTGGAGTACAACGAAATACATTAGACGTTGTTAGTTGGATGGCCGATTTAAGTGGTGATTTGGTAAAAGATGATAGTTACCCACTGTCAGAGCGCTTAACGGCAGATGAAAGGACACAGTTGCGCTTTTTTAAGACCTTAATGAAGATTGTCTTTCGTGCAAGGATCAAAACTTTGACAACAAAGCATTTCAGGTTTTACAAAGATTTGCTGAGCGGCCAAGTGGCTCATTCCGAGGCATTGTTTTACAAGGTTGATAAATTCGAGGAGTTGGAAGATGGTAATCTTTCTAATGACCCAATCCAGTCATTATATTTTTTCAATGCAGTTGGTGTAGATATTGTCAATTACATAGATTCACAGGTAAAATATGGAAAAAGTTATGCGTACCAGATATCAACAGTTTCTTTGGTGATAGGAACAAATTACCAATATTCATTGCCGGTAGAGGCTGGGCCAAATCTGGATTCACCAGAAGTTGCTGCGATGCTGCGAGAAAATATGTTCAGATTCAACGTTACATCTTGGCCGAAATTGACGTTAGTCGAAACTCCATATTTTACAGAAGCCATAAGGATATTAGATAAACCACCCATCTTTCCAGATGTCTCCATCGTCCCGTTTCGTGGCGTGCGTGACAAAATAAAAATAAATCTAAATTCGGGTGTTGGCTTGCATGAAGCTGACCCGATTGCACTTGAAGAATCAGATTTTGAGTTAATAACGAAAATGCGGCAAAATCAGTTGTCCCCAGAAGGACCATTGGTTTACAGAAGTGATGATCCGGCGCAGGTTTTTCAAATCTATAGGATGAGCATTAAACCAACACAGTGGCTTGATTTTGACGGGAAGTTAGTTGAGGAAATAAAGTCGACAGCTACTGCAGCTGATTTTACTGATGAGGTCAATCCGAATGTGACATACTATTATACATTCAGAGTAAAGGACATAAATGGTAATTTATCCAATCCAACAGATATCTATGAAGTCAGATTGGTGGCAGAACAGAACATGGTTTTCTTGGAGCAAAAGATCTTTGAATTCGAGCAACCAAAAAAACAGTTATCAAAATCCATTAAACAATTCTTGTATATCAAACCTTCTGTATTGCAAACGATTATAAATATACCAGACGAAGAGATTGCTCCGGAAGAGGTTAATTTGGGTGTAGCGGACGAGGGTGTTTGGAATAAAACGTTTAGGATTAGGTTGACATCGAAGCACACTGGGCGAAGGATAGAGCTGAACGTGCGGCCAATTCAGACCAAACATAAGAGCGAGGAAGTATAAAAATTTGGTTCTATTTAATGAAGAAGAGCTATCAAACAAATTAAGCGTTCTCCGTAAAGGTGTACGTGAAAACTTAGAAAGAAACATACAAAACACGTAAGGGGTTGAAATTAATGGGATTCTTGGATAACAGTGGTGATATCATACTAGACGCCGTTCTAACGGACACTGGTCGCCACAGAATGGCACAAGGCAATTTCAAGATTGTGAAGTTTGCTTTCGGCGATGATGAGATAGATTATACAACATACAACAAAAACCACCCAAGTGGATCGGCGTTCTTTGATTTGGAAACACTTCAGGCACCAATTCTGGAGGCTTTTACAAACAATACGAGCTTGTTAAAGTCAAAGTTAATCACAATCCCAAGAACAAACTTGCTTTATCTTCCTCGCTTAAAAGTGAACAATCTTCACACAAACACAAAGCAATACAACAGTTTGAATTATGTTGTTACGGCAGATAAGAGCACTGAGGATTCAATCGCGCAAGCACCGCAAGGTGTCATCTTCGGTTCTGGTGATCGTGGCGAAGCAGAAAATAAAATAAGGGTAGACCAAGGTTTGGACACAGCAGGCGAGATTGCACCTGAGTCAGGAATCCCACCCGACCTCAAAGAGACGCAATACATCATTGAAATTGACAATAGATTAGGGCGGATTGTAAGCACCAATGGTGTGGCTGCAAATGTTAGTTTTATTGATGACGATAATATAGCAAGTTATTTCTTGGGTTCCTCAGATGTAGATTTTGTGACAGACATTTTGGATAATCGTTCAGAAGCGACGAACCAAACAGAAATTATCAATGGCCCCAGAGGAACAAAATTGGAATTCAAGATTCGTTCGTCGATTGATCTGAAGGCTGGAACGTTTTTGTTTACTCAGATTGGTGCTTCGGGCACAACAACAATTACAACAGTCGCAGGTGGAACTGTGACAGTTAGTTATATCGATACAATTGTTAAGGTGTCAGGTGTAACAACTGGATACAGGATTGATTTGCCTGTACGGTTCGTGCGAGAATAAAGGATTAAAAAATGGCAAACGTATTTAAGACATTTACTGACAGTGACATTACTACAACGAGGACCTTGCTGCACGAAGCTATCCCCATTACTGGGACGATCGTGTCGGGAACTTACAACGAAGAGAATCTGAAGACTTTTGACGCGGGGACTCACGTCAGCCAATATGATTATCCGTTCTTATCCTCTTCCGCGAACCACATTTTTGATCTGACTTGCGGCTTTAGTTCCAGCTCGCCACTCTCTGGTGCGGCGGTTTCTCAGAACGCAAAGAAAATAAATATCTACAATCAACTTGCACAAGTTTTGGTTGGTCACGATCAAAATGGAAATGTTCTGAGTTTTGATAGAGATGGAGATCTGACAGGTGGAACAAAACACCAAGAAGCTTTTTTCATGTTGTTCGCTAGGCTTCTTACAAAAGATGAAGTTAAAAAGGGTTCATTCGAAATTACGTTTATCACAGGCGGTATGCCAACAGGGAGCTCCCAGGAGCAGGGTGGCTGGCTTGTTGCAGATCGTTTGACCATTGGTGATTATGGTGCAGCAGGTGACTTCAGGACAAATTCTCCTGCGGGCGAGTACGGGATTCTTTATACTTCTTCAACCAGTCCCGGTACAGCTGGGAACGTCGGTGTCGGCTTGCTTTATTATCAAGCTGGTGTTGCTGTGTTCACAGCTTCGATCTTTAATGGTGGCGGCTTGGTGAATAGTGGTTTGCGCCCGGTAACGACTGATGAGAATAGTAATGGTGGATTCGGTCCCCCAATTTATGATGATTCGATAGACACAGCCTCTGTGAATGCTATGCTGACAGGGACTACGATTGCGAACTTTGCAAATGGTGTAAGAAATAGAATTCATAATATCAGCTTTAACAATACGACAGAGCTTAATTCGTCCATTTATTTCTGTCGTGCGAATCATAATGAGTTCAATTATTCATCAAACCCAACATACTTGGATGCGAGCAAGATTCGTGTAAAGAACGTGTCGAGTGATGAATCAGTGGCATACATTACAACGGTTGGTCTGTACAGCGCCGATAATGAGCTTTTGGCTGTGGCAAAACTCTCAGAACCTTTGAAAAAAACCCCGAGTAACGAGGTAACTATTAGGACACGTTTGGATTGGTGATCTCAATAATTTCAAGTACTTAGCCGCCCTTTTGTATACACCTTTTGTAAGAACGTTTACTTTATATGTGTCTTTTGTATAGGCTCCGCACTACTTAGTGTATGAGCTAAAGGAGTAATCGTGTATCAAAAGACATGTGTAGTCTGTCAAGAAGAATTTCAATCAAAAGCCCATAATGCTAGAGTGTGCTCAAAGCCGTGCCGCAAAACGTTAGATTATGAGCAAAAGGCTCGTGGTATCGCAAACAATCACAAGGGCCATATTAACAAGTGTATTGTTTGTGAAAAAGAATTTAAAGCAAGAATCCCTCACAAAAAAACTTGCTCAACAGAATGCCGCAAAGTGCACTCAAAAAAATATCATAGTGATCTTTATGAGCAAACTCACGACATGCCAGAGAGAATTTGTTTGCATTGTCAAGTTGATATTTCTCATTTACATAAGCGGGCTAGATACTGCTGTGAACCGTGCAGACGTAAAGCAGAGAGGCTTCGTTTGTGTCCATTAATAAAAAAGATATGTGTGCATTGTGAAAAAGAATTTGAGACAAGAAGCAAAGAAGCGAGGTTTTGTTCGCACAGTTGTGTTAATCACAATACAAAACATGAGCCCGTGAAGAAGCTGTGCCCAAATTGTAAGATCGAATTTGAGGTAGATTATCAATCCAGAGATAGAAAATTTTTTTGTTCGCGCAGTTGTGCTACTTCAGGTGAATTTAACGCGATGTTTGGTGTGCGCGGAAAGAAGAATCCAATGTATGGTCAAAAACCTTGGACTTTTGGCAAAACTGCGGCAACAGATCCAGCGCTTGCTGCGCTTGGTAAGAAAATTTCAAAAACCCTCAAGCAATATTTTGCTGATGGCATTATGTCTAATGCTGGTGAGAAGAATCCAATGTATGGTCGAAATCATACAATTGAGTCATGTAATCAGATGTCAGAGACTCGTTCTGCAAAAATAATCGCAGGTGATTATCCAAACTGGTGCAAAGGGAAGTATTTTTCATCAAAACTGAGCAAAGAAATACATTATCGTTCCTCTTGGGAATTAAAGGTCTATAAAATTCTTGACAAAGATAATTTGGTCGTTACTTACAAAACAGAACCCCTTGCGATACCTTACCAATTCGAAGGAAAAACAAAGCACTACATCCCCGATCTATTAATAAACGAAAGTCATCTCATAGAAATAAAGCCACGAGCTTTTCTTGAATACCCAATAAACCAAGCCAAGTTCGCAGCTGCCCAACAATATTGCAATCAAAATAACTTAACCTTCGAAGTTTGGACAGAACAAGAGCTCGAAACAAAATCTATTTAACTCGATGACACTCAGAAAATTTGGCCAAGACGACATATTCTATAATCGTATCAAAACGTTCCCAAAACAGGAATTCTTGATTTACGATGCTCATACCTATCATAATGGCAAAGTCAACATGTCTGGCAAGCTTGCAACAAACATTGAGCATGTCACTCAAGGTCATATAAACCTTCACGAAATTAACGTTGATCGCCCAGCGACCTCTCTCGTGTATCCGTTCATTTATAAAGGAGGTTCCCGCGAAGCTTTCAAAACAATTACAACAAAGTTCTTTAATGATCAGTCTGTGTTTGAGTTCGGCGATCAAATCACAGGTTCATATCCTCTGTCAGCAAGTGTCACAAGGGTCTTCTATACTTCAGGCACAGATATTGATGCTAGCGGGAACCTAGACAAACCTTTTATCGTGTCCCTCAAAAACACTTTGAATTGGTATACTCATCTCAGTCCTGAATATGCATACAGTTCTTCTGAGTGGGGCTGGCGAAAGGGGCGTGATCCTCTGAACTTAATCTCCATTCCATCAATTTTCTATGGCTCCTCGATTCGCAAAGGCTCCGTGGACCTAAAATTCTATGTTTCAGGGACGCTCGTCGGCCAGCTTCAAGACAAAAATAGAAATGGAGAGCTCATAGAAACCACTGGAAGCAACACAGACGAAGTCGCAGGTGTTGTGTTATACAATGAAGGGTTCATTCTTTTGACAGGTTCGTGGGTTCTTAATTCTGCTCACACAGAGGCTTATACAGGCGCTGGAGGATTAAACCCGACATGGCTTTATTTCGGCGCTGGTCTTCAGAATGACAACATAACTGGCCTCATAAGTTCAAGCTATGTTCTGGCCTTCGAAGGTGTGAACTATATTCCGACCGTAACAATGTTTGCTCACGCCTCAGCTGGAGAGTTCAACAACTCTAACAATCCAACATTCGTAAGCGGGAACCAAAGACTCCTAAGGGCTACAGGCTCTACTGGGTATTTTGAGAATGAAAAACAAACAATAAAAAATACAGTAGCGTCAGTGTACAATGATCCAACAGGAAGTTTTCAAAGGCAAGTATGGATTAGCCGTGTAGCTATTTATGACGAAGATAAGAATGTTATTGGTATAGCAAAATTGGCTAGACCGGTTAAGAAAAGAGAGTCAGATTCTTTGACTGTGAAAATGAAGTTGGATTTTTAATTATGGGTGGTTTTGGATATAGTGGTCGCAGCGCCGCGGGAAATGCTAGTGAATTTTTGGTTGGTCCTTATCCTAATTATTTGAATCGACATTTGGACCTTACTGGTGATGGCACGGGTGCAAGTAACATTACTGGCAACTATGCTGTTTCTACAAAATATTGGATACGCCCACCATCAGGATCAGTATATTACTTGACTAGAATGATTGTTCATGTAGAAGATGCCGGAAGTTTCGATTCGGGGTTTTATGGCAACAACATAACACTAACGAATGGTATTACAATGTTAGTGAAAACCAATGGTGTGACAAATGATATATTAGATGGTGATGCCATTATGACAAATGGTGATTGGTCTCATATGTGCCATGATGTATCTGTTCATGATTTTGGCCAAGGGAACAATCATTTAACTGTTCGTTGGTCTTTTTTTAAAGGACACACACTGATAAGGCTTGAGGGGGACAAGGGTGAATATTTTAAGGTTTTTTTTCAAGATGATTTTTCTGGTTTGATTGATCATCATATGATGTTACAAGGGTTCTCTGCAAACAAATGATTTTATCTATTTTATTCGGAATATTGATTCTAAATGTTATTTTGCATGTAAGTTTTCTTTATTTTAAACCAACATCAAAAATAATAAAACAGCAACAGCCGGCAACGTTGTTATTGTTTTTTGGTTATATATTATTCTCAGAATTTATGCTCGCTCAAGGGATGAAGCACTTTAAGAGAGTTCTAAACAAAAAGCGCGGTCAGTGAGCAAATTTGCTGATTTAATTGTCTTAACGTTTTGGTGTATCTATGGTATACTTCTTGTTTGGTTTATAAAACTACCAGTCAAAGGAGACGAACATGGCAGAGAGTTTACTAAAAGAACTTGAGCGTGTGGATCAAGAAATCTTTCGCAATGCCAGAAAGGGCGATTTGAATTATCTTATTGTGCTTGATGAAAAAACAAAAAAACAAATAGATAAATTGTTAAGAGAAGAATTGTTGAATGTTGAGTGGGTTGAAATATCGGGTGCTTTATGATTCTCGCCCTCGACATTAGCACTTCAATTACTGGTTATTGCATTTTAGATGATCAACATTACACAGTAAAGCTTGGTGCTTGGGATTTACGAAACAAAAATAAATTTCAAGACATATTTGCAAAAGCAGACTTTATTCATGGTGCGCTTCAGACTCTGGATTGTGAGTTTGAGCGTGTTTTTATTGAGAAGTCACTTCAAAGTTTTCGTTCAGGACTCTCTAGCGCGCATACGATAAGCTTATTGGCTGGCTTCAATGCAACTATTTCATGGTTTTGTCACACATTACACAAGAAGCCAGAATACATAGCTGCACCAACCGCAAGGCGTCTTTGCGGCATTAAGGTTCCCAAGGGAATAAAAGCCAAAGAAATGGCTGTAAAGTATGCAATAAAAACAGAGCCACTTTTTCAACCAACATATACACCAAAAGGTAATTTGAGACCAGTATATTATGATATGGCTGATGCCCTGGTGATCGCTCGTGCCGGCGCAAGTTCTGCTTAACGATTCTTCGAAATTATGATACTCTGCTTAGATGGACCGGAAGCTATCCATCTTGCGTTTGTTATTGGGTAGTTGTCGTTCTGTCGGTGATGAAACTTTGTTTTATTGCCCGAAATGCGATCATCACCACAGAAAACTGTCCGTCAATTTAAACAAAAATAAATTCAAGTGCTGGGTTTGTGGCTTTAGTGGCAACAATGTTTTCTTTATTTTTCGTTTATTCAAAAGCAATGATTTGAAACAAGAGTGGTTGGCAATAGACGATATTGTTGAACCAGCGGCTTTTGATGAATTGTTCGCAAAAGAAGAAGCAAAATTACGAGTTGTAAGCCTTCCAAGTAGTTATAGATACCTTGGCTCCAACACGCTTCCAAAAAGCTCTTTTTTGGTAAAAAACTATCTGAAATCGAGGAGACTGAGCAAGGCTGATGTGATCCGTTGGAGAATAGGGTATTGCTCAGCTGGTGATTTTGCTGAGCGCATTATATTCCCGTCATTTGACGCGCGTGGCAAACTGAATTTCTTTGTTTCACGAGCCTATACGAGAAATCAATGGCCGCCATATAAAAACATTGGCCACCGTGCCGATGAAATCATATTCAACGAATTAAACATAGATTGGTCAAAAGAAGTATTCTTAACAGAAGGAATATTTGATGCAATCACCATCGGCCAGAACGCCATCCCGATCTTAGGACCTAGCTTAGATGAAAATTCAGCTTTGTTTCAAAAGATTGTTAAGGAGAAGCCTCCGATTGTTTGGGTTTGTTCTGACCCAGACGAAGTCGGAATAAGAGCTCGCAATCGAATTACAAAGCAATGTTTTGAATATGGTATAACAGTGGGAACCATTGTTGATCAAACATATTACAATAAGCGTTCTGATATTAGCGAAATGGGGAAAGAGGCTTTTTGGTTATTGGAAAGAAAAATAATTGAAGATCCGTGGGATTTATTGCAACAACAAGGGGGTATGAATGAAATTTGCTCATATAAGTGATACACATATATTCAACTTGAAGTATCATGATGAATACAGGGAAGTTTTCGAACAGCTTTATGAAGTTTTGAAAGAAGAAAAAGTGGATTACATCATCCATTGTGGCGATCTGGCACATACAAAAACACAGATCTCCCCAGAGTTTGTGGAGTTATGTTCTGAGTTTCTTTATAATCTCGCGAACATCGCTCCGACGTATGTTATACTAGGAAATCACGATACAAACATTCGATCTAATCGACAAGATGCTATATCACCAATTGTGTGGGCATTAGATCATCCTAATTTATGTCTTTTGAAAAATTCTGGGGAAACACATCTGGAGCATGATTTTGTCTTAAATCATTTATCAATTGTGGATGAAGATAATTGGATCTCACCAACGAACAATGATTTGATCAATATCGCTTTATTCCATGGTTCAATTGACAACTGTAGAACAGATATTGGTTGGATTATGGAAAGGGGAGATTATGGTAAATCCATTTTTGATAAGTTTGATTATGGCTTTTTGGGTGATATCCACAAGCAACAATCTGTAGATTCAGAAGGTCGATTCCGCTGGGCAGGTTCTACCACGCAACTCAATCATGCAGAAGATATAGAAAAAGGGATCCTAATTTGGGATATCAAAGATAAGCAAGATTTTTCAGTTAAGAGAGTAACTTTTAAAAACCCTCGACCGTTTGTGACGATCAATCTAACATCAGATGGCGCTTTACCAGAAGGAACAAACCTCCCAGAGGGCGCTCGGGTGCGTCTTATTGCTGAGACGAATTTACCTTTGGGCAAAGTTCGAAAAGTTATGGACTCCGTTAAGTTCAAGTTCGATATTACCTCTGTTACCTTTTTGAGCAAAAGTTCAGCCGCGCTATCTTCAAAAAACGCAATAAATAAAATACAGCAATTCAACTTGCGAGACACAAATATTCAAGAGAAGCTCATAGAAGATTATCTTAGCCATCATAGTGTAGAAGACAGAACGATGGAAAAGGTCCTTGAATTAAACAAACGATTTAATATTGAAATAGAGCAAAAGGAAACAGTAAAAAGGAATGTTAGGTGGAAACTAAAGCGCTTCAATTGGGATAATCTGTTCAATTTCGGAGAAGGTAATTCAATAGACTTTGGGAAACTTAGAGGCATAGTTGGAATCTTCGGAAAGAACTTTTCTGGCAAAACATCAATTATTGACAGTTTGCTTTACACGCTCTTCAATTCACCTTCAAAGAATCTTAGTAAAAATGTTGATCTCATAAATGAACATAAACAAGGGGCAAATGGTACAGTCACCATTTCTGTTGGGAGCAGTGATTATATTATCAAGCGCAATTCAGAGAAATATGAAAAAAAGCTAAAGGGAGCCAAAACGATAGAGGCTAAAACTGATATACTGTTTGGCCAACGTTTAGAAAGTGGCCAAGCAAAGGCTCTAAATGGTCTTTCAAGACAAGATACTGATGCAGCAATAAGAAGGAACTTTGGAACCCTGGAAGAGTTTATGCTGACGTCCTTAGCCTCCCAGGAAGGTTCTTTGTCATTTATCGCGGAGCGCTCAACTCGCAGAAAAGAGATTTTAGCTAAGTTTTTGGACTTGGTTATCTTTGAAGAAAAATTCAAATTAGCTCAAGAGGAAAGTAGAGACTTAAAGGGGGCGCTGAAGCGGCTTGAAGGCAAGAATTATGATTTTGAAATATCCAAAATTGAGTCTTTATTGAAAGAGCATAAGTTTTCGATACAGGAAAATCAAAACAGATGTGGTGTTCATAAGGCTATTGTTGATTCTTTGGGAATTGATCTGGCTGCAACAGAAAAATTGATTCAAACAGTCCCCTCAGAAATTATCGATGTGCATGAAGTTGATTCTGAAATAAAGACTATAAAATTACGCTTAAAGGCGCTGCAGGAGTCTAGGGATGCCTGGATAAGGGAGATACGTAAAGCTCGCCTTGAGAAAGAAAAAACTGCCGTTTTTCTAGAAGAATTTGACATAAACGAGGCTTTTGAGAACCAGGAAACAGCTAAGAAACTAAAACGACGCTTATTGCAAGCAAAAAATGAGAAAAACTCTCACCAAACAAAAGTTGCTAATATTCAAAAGAGAATAAAGTTGTTAGATAATGTTCCTTGTGGACCAGAGTTCTCACATTGCCAATTCATCAAGGATGCTTACGCTGCAGAAAGTAAATTGGGCTCTGCTGAATCTACATTAAAAATAGCAGCACAAGAACTTGAGGACTTGGGCGCAGACTATGAAGCTTCAAATATAAAAGAGATCGAAGACAATATAAGGCAATATAATACTCTAGTCGCTCAACAAAGTGCGCTTGTAGCAAACATTGCAAAGCTTCAGGTCAAAATTGAAAAAAACAAAGCGTCATTATTGCAAAATGAGAGGAAGTTGCTTGATTTACAAACTGAGAAGAAGCGCTTTGAAGAGAACAAAGAAGCGATTGAACAACTTTCTGGTTATCTAACACAAAAAAAGAATCTAGAAGTCAAGATAAAAGCAGAAACAAACAAATTGGCTCAATGTGAAGCAGATATTGTGTCTTTGCACAAGAAACATGGTTCATTAGAGCAAAAAAGAACTCATTTTATAGACCAGAAGGATGAGCTGGACAACTTAAGGAGGGAATATACAGCGTATGATTTGTTTATGACGTGTTGTCATCCAAACGGCATCGCATTTGACATAATCAAAGAGAAGCTTCCGGTTATAAATGAAGAAATAACGAAAATTTTGGCCAACATCGTTGATTTTGAGATTTTCTTTGAATCTGACGACAAGAAGCTGAACATTTTCATACGGCATCCAAAACATGAGGCTCGCCCCATTGAATCTGGGTCTGGAGCGGAAAGAAGCATAGCCTCCATGGCTATTCGCTTGGCTTTAATAAGCATTACTAGCTTGCCCGTTGGTGACGTCTTTATTTTGGACGAACCCGCCACATCACTAGATGAGGAAAACATGGAGGGCTTCATCAGAACGCTCGACATGGTCAAATCATACTTCAAAACAGTAATCCTCATTTCCCACCTTGACACACTGAAAGATTGTGTGGATCAACAAATCATAATCGAAAAAAAGAAAGGTTTTGCTCACGTAAGCCGTTAAACTTTTCTCCCTATTTATGACAGGGAGAATCACATAATGGCAGAAGAGCAGAAAGATCTAACAGAGCAAGAAAAACCTGTTAAACTCCTGGATAAGCTTCTTGGCAAGCTGATGTCCAGAAAATTAACGGTTTGGCTCACAGCAACTATATTCATGGCCGTCGGCAAGATTGATTCAGAAAACTGGGTCACAGTCTGCTTGTTGTTCCTGGGAGCCCAGGGGCTTGCAGATATAGCTGCGACTTGGAAGCATGGACACAAGCATTAAATCATGGCCGCAATAAAAAAAGTTTGGATATGGCTGAAACACAATTGGAAGGTTCCAGCTTTGGTGTTGTATTCGCTTGTAATGTGGGGCTTCTTCAAGAGGCATTCATCTAATGCAGAAAAGATTCTAGCAGACTCAAAAGACGCTCACAGGAAAGAGTTAAAAGTTATTGAAGAAGCACGAATCAAGGAGAATGTTCAAAAAGAAAAACTCTTGAGAGAATATCGGATTTCGTTGGTGCAACTTGAAGCTAAATTTGCGGCAGCTAACAAAGAATTGAAGAGTGCTCACAAAAAGCGTTTAAAAGAGATAGTGAAAGAATCATCAGAGAGACCTGAGAAGCTCAAACGTCGCATAGAAGAAGAGTTTGGCTTCGAATATATAGAAGAATAAAAAATGGAGATGAGATGAAGTATTTGGCATTTTTGCTTTGTTTGCTAATGGCTACACCTGCCTATGGAAATGGCAAATTTACAAAAGTCGAGAAGGGTGCTGAAGTTCCGTTTGAGGCTTGGTGTTATGATCATGAGGCAAACGCAAGATTGGTTTTATCAAAAAGGGAGACAGAAGAACAGTGCGAACTAAAACTGTCTCAGCAACAAGTGCGCTTGAAGAGATTTTATGAATATAAACTCGACGGTTTAACAATCGAGCTTGACGTTGCTGAGAAGGCTTTTGAAAAACGTCTAAAAATAAAAGAAGAGCAAATCGAGAAGCTTGAGATAAAAGCACTTGGCAACAACTGTTATACTGAGTGGTGGACTGCTGGAGGGTTTGTTGCTGGCATTCTAACTTCTGTTGCAATTTTCTGGGTTGCCAACAAATGAGCAGGCTCGATTATATCGCAGCGCTTGAGAAAGCGATAGAAAAGAAATTTGGGGCTGAGGCGATAAGGCACCCGAAAGAAGGGTGGAGCGAAGAAAAAGAAAAAGCACATCTTGAGCAAGCAAGAGTTTTCTATAAGCGCTATGATAGCATTCTTTCCCAGCAGAAAGAAGCGATAGAAATTGATGATTTTGTTTTTGTTTCAAAACACTTTATTGAGAGAGAAACACAGAGACAATGTAACTGCTGCAACAAATATTCTTTTCAAATCAGAGATGATGTTTACATGTTGAAATTTGATTGTTGTTTTGAATGTTATGTAAGGTATGTGAAAGATCGAGAAGAACGATGGAATGAAGGTTGGAGACCCTCCAAGCCATAAGCCTGCAAAATAAACTATTTAACCTAGGTGGGAGAATAATATAAAAATGGCCACAGTGTATGAAATTGTAAACGGTATATCGCAAGCAATGACGTTAAGTCATGATGGGGCTCTTGATAGTGACGGTGAGCCAGTTAAGATTGGGTTGAAGCGCGAAGAGGGTGATCCTATTTTGGATTCTCGTATTATTGATGGGTTCAAGTGTAAGATTTCTGGTAACAAACTTATCTTGAATTATCAATGCGAGATCAACATGAAGGATGCGCATGATAAGAATTTTGAATCAGACATAAAAGAAACCATCGGCAAATGCGCTAAGTGGCTTAAGTCGGAATATAAGAAGATCACAAAAAATGCTTTAACATTGTCAGAAAATGGTGAAACAGACATTCTTATTCAAGCAACATCCAGGGTGAGAGTTTGGGTTGAAGCAACTCAGATTTACATAATTGCTGGCATCAAAAATGAATATGAGCAAAAGCGGACTGTAGATGGTGCTATCAAAAACTGGTTGCAGCAAACCAAAGGTAAGAAGCCTGACAACGTGACAGCGAAAAAAGATACCTTTAAACATTTTGAGCCATGGAATATCCAAAAGGGAATTAGGAATAAATGAACCGCAAAGACTTGCGCGCTATTATCATAAAAGAGTTTGATTCTAGGTTAACTCAACATATCCCAACCGAGATTGCTGAACAGGTTGAAGCTTATTTTTTAAATCAAAGTCAGCGAATTCGGCCAGACCAATGGCTCTCAGCGGTCGCTCAGGGTCTTGCAGCGAAGGAACAGGATATAGAAATGGCTTATGACGAAGGTGTCGTAAGAGAAGCTGGCCGATTACTATTTGAGCGAAATCCAGAACTTTTTGATTGGGATGGTGAAACAAAGGTTGATTATATTTACAAAAACAACAACCAGGCACCCTTAACTACAAACATTCCTGCTCCCGAAGCTAATCCACAAGGTTACGGGTTTTAATGCATGGCCTCTCCTCGACGATGGACTAAAGATCAAATAAAAAAAGAGTTGATCCGTTGTGGCTCAGACCCAAAACATTTCATTAGAAATTATTGTAAAATTGCAACTGAGAAAGGGGGGATAGTTGATTTCAAATTATACCCTTTCCAAGAAGACCTTCTTGATTCTTTTAGAGACAACAAAGACAATATTATTCTCAAAGCACGGCAGCTCGGCATCTCTACAGTAACGTCTGCGTATGTTGCTTGGTTGGGCATATTCAGAAAAGCTAGGAATATTGTAATTGTTGCAACCAAAGAAAAAACTGCCATTAACTTGTTGCGCAAAGTGAAGCTCATCTTTGATCACCTTCCTCCTTGGATCTCGCAAATGGCGAGTGTCACGAAAAATAATACAACAACGCTCGAACTTTCAAATCGCTCCAAGATAGAGGCGGCGCCGTTGACGGAAGATGTCGGTCGGTCAGAATCACTATCTTTGCTTGTAATTGATGAAGCGGCGTCAATCCCCAAAATGGATGAAGTTTGGACTTCATTGAAGCCTACGATATCAACTGGCGGGAAGATTGTTGCATTGTCATGTGTAACGAAAGATACATACGTTATTACAGATGTGGGCGTTAGACAAATTGCTGATTTTGTGTCAGATGAAGAAGAACAAAAATCATATGAAATAACGCCCTATATGGTAGCAGGTCGCGATAAGCTTAGAGAAGGTTGTTTGTTCCATAATAACGGCAAGGTGCAAACAAAAAAAATAAAGACATCTTTCACAGAATTAGAGGGTTCGTTGAACCATAAGTTGTGGATCAAAAGGGATGGCCAGTGCAATTGGTTTAAGTTAGAAGATTTGCAAGAAGGTGATTGTGTATCAGTTCATTATGGACAAAATAACTGGGGGACTAATGATCAGGTTGATTTTAAATCAAGCAACGGCACTTTTATTCAGCCTCGCGTTACTGAAGACTTGGGTTTTTTCTTAGGACTCTGCCTCAGTCAAGGGGACGTGGAAAAGGCACGAATTCTTAATGATTCAATCAGAGTTATAATTTCTCTTGAAGATTCAATTGAATTTGTAGAATATATGGGGTTTGATTTAAAAACACAAGAAATTCCCAAGCGGATGTTCGATTGTTCGTCTAATATAATCGCATCGTTTTTAGCTGGCTTATTCTTCATTAATGGACACAAATATAAAAATGGCAATATTGTATATTCGGCTGCTGATGAAAAGCAAGGAAAGCAAGTTAGGGCGTTACTTTTAAATTTTGGTATTCTTGCACACAAGATTTCGTATTTAGGGCGCGCTGGTCTTGAGTTATCAGAAGAACATGTTGGGATTTTTAATGAAAAAATAGGGTTTAGAAATGGCGTGGTGAACAGTTTCGATTTGAAGAATTGGAGCAAATCAACGAAAACTACTGAAAAACAGATTTGGTTGCCAATTCAAGAGATAATAGAATCAGAGAATTATACGTATGATTTTTCTTTACCGGAAACGGATGACTTTTGGTGCCATTCTGTAGTTTATAATGGAATTCTTGGCCACCAGACACCAAAAGGGCGTGGTAATTGGTTCCACAAAAGTTGGCACAAAGCTGAAATAGGCGAAAGTTCATTCTTCCCCACGAAGTTAATGTGGTGGGAGCATCCAGACTATGATCAGAAATGGTTTGATCATATGACACTGGACATGAATGATAAGCAGATCGCCCAAGAGCTTATGTGTGACTTTGGCGGCTCAGGCGACGGCGTTTTTCAGGCTCGTGACTTGCAAAGAATCAAAGAAGAGGATTTAGCCAAGTGTTTGCACAAAGAGTGTTTAGACCAAAATTTGTGGATCTGGGAATTCTTTGAACCAGGCAAACCTTATTTGTTGGCTGCTGATGTTTCTCGGGGTGACGGAAAAGATTATTCTTCCTTTGTTATAATGGAGTCAGAAACTATGACTCAAGCGGCTGAGTACTACGGCAAAGTAGAGTACGAAGAATTTGCCAAAATCATCAATATGGCAGGACATCAATATGGCTCATGCATGGTTGTTGTAGAAAATGCTCAACTCGGCATAGCCGTCGTAAAAGAATTGAAAGAATTAAAATATCCGAAAATATATCACTCTGTCAAAGGAACACATAAGTACATTTCTGAGGCAGAGGCTGAATTCCGACCAAATACTATCGGTGGCTTTACGACAAGTTTGAAAACAAGGCCACTTATCTTAGCTAAGTTCGAAGAGTATGTTCGTCGGAAGGTAATAACAATCCGCTCCCAGCGCTTGCACTTCGAGATGGAGAACTTCTTGTGGATAACACATAAAGCCCAAGCTAGGAAAGAATATAATGACGATTTGATCATGGCTACCGCGATTGCTTGTTGGGTGCGCGATACTGTACTTATAGAGAGTAGTCGTGCCAAAGATTTAGACAGAGCTTGCTTGAAAGGAATCTTTGTTCAACGACGTGAACTTGATACCAGAATTGATGATATGCATAGTCACAGAGATAGATTGCAAAGAAAAAGACAAGAAGCACAAGAGCTCGTCAAGAAGTATCCAGCGCTCTTTAGGGGATAAACTAATAACGCATGTCTGAAATAACACCTCATAACAATCCACATAATCCGACAAGTGATTTATATAAGCGCTTAACGCGCCTCATGTCTGGACCTTTGGTGCAGCATCGCACCCAAACAGAGCGAAACTTAAGAAAGAAACATCTTGACAAGCATGCTAGCCGCTTTAGGACCATGTCCGGCCAACCATTTAAACGTGCGAACTTCAATCCATTAGACAGGTATCGAGCAGACAGAATAAGTGGCAAGTCAAGGGTCGAGCGTTATGCGGACTTTGAGCAAATGGAATATGAGCCGATCATCAGCTCGATCATGGACCAATATGCGGACGAAATGACAACTCACAGCATTTATCATCCGCTATTGAAGATAGAATCGCAAAACGAAGAAATAAAAGAAGTTCTTCGAGCGCTTTATCATAACATCTTAAATATTGAATTCAACCTTGCCCATTGGTGCCGGAATATGTGCAAATATGGGGATTTTTTCTTATATTTGGATGTAGATGAAGACCAGGGTATAAAGTCAGTTGTTGGGCTGCCCGCGAAAGAAATGGAGAGAATGGAAGGAGAAGATCCGACCAATCCAAACTACTTCCAATTTCAATGGAACACAGCTGGACAGACTTTTGAATATTGGCAAGTCGCTCACTTTAGAATATTGGCCGATGATAAATATGCGCCATATGGTCGTTCTGTTTTAGAGCCTGCGCGCCGCATTTGGAGGCAGTTGCTTCTGATCGAAGATGCAATGATGGCATATAGGATTGTAAGGTCCCCTGAGCGCCGCGTGTTCTATATCGATGTTGGTGCAATTGAGCCTGAAAGTGTAGAAGCTTACATGCAACAAGTAATCAGCGAACTGCGTAGAAATCGATTGGTTGATCCGGTCAACGGAAAGATAGACTTAAGATTTAATCCCCTGTCAGTAGAAGAAGACTATTACCTCCCAGTTCGTGGTGATCAAACTTCAACGAGAATTGAAACACTCCCAGGTGGCCAGTATGTTGGTGTTATTGACGATGTCAAATACCTAAAAGACAAGCTCTTCGCAGCTTTGAAGGTTCCTCAGAGTTATCTGTTCAGGGGTGACGGGGACAGCGAAGATAAAACGACCTTGGCTCAAAAAGATATTCACTTTGCAAGAACTATTCAGCGTCTTCAGCTGAGTATAACGAGCGAATTGCGTAAAATTGGTACAATTCATTTGTACATCATGGGTTATCGCGGAGAAGACTTGGTAGAATGGAATCTTTCATTAAACAACCCTTCGCAAATTGCAGAGCTGCAAGTTTTAGAGCAGTGGCGAACCAAGTTTGAAGTTGCTGGGGCAGCTTTGGAAGGATTCTTCTCTCGCCGTTGGATTGCTGATAATATCTTTGGCATGACAATGGATGAGTTTCTGCGGAATCAAAGAGAATTGTTCTATGATCGAAAGTTTGAAATGGAACTGGAACGTATTGCGCAAGAGTTTGAAGAGATGGCTGCAGGCGCAGCTGGCGGAGGACTCGAAGGAGAAATGGGTGCTACGGGTGAAATGCCACCGGAAGGAGAGCTGGAAGCAGCACCTGGTGATGATAATGTTCTTCTAGCTCAACCGCCAGGAAAGCGAGATGACGAAGGTTATCTTACAGCTGGCGCCAAGGGCAAGAAATACGTTCCAGTTCAAACCGATAACAGAAAGACAGGTGCGAGACGAAGAAGTTATCAAAGCAAATTCTCCAAGGAGATGTCGAGCAACACTCGAAGGAATACGAGCAAAGGTTTGCAGCCACTATTAAGTCTCGGCAATGGCATATATGAATCTTATGAGAATGCTCACAAGGAGGAGCAATCTAATTATGATGATACGTTGTTACAAGAAAATTTGCTTCGAGAGGATGAAGAAAAGGTATTGGCTGTTGACAACAGGGTTCGTGTGTTATTGGAGCGCTTAGAGAGGAAGTTTGGCAAAGATGAAGAATCGTCACAATAAAAAAAGAAATACAAAGTTCCTGTATGATGTTTTGATACAAGAACTCACCAAGAGTATTGTAAAGAAAGATGCTGACAGGAAAGATATTTCCTTGAACCTTTTGAAAAAATATTTTCATAAGAACTCATGCCTAAAGAGAGAGCTTGGGTTATATGAAGAATTGCTTGAAGCGCATGGCGTTACTGAGAAGATAGCTGGCAGAATCTTGCAAGAAGCAAAAAGAATGTATCATAACTTTGATCGTGGTGAAGTGTTCGACGCACAAGATGAATTAATCCAAGATATCAATCAAGATTTATCGAAGGCAACATACAATAACTTTGTGCCTAGCTATAAATCAATGGCTACGATATATCAAATCTTTAATGCAAAGATGAAAGTCACAAACAGAATTATGCTTGAAGAGCAAATGATTCAAGACATGACATCAAAAGAATCTGAAAAGAAGACATTGGAGCCACCCTCAAATTTGGTTTTTCATACTTTTGTTAAGAACTTTAATGAAAAATATGGCCATTCGTTATTCGAGGAGCAAAAGCAGCTTATCGCTCTTCGTGTCAGTCAAATGGATTCAGATAGCCTCCAAATCAAAATCTTTCTTGATAAAGAGATCAATAGACTGCGATCAGAGATTCAGTCTAGTTTAGTTTTAAACGAGAGCATTAAAAAAAATAATGCATTAACTGAGAAGATCCAAGCAGTGGAAACAGTGCTTGATGGTTTCAAAGAAAAACCACTTGATGATACTTTGATTGAAAAGGTTTTGAAAATTCAGCAACTTGTTAGAGAGATAAAGAGAGAACAGCAGAATGACTCTTAAAGTCACAATAATGTCAGATGAGCTTGGCGTGGAAGCTGACCCAGGAGAAGGTCAAGCTTTGCAGGCTCAGGTAGAAATGACAGCGCGCCGATCCTTATCAGGTGATATCTTGGTTCAAGACCACACAGATATTGATATTGTAGTGTACCCAGATGAAATGACAGTTGTGACATTCCCGAAGAAGACTTTGAACGATAGGGTATATGCGATTCAAGATCATTTTTTCAAGTATCTTGCAAAGAAGGGTGTTATCAAACGCGAAACCGTTCAAAGCGGAAATTTGTTTTCTTCCTTGCAAGCGGATATAAACCCAGCTTATTCAGAAAATGTAGATCCTGTCCAAACAGCCGTTTTTATCATCGGAAAGTACCTTCATCAAGAAGCACCTTCTTTGCTACGAACAAAGAGGTATCGAGATGAAGAGGTAGACAAAATGACAGATCCTGATGATAAAAACTCAACAAGACTTGGCGAGGTTCCCCAGGGTGAAGAGAAAGGAACGATGAATACTCGCATGTCACCTTTCAACTGGGAATACAGTTACTCACCGTTGCGTGAATCTTCGCATGAAGAAAAATAAAAATAGGAGTGAATATGAAGGATTCGACGGATTTTGATCCTGTAACTAAAGCAGCTTTAGATGCTGAGGGGGTGGAGTTACATGTTGACGCTGCTGATATAGCCACAATAAAAAGATTGTTGAGTGCAAAACCTAAGCGCAAAACTTCATTCGGCACTGCTAGACCATCAATTGATCTTCAAGAGATACTTGAGAGAGTCACAGCCCGCCACTCTAAAGTATTGGGCGATGTGGCGGAACAAGGTGACGTCCCAAAATTGATGACTGCTGAGTGGCTTATTGCGAAATCTGAAATTGAAAGCTGCGTTCATGAAATTGGAGGTTGGATTGGTCAATGGCCGGAGAATGGTTATGACGAACATTATAGCAATGACGGCTCGTTGGTGATCACCAATCAATTAATAGAGAATGTGTTGGAAGACGTGGCTACAGAAAAGAAAAAGTTAAACAAAAAAGAAAAATTGGATTGTTGGGAACACCATCGTCTCCAAAGAAGCTCGCTAGTCCCAGCTCAACTAAAATCCGCAAAAGATGTATATGACAAGCTTTCGGTAGACAAACTTTCATAATGAACATCCTAATCTTTATCCTTGTTGCTTACGGAATGACAGGTATTCTTGTTTATGGCAAGATATTTGAAGGGTTTAGAGAAAAGTGCATAGTTTTGAAATGTGCTCAATGCACAGGCTTTTGGGTGGGCGTATTGCTCTGGCTTCTTAATATTGGCACAGAACTATTTACCTTTGACTATAGTTTGGTAACAGGATTCATGCTTGGTTGCTTAGCATCAGGCACATCTTACATTCTAAACATGTTGGTCTCTGACGATGGATTGAGGGCACGATGGAAATTACAGAACAAAGTTTAAAGCAGATCATTAAAGAAGAGGTCGAAGTCTTCCTTAATTCAAAAGATCCGGTGTTACATGCAGCCAAGGTTGCTTCAGAGGTTTTTGTAAAAGTTCTTAATGAGGGTTCCAACAAGAAGCTCCTTGAGCAAGCTTTCGGGGCTTTGAGGGAATGTATGAAAAAGGATCTTGAAGAGAGTGAAGGACAAGGGGAAAACAATGTATAATCACAATAAAAAGTGGAAAATGCAGCCTGTTCGTAGATGTCGCAGTGGTTGCATAGGCAAGCGGGTAATGCCCGCTTAGAAATGAGAAAAGTATCGAAAAAAATAAAAGTATGAACAAACAATACCTTCTTCGAGAATATTATCAGTTATGCCAAAATGGGTCATGCGCAGATTTCCTCACAGAATCTGAGAAGGAACGAGTTCGCAACGGCGCTTTGATTCTCACGGGTCTTCTTCAACGAGCAGGTGTCGAAAATGGCAATGGTCGTGTCTATCCAAAGAACATTTTGTTCCGCGAAGTAGAGAAGTATAAAAAGCTTGTCCAGGAAAGGCGTTCGCTAGGTGAATGCGACCATCCCGATTCGCCAACAATCGAACTAAAAAATGCCAGTCATGTCATCACAGACATTTGGACAGAAGGTGACAGTGTCATGGGGAAACTTGAAGTCCTCGATCACTTACCAGGCGGCCAGATAATCCGAGGTCTCATTAAGCACAATATTCCATTGGGCATCAGTTCTCGTGCAGTTGGCTCATTAACGGAATCAAGTGGTGTTTCTATGGTCGGCGAAGATTTAACATTGATCTGCTTTGATATGGTTTCAGAGCCTTCAACACCAGGAGCATTTATGTCATTGCACGAAGTAAAAAATTGGAATGGCTTGGTTCAACATCCGCACATTAACGAATTGAGGATGATAAACAGTAGTTATGACATAGACTCACTTTTGGATGATATTCTGCGATGAAGAAAACAGATTTTATTAAAATGCTCAAGCCAGTGATCAAGGAGTGCATAAAAGAGGTCCTTCTAGAAGAAACTGGCGTTATGTCAAAACTGATTGCTGAAATAGCGGTTGGCCTTAGTGAAACACAACAATTGCTCGCGGAAGAAAAAAGAACTTCAATTCCTGAGTCGATGTCTTGGCTTAATGAGGATCAGGACCAACAGGCGCAGTCGTCACCCCCATCACAACAACAGCAAGTTGTTCAGAGGTTCAAGAACATGGCTTTCCAAAAAAAGCAACCAAGATCTTGGCAAACAATCAAGGGAACAAAATCAAGAGCGCCTGACCTTAAGATTCCAGGTTTCGAAGGAATTTTTGAAGGTGTCAAGGCAATGGAGCCAGGACCCACGGCGAACGCTGGGACTAAAGCAGGCCAATCTGCAATGACAATTGATCCAGCGAGAAACCAAGCCTTGAATGATCCTGGCATTGACATTAGCGGTTTATTTAACTGAGAGAATAAAAAAATGGGAAGACACACACCAATTCATGTTGAGGTCGAAAGAGAAGACGGCATGACAAATGAACAGCTTATCAAGCGCTTCATAAAGAAAGTGAAGAAGTCAGGAGTTCTGGACGCACACAGGGAGAGCCTTGTGTATATTAAACCGTCGGACAAGAAAAGAAAGAAAAAAGAAAAAAGTGAATATTTAA
>PIWD01000062.1 GCA_003354005.1 Gammaproteobacteria bacterium | reverse complement strand
AACTGGGTTTTCTTCGATATGTCCAAAAGCTAAAGATTTACTATCGGCAAAACCGGGATTAGCTTGAGCTAAGATTCTAGGATCCGTCTGGTCTAAACCTGCTTGGCTCCATGTGCCTGCGTGCGTTGATATGAATGTCCGGCTGATTTGGAACGAGTTAGTTAATTGATTATAAACAATCGCGCCGCCGTCATAGTCTGTACTTTCCGTGGTGGACATAGTGACTTGATCGCCGTCACTTAATGTCGTACCTGTGTCGGTCACGGTCACAGAATTTGATAAGAAACTACCCGTTTCATCACTACCAAAATCAATACTAGCTACCTCAAAATAGTTAGCTCCCGTGGCTGTTATAATATAAGTTCCGTTATAATCGGTATTAGTCACAAAGCCAGAAATAACCACTTCTTGATAAACAAACAGTGTAGGGGGCGCGGTGAAATTAAAACGCGCTACACCGCTAGAGTCTGTCACACTGGTTATCGCCTCGGCTGGTACTGCCGCATCAGCAACCGCGGTAAATTCGCCAGTATTACCCGACGTATCAAAAAGCTCGCCACCTCCAAATATACAAGCTGATATTAGATTTTTAGGCTCATTACTCAGTGCTGGCTGTATTCTAAATAAGGAAGCACCGGAGGCGAACGTGCCTGACATTTGATCGACGCTAATTGATTTTCCCACTGGTGACGTACTATTATCCACCGTTAAAAAGGGTAGTCCTGTTGTCGGCGTATTGGTAATGTTTGATTTTGTTAGTGTGACTTTACAATTGAATAAATCCCACCCAAGCACATTGTCAAAAATATCAGACACATCAAGGATCAGAGTTCCATTATTGATAGATCCTAAGTCGTCCCAACCAAACACGCCCGCTAGGGTTAAATTGACGCTACCACCATTTAATTCTAAATCACAAAATGTCCCTGTGGATGAGCTTACAAGATCAAAAAATTCTAATGCTCGTAATCTACCCTCACCGGAGAACATAGTCCCGGTTCCGGTATAAGTCCAAGACGATTGATTGCTGTTGTCAGTAACAATATGCAAGGTCGCGTTATTAGTAAATTCTATTCTTACATCACTACTTAAATGACCTTTGATAGCCCATGTAGTAGACGCGCTTATAGTGATCACACTGAAACTTGCCATTGCTTCAAGTTCAGTAGTGTTATAAATAACCTTCAAATTCGGCGGCACAAGGTCGAAGTCGTACCAATCCGCCGTACTAGATGCTGTACTCTTTTTAAGTGAAGCGGTTGAACGTACACTATCAGCATTGACATGAATATCGCCGCCTGTGCCAGTTACCACACCTTCAGGACTGCCAGCGTTATCGACTGATATTTTAGAAGTCTCACCAGTGCTATTACCAAGCGTTAGAACATCATCAGTATGAGAATATAAAAACGCGCCCGCGTCGGGTTCCAGCACGAACATATCATTAGTGCCGAGGTTGATACTTGAAGCAATTTTAAAAGCATCATTGCCCGAATTATCTATACCCATGACCCAACGTTGACCACCATCAAGTAAGAATTGCGCGATAGCATCGCCAGTTCCCTCTTGAATAATGGTTAGCCCTGCTTGATCGCCTGTCTCTGTGGTATTCTCTGAAACTGTGAAAACGCTATCAGGTAAGCTGTAAGTCCCAACAGCCACATTATTTCGTGTTTTCCAAACTGTTAAGCCGCCGCTTGTATCAATATCGTCGCTGTAGCCCATCCTGAACATTCGAGCCGGACCGCTGGCGTTGTTATCATTGAACATCGTAAATTCAGACTGATTAAAACCAACATTGCCACGATTGAAAAAGAAGTCTGTGGAGTTACCAGAACCGTTGTTACCTGCCTCTATAGTTACCGCTTTAAATGAGGATAATCCCACCACCGTACTAATAGCTGTAAGAACATCTAATCTATAGTTATCATCAGGGATCTTGCCTACGCCAAGCGTTCCGTAGAAATTGTTCTTACCATCTACCTGTAATACAAGCTGTTGGTTTGAGTTCAAGTCTGCACTTTTGGCAAAAACAAAATTGTCATCAAACGAGTTGTCTATACCCATCACCCAACGTTCACTACCAGTTAAAAGGAATTGTGCAACCGCATCGCCTACCCCGTCTTGCTCAATAGTCAATCCAGCCGCCGCGCCGACTTCCGCTGTATCTTCATAAACGTGCATTGTGCTTGCTGGCAAGATATTTACACCAAGCGATCCTAAAAACTCAGACTGTCCATTAGTTTCAAGAACTAATTGAGCATTACTAGCAAGATCTAAACTTGAGGCAATTTTGAAAGCATCCGATCCGCTGTTATCAATTCCTGTAACCCAACGTTGGCCGCCAGAAAGTAGATACTGAGTAATTGCATCACCCGTTCCGTCTTGCTCAATAGTTAGGCCCGCTTGTATTCCTGTCTCGGTTGTATCTTCATAAATATGTAAAACACTATCAGGATCGGTTCTTGTGATACCGACATTGCCTGTCGGGATAAGAATAATATCCTCAGTACCAGACGAGGTTTGAATAGTCAGATCACCAATTTCAGCATCAATAAGATTGTCGTCTGTGGCATCATCATGCCGAATGGCTAAACCAGTACCACCAGCAAAATTTGATAATGTTAAAAGTGCGCTTCCAGTATTAGCGATTGCATGAATATCAATTCGACCGTCTACTGTCCCTCGGTGAACAAAAGCCGCACTGTTTAGATGTAACTCTGATAAACCATTGAGCGCATCAATACTAAACTCGTCTGCACCTTCTGCGTACTTTATAGTCGCTTTTACATCGTCGGTACTATCAACAAATTCATAAGTTGCAGAACCCGCAGCGGCTGATTGCAATACAACCGTTTTTAATGTTGAGTCATAAAGGAAATTACTATCGCCGCCGAATGCACCCGCGTTATTAAATTGCAGAGAGGTATCCGCACCACCCGGAGATGTGACGCCGGGAATTGTCGAAGCTGCACTTTGAGCACCCGCAATTCTAAAACTTGATTGAGCGAAAAATTCAGCCTCAGCGGTATCACTAAGATCGGTTGCACTTTCTACAACGACTAGTGATCCTCTAAATAGTGTTAGGGGCAACGGACTTTTTTCTGTAAATGGTTCGTCACC
>PIWD01000114.1 GCA_003354005.1 Gammaproteobacteria bacterium | reverse complement strand
TTGGTTTTTTTTCGCCGGACTCAAATAGATTGAAGAGTACATCGATGATGCACTCAACATACAAGACACTTAAATGTGTTGTTTTATATTGAGAACTTTTAAAATTTAGTTTTCATTCAACGTTACGTATAACGCTGATTGATTACTAGTCAGCTTTCCAAATTGTTAAAGAGCATGCATTTCATTCTTGGAACAAAACACTTTCTAAATTCTTTCGGCGAAAAACGGACTCAATAAGTAACTCATTGAATCTATTGATTTGTGCAGAAAATATTTAGAAAGTGGTGGGCGATACCGGGCTCGAACCAGTGACCCCCTCCTTGTAAGGGAGGTGCTCTCCCAACTGAGCTAATCGCCCACAATGTCCCATTTTCGAAAGAAAATGGTGGGTCGTGCAGGATTCGAACCTGCGACCAATTGATTAAAAGTCAACTGCTCTACCAACTGAGCTAACGACCCATAGTGGTACTTCTTAAAAAGAAGTGGTATCCCGTAGGGGAGTCGAACCCCTGTTACCGCCGTGAAAGGGCGGTGTCCTAGGCCTCTAGACGAACGGGACACTATGTTTTTTCTCAAAGGCGTTGGGAGCCTTTGAGTACTCTCTTACTTTTCAACCATGCAATGTGTGTGGACACTAACAAACAAATGTATCTATCGTTAAGGAGGTGATCCAGCCCCAGGTTCCCCTAGGGCTACCTTGTTACGACTTCACCCCAGTCATGAACCACAAAGTGGTAAGCGTCCTCCCGAAGGTTAAA
>PIWD01000113.1 GCA_003354005.1 Gammaproteobacteria bacterium | reverse complement strand
AGTTTTAGGGGTGTAGCTCCAATTGGCAGAGCAGCGGATTCCAAATCCGCGTGTTGGGAGTTCGAATCTCTCCACCCCTGCCATATTTAAGGCTCTAGCAGAAATGCTAGAGCCTTTTTTATTAGCTTCGATTCATAATGCTTTTACCCAATTTTTCCTATTTGGATATGTTGATATTCGAACCTTAATACTTCCGTAATAGTTTGAATATCTAGTCGAAGAGGGAGGTCTTTTGGCTTTCTATGTGTGATATTTAAGCTGTCATTTCTTGCATTGGCTGATATTTGACCTTGGAAAGGTAAGTGCTCACTTATCCCAGCCTCTTTTATAAACAATCAACAGCACAATCCCCACTTCTTTATGAGAATTGTTCTCAATATTTTGTTACATTTTGGTCGTTATTACTAAAAGGCAACAAATATGGATATTTCCCGTCGTAAGTTTATTCAATCATCTCTCGCTATATCTGCACTAACTGTTTTGCCTGCTTGTTCTATGAAGCAGTCTGTTGATGGGCAAGGTAAGTATGTTTATGACTTAACTGCTGAACCTTCAACGGCTGAGTTAGTCGCGGGATTTGATACCAATGTTTTAGCCTTTAATGGACAGATCCCAGCTCCGACGATTCGATGTCGACAGGGTGAAAAGGTCACAATTCGTTTTACGAATAAGCTATCAGAGCCGACGACTATCCATTGGCATGGCTTAAGAATTCCTATCGAAATGGACGGTGTTCCCTTCTTAAGTCAGCCACCGAT
>PIWD01000112.1 GCA_003354005.1 Gammaproteobacteria bacterium | reverse complement strand
TACGCTTTTCCCAAGAGCTTTCTGGCCAAACATTCAATGTAGTAAACTCTTCTTTTATTATCCAGACAACACTGGCTACATTCAGTGCTAGAAGTGTCACAGGCACAATCAAAGGCAAGCAAATGATGCCAGCTAGTATCCATAAGATGGGGTGGATATCACTTGGGATAGTTGGTTGAGCTTTAGAACAATTATTGGTAGAACCAAAACACCAGATAGTACAATCATAAAAATACTTAAAAATACTCTTAAATTTACAAACCAGATCTGGGATGATTTCTCTCAGGACAAACACACCAGACACAATAGATTGGAACACGAAAGCTGAAATGATAGCAGGTAGATGTAATCCCATGCGCACTAATGGTATTATACTAGCTCCTACCTTACCCTTGTTATAAAATTTACTCACATTTTTATAAAATCCTTCAAATCCCTTTCCAGAATGAAACCCTTCCACTAAATCAAAGGCCTGATATATATTAGAACCCACAAACAGAACAGGTAATATTAGCAATAATGTCAGGTTTGACAGAAAATCACCTGCTTTAAACGCTAGCTTTCCATTATTTTTACTAAGATTAGTGCATCTAGTATCTTTTATATTAAGATTCGCAACAAATTCAGGTTCAGTACTTACACCATACCCAAACAACCAACCTGCCCATCTAGCACGACTTAAAGAACCATCTATAAATCCATAACCAATGCCAAACAACTGCCATCCCACAAATTTTATGCCAACAGCAATTAATACTCGCA
>PIWD01000111.1 GCA_003354005.1 Gammaproteobacteria bacterium | reverse complement strand
AATGGTGCTGTCTCCGCGGATGTTGAGTGCGAGCGCGTAAATTTCGAAGCTATGTTGCCACTTTTTTGTATCCGCTTGTGTGCTTGCTTCCTGAGCATTTACGGTTGAACTGGCAGCCAATGCTGATGCGAGTAGGTAATGCCATTTAGCCATATTGATATCCTTATCTTCGATGTGAAATAGCACGAATGTAAATGTGTGTTTTAACTATCCATTTTCCACATATGCAACTTGTATATTGCTGATTGTAGACTATGTTTTTTGAAAAGAGCCAAATTAAAAGAGTAAGGATATGAAGCCACAAAGCATTTTTTTGTTCGTTGCTGTTTTGGGTTTAACACCGATTGCGTTGTCGTACGGTTATGCCCCCGTTGTCTCCCTTGATTATCTTTTCGGAATTGATGCTAGCCCTATCAATGTCACTCATATCTTTCGTGCTGTGATGGGGTTGTACTTAGCGTTGGCTCTGTTTTGGATAGCAGGGGCGTTACTAAAGAAATACCGACTGCCAGCACTCTACAGTTTGGTGGTCTTCATGTTGGGTTTAGCTGCCGGCCGAGTCATTAGCTTGTTGATAGATGGCATGCCTCACTGGCTACTTGTCGTTTATCTACTATTGGAGCTTGGCTTTGGTTTGGTAGGAATAAAAATGGTTCACAAAGAGCAATCTGAAACAGTATAAGGACATTCTATGAAAAGGATTTTTCACCTTGTTACTCTGAGTGTGTTGAGTAGCTTTTCGCTATCAGCATGGTCAGCCCAA
>PIWD01000110.1 GCA_003354005.1 Gammaproteobacteria bacterium | reverse complement strand
TGCTGCTAAAGATTCTTTGTTGTGATTTTTTGTTGACCCAAATTTATCTTTAAGTACTTTAGTATTTGGTAAAGTTAATACCGAGCTATCTATTGCTAATAATCTTAAGTTTTTATACAATTTTACTTCTTGTTTAAATGAATTATAAAAATCATAATTCATCTGCTGTAGTATTGCTTTGAATAATTGACTGTCCATTTTATTCCTATTTTGATAAAATGCGCTTGCGGTTGGTACCGGTGTATCTTTAAAAAACTTTTTACCGAAAATATCACACAACTCTAGTTGCATAGTTTTTTTTCTAGCTTTTAAAATTGTGACCACCATAACATGAAAAGGAAGTTTTCTGTTTCTGGTAAAAAAAGAACCTTTCTTTCTATATTTAATTTTAAAGTCTACACTCAATATTAATTTTTTAATATTAGCTGTAATTTTAAGAATTTTTTTTCATAATATAATATATTTTAATTTTACAAAACGTAAGCAATATTAAAATTTATCATTTAATAAACAAGGGATTGTTAGAATAATGTAATTATTTATACAAATTGAATTGTAATAATTATTTAAGATTACATCTTTGAATATTACAAAATACGAAAATACGAAAATATTTGAATATAGGGTAGTTAAGAGAAAAGTCGTCCATAGGAAGACACAGTATTACCTATTTGAAAAATATTAGCACAATTTAAGATTGAATTATAGTAATTATTGAAGATTTTGTATTTTAATAATACAAAGAAACCTTAACTTCATAACATTGC
>PIWD01000032.1 GCA_003354005.1 Gammaproteobacteria bacterium | reverse complement strand
ATAGTACAGGTAGAGTAATAAACGTACGTGATGTGTATAATGAAGCAGATCTAGACACTGCACTCATTGATGCTTATACAGATGTAATTGCTGTACATGGAATCATTGTTGATGGCGATACTAAGGAACTGGGGGTAGGTCAGACGATTACTGGTGGTCGTCATATATTCACGAGAGATGGCCAGACTTTTACTGTGACACTATCAGATGGTGGTACATTAGATTCTTATGATGCAGAAAAGGATTTATTATATCTGATGAGTAATACCACCGTGCGTGATCTAACATTAAGGGTTAATTCCGATGACTCTATTATAGAGGCAGAGGGTGATGGTGTATCGCTTGGTCATATTACCATCGATAACGTTATCGGTAACTCATATATCCATCTGGAGCAAATAGGTTTTAATACAAATGCAGTTATGACAATTAAGAATAGTAAGATTAGAAGTATCTCAATAGAGGCTCTTGACTATGCTTCCATAGAGGGTTCTATCTATAATAATACGCTATTGAATCAAACTAATTCTTCTGGTGTGTATCTTTCCAGCAGAAGTAGTGGAGTGATAAATCTGCCTGATGGTGTCCATGATAACATAATTAACACTGATGGTGCTGGCATTGAAGCTGCAGTAGTTGCAAATGGGACTATAAGGGTTCTTGGTGGATTCCATGACAACATTATTCATGCAGGCCGTAATGGTATTATCCTTGCCCCTTATGTTCGCAAGTTTGGTCGTCCTAGGGAAACTGGTGGTTCTATTATTTTTTGGCAATCTGGCATTTATAATAATGCTATTGATGCTGGGAATGTTGGTATTAATATACTAGATGGAGCTATTGGAATCAGCTATATCCTTGAGGGAGGTATTTATAATAATAATATCAATGCTGGAGGAGAAGCTGTGTCTTTAGGATCAGAGCAATTGGAAACAAAGCAATTGGAAATAGAGCAATTGGAAATAGACGTAGATTCGAGCAGCAATAATATGACTATAACAGGTTTCTATGGTAATACGTTAACGACTACAGACCCGTCAGATTATGCTATGTATGTGGATGTGACTGATGGATCTACGGTCAATATAACAAAGTTTTACAATAATACCTTTAGTGGTGCCGACAGTGCCGACATTTTCCTTAAGACAGCAGAAGATGATGACGAAGGTGGTGGTGGTATCATCACCATCACTGTTGTGCATCCCAATGACCCATCGTCTGAGAGCATAACCTTGTCAGAGGCTAACACGGGGACGGGTGAAGGTGGTGATGTAACGGTTGAGAGGGATGAAGGTGAAGGTACTATCACTATTACGCCAGAAGAAGTTTAACTATGAATCTAGCAATCACTTTTGCTATATCCGTAAATAGTTAGCATAACTTGACCTCAGTGGGTTTGCACGTTATGATGCAAAGCCGAGTCGGGGTATAGCGCAGCCTGGCAGCGCGCCTGCTTTGGGAGCAGGATGTCGGGAGTTCGAATCTCTCTACCCCGACCATATAAGCACTTTTTTAGTGCCTGTAGCTCAATTGGATAGAGCACCAGCCTTCTAAGCTGGGGGTTGCAGGTTCGAATCCTGCCAGGTGCGCCATGCAAAATGGTAGTTTTGTTTATCGTGGTGGACGTAGCTCAGTTGGTAGAGCCCTGGATTGTGATTCCAGTGGTCGTGGGTTCAAACCCCATCGTCCACCCCACTTTTTTGGATTGCTGTAAAATTGTATGGCTGGCTTATGTTTGGTTATCATTGTCGACTTATCAGCAGATCACTGACACAAAATGATAGCTTATCACCAACAATTTACCAACATTTTGCAAAGCAGTTCTCAATCAAATTTGATTATCGTTGCCTGACTGTGAAGCCCCATCAATTGTCTTCGATGCTTGAAGCCATGAATAATCAGAATATGCGGGGGTTCAATATAACTACCCCTTATAAACAAACAATGATGCCACTATTAGATCAGCTAAGTCAGCGTGCACAGCGAGCAAATGCCGTCAATATAGTTTCATTAGCACCAGATGGTTATCGTATAGGAGATAATAGCGATGGCATCGGGTTTTTGCGTGATATCCGTTGTCTTAACTGGGTTCTATCAAATAAACGTATTCTCCTACTCGGCGCAGGTGGGGTATGTGGTAGCTTAGTCGAAGCCTTGTTAAACCAGCACGTAGGGCAAATTGTCATTGCTAACCGCAGTTATCACAAAGCCTCAGGATGGGTGCAACATTTTAAAAATAGCCCTGTAATAGCCTGTCAACTTAATGACTTACCACATGACCCATTTGATGTCATTATACATGCTACTAGCTCTGATATATCAGTGGAAATATTGAATAATATTCAATTGGCTAGCCGTTCTTATGCCTACGATGTAAACTACCGCGCCCAAGGTAAGCTGAATTTTTTAAAATGGGCACAAAAACAATGCATGCAAACAGTAGACGGCCTTGGGATGTTAATTGAACAGGCTGCTTATTCATTTGAATGTTGGTTTGGACTGCAACCTAATACAGAACAAGTCAAAAAGATTTTTTCTTATTACTAAATTGACATTTATCTATCTTACAGCTAGTAGCAACCAGCTCCGTATCAAGCACTTTTATCTCTTCTTCCAAATGTTGGACCTTTATTTTCGAGTGCCTATAAGGATCATTATTATCCTTATAATATTGATTCATTTTATTCACCCAATAACAATAACTGGTATCAAGTTTCTCTTTTTTACTCTGCAGCTTACTTAGCTTATTTGCTAATTGCTTGGCAGAATCTTCTTTCTTTGCATTATACTGAAGTATAATAGGTTTCACGGCTGGACTGGGAGAATCTGTAGGCTTTGTCTGATTGTGTGTATCATTACTACTCTGAGCACTATCTAATTTTTTTGCATAGTCAAAACCCAGGCGAGGAAGCTTGTTTTTGTATTTGAGAATTATACCTAACGTGAGAATCACAACAAAAAAACACAATATAATGTCCAAAATACGTGCCGACATAAAATAATTAAATTGACATTCTCTTGTAAACGGACTTTGATACTCCTCCATAATCTTCCTTATAAAAAATATTACTAATTACGTAAATTTGAGCCTTATACGATGATATGGCCACATCACCACTAGGTGCAAGATATTTTCTCAAAAACACCCATTCATTATAGACCATTAAATATGTAAAATCTAGGTTAGCGAAAGAAATATAAACCAGCAGTTCCCGATAAATAAATTTATCCTTATTAGGCAAGGAATAAAGAGATATCCTAATTTTATTTTTTGCAACAATTTCAAATGCAATGATGGCACATATAGAGAAGAAAAAGCGGAGGTTACATATTAGTAACTGAGCATTTTGAGTGAACTATTAACAACGCTAGGGCTGCCAAGGTGTGCTTCACTTCAATACATTGATTCTAATGAGTTAGTGCGCTACACTGAGACAAGTACTTGGTTTAGGGATTTGGGATAATAGACTATGCGTATATTTCATTTCATGCTGCTTTTCCTATCGATAAGTAGTGGTTTGGCTTATTCTCAGCCATTGACAAATTTATCAATATTAAAGCGTGAAATCGTGAGTTATCACAGCTCTGGGGTTTATGCACACGAAGTTTCAGAAGTTATGCGCGCAGCTACGACCTATCTCAAAGAACAGGTTGCCCGAAATAAGGCACGTAAAAAACCACACCGTCTTGCTGTTGTGTTTGATGTTGACGAAACGGCTCTGTCGAATTATAAGGCACTAAAAGCAGTGGACTTTAGTAGTGTCCCGCTCCTTCGTGGCGATTTGTTGAAAAAAGTGAATGCGCGGTCGCTAAAACCTGTATTAAATTGCTACCTTTATGCTATCTCTGAGAAAGTGTCAGTGTTTTTTGTGACAGGACGACCAGAACACAGCAGAGCTGTTACTCTAAAAAGCTTGAAAGCTGCTGGTTATCAAAAATTTAAACGGCTTTATATGAGACAGCCGAATGAGAAATCTTATGCGACAGTACAGGACTTTAAAGAGGCTGCTCGGGAGAAAATTGTTGCACAGGGGTTTGATATTGTGCTCAATGTTGGTGACCAGTATAGTGACATTATAGGCAAGCATTCAAGAGAGAGTTATAAGTTGCCGAATTTTATCTATCAAATCAATTAAGGAAGTGAAGCACATCTTGGCAGCCCTAGCGTTGTTAAGATTTCGCTCAAAATGCTCAGTTACTAACATGTAACCTCCGCTTTTTCTCTCAATCTTGCCTAGCTATATTTATCCAATATATCGCTTCACAGATTTTGGAGTAAGTGAACCACATCCTTATGTTCTTCATATATACCATCGCTTTTTTTGAAGAATAACTTAAACTCTCTATTACTGGTATCACAATAAATAACCTCACAAGATTTCCCCTCTTTGTAAACTTTAACAAAAACCTCTTCGGTACTAATTTCTTCATACTGTTTATTTGAAAGAAGAAAGGAATCTAGATAATATAAGTCATCTACTAGAACTACCTTTCCATCAGTAAGATTAACTAAAAGACACTTTTCTATGGAATCGGACAACTTATAATATATCCACTTGGTAAAAAGAACTAAATATATGGGCAGGTTAAGAACAAATAAAAGAGAACAAGTAAGAATCCGTGATGCTATATACATAGCAAAAGCAATAGCTAAACAGACAACATACAAGAAATAAAATAACATCATGATAGGTTGCGCTAGTATAGCTGCTATTTTAAGTATTTTTCCAGATTCCTTCATTATACCTTGAAGTGTGAATAATACAAGCCAGGGATTCATTTCACCCTTTATCCTTCGATCTTCTCCAGCAATATAGGTTGTTTTATCCATGATGAGACTATATATATTCTCAAAAAGGAGATAACTATCCTCATAATGTTGTCTTTTTAAAAGTTCGTACCGTTCTTTTCTGAGTTTATCATATTTCTGCTTTGGCATAAGATACTTAAAAAGTAAAGAAAATGGGAAAACAACATGTTTAAGTGAGGTAGATACTATCCAAATACTAATAAGGATAATAGTGAAAATGGCATGGATTAGACAGATGGGTACATACAGAAGACCTTTGATGAATAGAGGGTAGTTGCCTAAATGGTTATAAAGTTCAAATTCTAGTCTACCAATAATAGATAACTTATGTTGTTCGCGCAACGTCTTCATATCATCTTTATCTTCATGAGAATATATAATTTTATAATATAATTTTATATAAAATATAAGCATTGCGTGAAAACTGCGTAAATATTTATACCTAAGAGACTGTATTATTCCCTTAAAAGGAGTGAAGCCTAACAATTTATATCTTTTTAATATTCGTTTAGTCAGAAAGAATGTGTTTCTTGGAAATTCTTTTTGTTCTTCTTGTTCTTCTATTTTTTTAGATAAAATCTTGTACAGCTCAACATGAGTGACGCCAAGCTCCGCAGCTCTATTGAAGTATTTAGATAATATAGGTTCTAACCTATTGCGTAATATAGGTTCTAACGTATTGTGCAAGAGTACTAGGTCAGATTTATTTAAGTTAAGGATTTCTTCTACGATTTTTTCTGACGAACATCTAACATCATCCGCATTATTTTTTGTCTTCATTTTCAGCATATACAACATGTCCGATATTGATTTATAGATTGCATGAAAAACTATTAGAAAACAGCCGCCCACGAGCCCACACTATAGCACATGTCCAAATAAATTGCAATCGCTGAATCATCAGTTCATCTATTCCCACTAACACAATTCACACCAGTTGCCTATTAATTCTTGGGTATAAACAAGCTGCAACTACGAATTAGCTGATCAAATAAGTCGTTTTTTACGTTAATAAAGAGTGAAATGTGCCTTGTTTCTCTTCCTCACGTAAGCTTAAGATCTCATAGCCTGTTTTAGTTACAAGAATCGTATGTTCCCATTGTGCAGAAAGTTGGCGATCTTTCGTAACAACTGTCCAGCCGTCCGACAGTAATTTAATGGCATGATGCCCAGCATTGATCATCGGTTCAATGGTAAATACCATACCTTCTTCTAAGGTAGAACCTGTGTTTGCTCTGCCATAGTGTAGTATATCACTATTGGGTTCATGAAATAGTCGCCCAATACCATGGCCACAGTATTCCCGTACAACTGAGTAATGATTTTTTTCGGCATGTCGTTGGATAGTGAAACCGATATCACCTAACCGTATGCCAGGTTTGACGATTTGAATGGCTTGATACAAACACTCTTGTGTGACAGTGACGAGTCGCTTTGCTAAAGGCGTGGGTTGTCCTACAAAATACATTTTACTGGTGTCACCATGGTAGCCATCAGCTTTAATTGTAATATCAACATTAATAATATCACCTTTTTTGAGTTTTTTAGAGCCTGGGATGCCGTGGCAGACTACATGATTGACCGAGGTACAGATTGATTTAGGGAAGCCATGATAATTGAGGCAGGCAGGTATATTCCCACGCTCTACAATATGTTGGTGGCAGATCGTATCTAACTCTATAGTTGTGATCCCAGGTTTAATTACATCATTGAGCATCGTCAGAATCTCTGCAGAGCACTGTGACGCATATCGTATTTTAGCAATTTCTGTTGTTGATTTGATTTGTATGGCCATTTTTTTTATTATCCATTAGCATTGTTGCGTAGAATATGATACAAAAAGGAACTGGCTCGGTAAACCCTAACGTCACAAATTAAGATGGTAGGGTTAGTCTTGACGTTAAAGCAGTGCTTGCGTCAGTATTAATAAAATAACATGTGCATCGATGATCATAGGCTGGGGTGTCTGTTGTAGCAGATCGGCTTATGCGATGCGCAGGTGTTTAAACCCTGAGGAGATTTTTTAATGAAAGACCACATCTTAATGCAACGTATGCTTGAAGCTGGTGTCCATTTTGGGCATCGCCAGCGGTATTGGAATCCCAAGATGAAGCCGTATATTTATGGTTTGCGCTACCAGCTACATATTATTGATCTTGGTAAAACAGTACCCCTGTTCGAAGGTGCCATGCGTTTTGTTAAACAGGTTGCAAGCAAAAATGGCCGTATTTTGTGGGTTGGTACAAAATATGTTGCTCGGAAAGCAGTGACTGAACATGCGCAACGTTGTGACATGCCTTATATTAATCATCGATGGTTAGGTGGCATGTTGACAAACTACAAGACTATCAGAAATTCAGTGAAACGACTTACTAATTTAGAGGAGCTGCTCCTCAATGAGCGCATGCTCAAAAGTATGACAAAAAAAGAAATATTAAACTTAACACGTGAAAAAGATAAGTTAGACCGTAACCTTGGTGGTATCAAATCAAAACCAGGTTTGCCTGATGCATTATTTGTGTTCGATGTTGGATATGAGTGCATCGCAGTGAAAGAGGCGAATCACTTGGGCATTCCAGTGATTGGCATTGTTGATACCAATCGTAGCCCAGAGGGTATTCGGTACTTAATTCCAGGTAATGATGACTCAGTCCGTGCTATCGAATTGTATGCGACAATTTTAGCAGATACCATCATAGAGGCACGGGATGAAGCAGCTATAGAGGATGCTGCCAGGACAATTGGTCGGTCTGGTACTACGAGTTCTCAGAAGTCTGAAAAAGTCACTGTGAAAACACGACGTGTTGCAAAGAAAGCAGCTATATTGCCTTCTAGCACTGTAGGTAAAGAAGATGTTGTGGCAAAAGAAGAGCTGGCTGGCGGTGATGCTTCGGAAAGTAATACCGATAGCAAACTGACAGAAGCCCCCGAAGAAAAAGAAGCTAAGCCGAAGGAAGTGAAGAAGGCTAAGGTCGCCAAAACAAAGACTATCCTTGTTACACGCAAGGAGCGTTCAACAGCGAGCAAGACAACTACAAGAAAAAAAGCCACTGTGGAAAAAGCGAAACCTAAAAAAGATACAAAGGGGGCAGTAAAGCTCAAAAAACCTGGCAAATCTGAGAGTTCAGAAAAGTCGGAGGCAGTTGCGAAAGCAACTAAGAAGAAACCTTCTGATACAACGGATTCAGGAAAATCTAAAAAAATATCTTCAGAGGAGAAGTAATATGCATGATGATACAAATAAAGTATCAAAAGAGCAGCTTGTTGAGCTGCGTGCACGTACAAATGTAGGGTGGTCTGACTGTAAAAAAGCCTTGCAGGAAGCAGCGGGGGATGTTGATAAGGCCATTAAAATTATGCGAGAGCAGGGTATTGCGAGAGCAGCTAAAAAAGCAGGTCGTGTTGCGCCATGTGGCTGTATTATGATTGAAACCAATCATGATGATAGTGTAGGTGTGATGATTGAGGTTAATTGTGAAACAGATTTCAGCCAGCGAAATGAATATTTTCAGGCTTATGCTAAACTTGTTGCAAAAATAGCTTTAGCAAAGCAAGAGTCAAAGCTGGAGAAGCTGCTGCAGATGCCACTTGATGAACTAAATGGTGAGAGCTTAGAGCAGAGACGGCAGGCTTTAGTGGGAAAAATTGGTGAAAATGTTCTCTTCCGTCGACTTGTATTATTACGTGCACCAGAAGGAGGGCAGATTGCCTACTATGTGCATAGTGGTCGTATTGGAGCACTTTTAAGCCTAAGCATAAAAAATCCTGAGTTAGGTAAAGAAATCGCTCTACATATTACAGCAAGTTCACCCCAGTTTGTGCAAGAAAGTGATGTGCCACAAGCTATTTTAGAAAGTGAGCGTAAACTTTTTGAAGAACAGGCACGGCAGAGTGGCAAGCCAGATGCTGTGATTATCAAAATGGTCAAAGGTCGTATAGAGAAATTTTTAGCTGGTTGTACCTTAGTAGAGCAGCCTTTTGTAAGAGATCAAGACGTTAAAGTGGGAGACTTACTACAGAAGTCTAAGGCAAATGTTCTTGCTTTTATGCGTTTTGAACTTGGTGAAGGTATTGAAAAACAAGGAAGTGACAGATAATGATCGAAACAGAAGCTAAGCCTATTTATAAACGTATCCTGGTTAAATTAAGTGGCGAAGCGTTGATGGGCGACAGTCAATTTAGCTTGGATTCCTCGGTATTTGAGCGTTTAGCACGTGAGTTGTTAAGTGTTGTCTCCTTAGGTATCCAAACGGCAATCGTTGTAGGGGGTGGTAATTTATTCCGTGGTACAGCACTTTCAAATGCTGGTTTAGACCGTGTTACTGGTGATCACATGGGTATGCTTGCAACCTTAATGAATGCACTTGCCATGCGTGATGTATTTGAACGTAATGACCTATCAACGCGTATTATGTCAGCTATACCCATGAGTGGGATTGTTGATCACCATGATCGACGAAAAGCTATTCATCATCTAGAACGAGGGCGCATAGTTATTTTTGCAGCTGGCACTGGCAATCCGCTTGTTACCTCTGATTCAGCAGCTAGTTTACGGGGCATCGAAATTAATGCAGATGTTATTTTGAAAGCGACCCAAGTTGATGGTATTTACTCTGATGACCCAGTGCATCATCCAGAGGCTACTCTGTACAAACATTTAACCTACGAAGAAGTATTGCATAAGGAATTGGCCGTCATGGATTTAGCTGCTTTTTGCCAATGCCGTGACCATGATATGTTATTGCATATTTTCAATATTAACAGCGATGGTGCTTTGTTACGAATCGTCATGGGTGGTCGAGAAGGTACAACAGTTGCAGTGGAGTGATGAAGTGATTGAGCATATTAAACAAGAAGCCGAAAAAAAAATGAAAGAATGCCTGGATAGCCTTGTCTTGCGTTTGAATAAAGTACGTACTGGACGAGCAACACCAGAATTTGTATCTAACCTTAAGGTTTCCTACTACAATAGTAGTACAGCCCTGTCACAATTGGCAAATATTTCAGTAGAGGGTTCAAAAACTATCATTATTACTCCATGGGACAAAGGAGCTGTGGCAGCAATTGAAAAAGCAATTTTAACCTCTAATTTAGGTATAAACCCCCAGACAGCTGGACAGGTAATTCGTATCACACTACCTCCTTTAAGTGCTGAACGTCGGGAAGAACTCGCGCGTATCGTGCGTGAAGATGGTGAGAATGCTTGTGTAACGATAAGGAATGCCAGACGACACGCCAATCAACAACTCAAAGATAGCTTGAAAGCAAAAAATATAAGTAAAGATGAAGAACATTGTGCACAAGGCCTAGTTCAGAAACTAACGGATGATTACGTAGCAAGAATTAATAAGCTTGTTGAATGCAAAGAACATGATGTGAGAAACATTTAACACGCGACTATTGAGGGAATTATTGTGACGATAGTGCTACCACGTCATGTTGCAATCATTATGGATGGCAATGGCCGTTGGGCGCAGGAACAGGGTTTACCACGCGTTAAAGGGCACCAGCAAGGCGTTGTTGCGGTACAGTCTGCTATTGAGGCTGCTGTACAACATAATATTGAAATCTTGAGCTTATTTGCATTTGGTCAGGACAATTGGAAACGTTCAAGCAACGAAGTACGTAGCTTATTTGAATTGCTGTGGATGAGTCTAAAGCGTGAAATGCCACAAATCATCAAAAACCATATCCAGCTTCGATTTATTGGAGATTTAAGTCGTTTAGACCAACCGTTACGTACAAATATCGAACGTACACAACAATTAACAGCGAAGCATACTGGTCTTAAACTTATTATCGCAATCAACTACAGTGGTCGTTGGGATATTGTAAACGCAGCACGTACGTTAGTACAGAAAGTACAGCAGGGGGAACAGGCAGGAAGCGTCACCCATGAGCAATTTGCAGAACAATTAGCCTTGTCTGATTTACCAGACCCAGACTTATTAATCCGAACCAGTGGTGAACAGCGTATTAGCAATTTCATGTTGTGGCAGTTTGCCTACACGGAATTCTATTTTACCAGCATCTATTGGCCAGAATTCAATCAGCAGACATTTGTAGAAGCCTTACAAACCTTCAGCAAACGCCAGCGTCGTTTTGGGCTAGAAAGCAGTGCATCCTAAAACATTATTGCAAAAACGCTTATGGACAGCCTTAATCTTGATTCCACTGGTCATCATTGCAGTATTAAAAGTCTCAGATTTATTCTGGTGTGTACTAACAGGTTATATGATTGCACTGGGGGCTTGGGAATGGACAGCATTATTGGGTTGGCAGGCTTGGCAAAAACGTCTGGGATATGTGCTCTGCCTGCTTGGTATCGGTATCCTAGTAATTGTATACCGACATTGGGTTCTTGTGCCATCACTGGTACTTTCCATCGCTAGTGCTTGGTGGCTATGTGCTATAGGCTTGATTATTGACTTTCAGAAGCGACCGCAGCGTCGTTATCCAACTTGGCTAACTGCTCTCTTTGGCCTATATGTATTGCCACCAGCTTGGCTAGGCTTGGTATTACTACGCCCAAAACATGTGACCGCTTTATTACTAATACTCGTATTGATCTGGGTTGCCGATACCGCAGCATACTTTAGTGGTCGTCGGTGGGGTAAGCATCACCTGGCAAACCATGTCAGCCCTGGCAAAACCTTAGAAGGATGGCTGGGAGCCTGTCTAGTAACCTGGTGCGTTGCTGCTGGACTCATATATGGGCTAAATCCACAAGCTACCTTCAGTATGCTCATCCTGGGAAGTCTCATAACAGCTTTGCTAATCAACAGCTTTGGGCTAATCGGTGATTTATTTGAAAGCCTATTGAAACGACAGGTCGGTATAAAAGATAGTGGTAAATTCCTTCCAGGCCATGGTGGCTTACTCGATCGTATTGATAGCTTATTAGCCATCATACCTGTTATTACCTGCCTTATATGGTTTAGCCATTAATAAGCCTTTGCAAAAATAGCGTAAACATCCGTTTCTTTTTGTGTGAAACAACATTTTTCTGGCTGTACTGTAGAAATTAAGCAGCGAATTGTAATGCCCAGCTCTTCCTTTAGTGATTGCTCTAATTGGCTATTATCCTTGTGCCAAGCAATTTTTGCAAAACCAGGTATACTTTTTTGCTTAAAGTAATCATATAAAGCATCCTTATGATCTATAAACTGGATATGCTCACGCATAAAACTTTGAGCACGATGCCAAAGTGTCTGCTGCATAGCCTCCAATTGGCCTGTGATATAATCTGAAGTCAATGTAGAAATAGGGCATGATGTACGTTGATGATGCGGTAAATCCCTTCGTGTTAACGAAACCGTTTGATGTTCCTGCTCCCTGGGACCAATTTCAAGACGGATAGGCACACCCTTTTTAATCCAATCCCAATTTTTCTCACCACCACGCTTATCACGTTGATCAATATGTACCTGTAACTGTCTCCCATCGTAGTGCATTGCTTGCAGTATTGTCTTCAACTGTTGACAATACGCTAATACAGCCTTATTTTTTGCTTCATCATGTAAAATTGGCAAAATAATAATATGCATAGCAGCAATACGTGGTGGCAACACAAAACCATCATCATCACTATGCACCATAATCAGCCCACCAATCAAACGTGTTGAGATACCCCATGATGTCGTCCACACATGAGACAACTGCTCATCCTGATTGCTAAATTGAATATTGAACGTCTTAGAAAAATTTTGCCCTAAAAAATGCGATGTAGCGACCTGCAATGCCTTCTTATCTTGCATCATTGCCTCAATACAATAAGTATTTACAGCCCCTGGGAATCGCTCATTTGCTGTTTTTTCTCCTACTAAAACAGGAATTGCTAACTGTCGCTCCACAAATTCTTTATACACCTGTAACATCTTTAATGTTTCAACCTGTGCCTCCTCAGTACTCGCATGTGCAGTGTGTCCCTCTTGCCACAAAAATTCGCTGGTTCGCAAAAATAAACGTGGACGCATCTCCCATCGAACAACATTAGCCCACTGATTTATAAGTAGTGGTAAATCACGGTGAGACTGTATCCAGCGTGAGAATAATTCACCAATAGTTGTTTCTGAAGTAGGGCGTACTACAAGTGGTTCTGCTAACTCACCAGCTAACCGCAATTTCCCATCTTCAGACACCAGACGTGTATGAGTTACCAAAGCACATTCACTGGCAAAACCCTTGATATGTGCTGCTTCCTTCTCAAGATGACTTAAGGGCATAAAAAGAGGGCAGTAAATATTCTCGTGTCCCGTCTCCTTAATACGTCGATTCAATTGCTCCTGTATCGATTCCCAGAGCATATAACCCCAGGGTTTGATCACCATACAGCCACGTACACTTGAAAGCTCAGCTAAATCAGCAAGCTTAATCACCTGCTGATACCACTGGGCATAATTTTGTGCACGTATCGGTTGAATAGCCGTTTTTTGTTTTGTCATATAATGCCCTGTAGAGTGACATACTCCCGTCGCTAACCAGCTGCTAACTGTTCTAGCGGAGGCTTCTTGCGACCCGTAGATGTCTGATTACAACTACCTTTCGACATAACAGGCTTGCTGCACCTATGGTTATGTGGGAACTGCTTTACACAAACGCTTT
>PIWD01000031.1 GCA_003354005.1 Gammaproteobacteria bacterium | reverse complement strand
GGTTTTCCAGTCGAACCCGAGGTGTACATGATATAGGCCAGATCATCTTTTTTTGAGTGATACGATGGAAAGTATGGGATTTGTGCTGGTGTGGACTTGGCCTTCCACAAGCTGTCCACAGCCAATTGCTTATTGCTATGTTCTAAATCAAAAGTACGGGATGCTATAGTTGCGCAATCTGATAGTATCAATTTAGGGTTCACTTCACTAAGCATATAGTTTACGCGTTCTTCGGGCTGCGCAGTATCAATTGGTACATACACGCAACCAAGTTTCAAAATAGCGAAGACGGCGACGATGCTATCCACTCCCCTGCTCATATAAACAACTATAGCATCATTGTGGCGAATCCCCTTATCTCTTAGCATATTGGCTAGAGTATTGGCTTTGAGATTGAGTTCAGCATAGGTCAATCTTATACTATTAGATGTTACGGCTATATGATGGGGTGTTTTTTTCGCCTGATCTTCAATAAGCCTATGAACAGGCCTACTAAAATCATAGGCACGTTCGGTCTTATTCCAATCGCATAACATGCACTGTTTTTCTTCAGGTGATAGCAGACCACACTCTTGATGTGCTATATCATGCTGCAAGCCTTCTTTCATGTTGGCACTCATACTTGTTATGATAAAGCCCTATGCTATAACAACCTCATCAGCCTTATTTAAACACCTGTCCAAAACTTCAGCAAACTTACCAACATGTGGTTCAAAATGCATTGTAAAATGATCACCTGGTACACCGTAAACTTCAGGGGGTAGGACACAGTGTTTATCCCAGTGATTATACGGAGAATCCATATGCTTTAAAACATCTAATGTTGTTTGAGCCTTAAGTAAGCTTAGTTTTAGGGGGAAATTTTTTGGCAAATGGTACTTCACCCCGAGTTGCTGACGATGCCATGACAGGTCTAAAAGCAGATCATATATTTTTAGATCTGGTGCTAATTTAGGTATGATCTCCATTTGCATTTTTAAGTTATTTTCAAACCATGATCGATCGTATTTAACTCGGTCAGGGTATACTGCCCATCCGTCAAGTAAGCCGATAAAGGCAAGCTCATCTTTTTGTGCATATAGCTGGCGTGCAATTTCAAAGGCAACCTGTGCACCAAAGGATGATCCTGCAATATAATAAGAGCCATAGGGTTGATATCGTTTGATGACGCTGATATAAAAGTCTGCCATTTCACTTAAGGATGAAAATAGAGTATCTTTTGCCTCAATGCCTGGATCTTGAATGCCATAAACAGGCCTATCAGAGGCTAGTCTCTTAACAAGTGGAATATAGTAAAAAACAGTGCCACCTACAGGATGGATTAAGAACAAGGGCTTGCCTTGCCCCTTACTACGCAGTGTAACTATGGGATTGGGTATTTTTTTTAGTATGCTAAAGCTAAAGTGTTTGCCTTGAACCTTGGATTCCGAATTTTTTTCTTTAAAATGCGTAATAACATCAGCTAAAGTTTCTAATGTAGGATGTTCTACCAGCAGACGAATCGATAAATTTACAGAAAAATGCTCATTAATCTGCAGAACTGCAATCAAGGATAAAATTGAGTTCCCACCCAGATCATAGAAGTCATCATCTGGTGCAATCGAGGTAATATTCAAGACTTGACACCAAATATCAGCTAAGGCTTGCTGGGTATCTGTTAATATAAATGTTTTATTTGTTTCTGGTGTTTGTACTTGCTCAACTTCTAGAGCTAATAGGGCTTTTGTGTCCATTTTCCCATTGATTGTACTGGGGATATCATCTATAACAACAAATTTTTCAGGTCGCATATAATCTGGTACTTTTGCAATTAAAAAAGCTCGCAGTTCTTTTCTAGAGGGTGCGCTCGATGCCTGTATAGTTATATAAGCGATTAAACAGTCAATATCATTCACGGTTTTGATCAATACGACACAAGCTTTTATAGATGGATGTTGTAATAAAGCCGATTCAATCTCACCAGCTTCGATACGATGCCCCCTTAGCTTAAACTGCTGGTCAGCTCTACCAACAAAATAAAGATTGCCGTCAGGCAACCAGCGCGCCAGGTCACCGCTTTTATACAATGTGGAATATGTTTTATTTTCTGTCTCGAATGGGTTATCGATAAAGCTCACTGCGGTTAAATCTTTTTGCTGTAAATACCCCTTAGCCACTCCCATGCCTGCAATATACAATTCACCTACTACACCCATAGGCACAGGGTTTAAGCTGTTGTCCAGTACATAGAGTTTAGTGTTAGCAATCGGCTTTCCAATAGATACAGTTGATTTTAGGTTTTTGAGTTGATGCAGTGGCAGGCGTGTTGAGCAAATTGTTGTTTCAGTTGGCCCATATAGATTACAGGATACATGAGCCTTTGTTAACTGAGCAGCAATGCCACGTGTTAAAGGTTCACCACCGCACAGTACTTTGATAGAAGGGTTCAACACATATCCAGTATCAAATAATATTTTCCAAGTTATTGGGGTGGCTTGAAAACAGCTAATATTATGTTCCGTAATCGCATGAACTATCCAATGGGGATCTTTCATTTGCTCATTATCAGCAATTACTATACTCGCCCCATTGATCAACGGTAAAAGAATCTCTAGTAGCGAGATATCAAAGGAAAAAGGAGCTAAGGCAAGCAAACAATCTTTATCATGGAAGTCTATGGACTCTTTTACAAAGAAGAGTACATTTAACAAACTAGCATGGCTTATCATCACACCCTTGGGTTTTCCAGTTGAACCTGAGGTGTATATAATATAAGCCAGATCGTCTTTTTTTGAGTGATACGAGGGAAAGTATGGGTTTTGCGCTAATGGGTTAGTTCTCCATAAGTGATCCACTTCCAATTGCTTATTGCTATGTTCTAAATTAAAAGCATGAGATGCTCTCATGGTTTCACGATCGGATAATATCAATCTAGGATTCACTTCACGGAGCATGTAAGCTACGCGTTCTTTAGGCTGTCTGTTATCAATAGGCACATACACGCAACCAAGTTTTAAAATAGCGAACAAAGAAGCAATGCTATTCACACCTCTATCCATATAGACAACGATGGCATCACCAGGGCTGACCCCTTTATCTTTTAGTATACTGGCTAGAGCATTAGCCTTGAGATTAAGCTCTGCATAGGTTAATGTCATACCATTGGATGTGACAGCGATATGTTTGGGTCTTTTCTGGACTTGTGCCTCAATCATGCAGTGGACTGGCTTGCTAAAATTATAGGCATGTTCTGTTTTATTCCAATCACACAACATCCATTGTTTTTCTTCAGGTGACAATAAGTTGCAGTCTTGATGGTTTGCATCAGCTTGATGGCTTATCGTATTTAAAATTTTGATGAAATAATCTGAAAATTGCTGGATTTGTTCTTCTTGATAGCACTTGGTTTCATAATCAATAAATAGTGTTAATTCATCTTGTAATGGGTCTAGCGTGACATTACAGGCCAGAGGAAAATTTGTTCGCTCATAAAAGTCTTGCGCAACAATATTGACCCCATTAGATGACTGCATCTTTTTATAAACATGGAAGTGAGTAAAATAGAACAGCGTGTCGAACAACTGTTTAGAATCAAGGTCTTTTTGAATTTGCATCAGTGGATAACGCCGATGTGGATAAATTTCAGCTTTCTTACGGAAAATAGCCAAAATCAGATCAGACCAACTGCCCTCGATCAGCACTTGGCGGAAAGGAAGGGAATTCAAGAATAATCCTAAGGTGTCTTCAATACCATCAACAGATGGTCGACCATTGAATACTACTCCTGTTAGTACTTCTTTGCTATTCGTCAATACTGATAAGAGTTTAATAAAGGCAGTAAGCAGTACTGCATCTATTGATACATGCAATTTCTTTGATAGTGCCAGTAACTTTACGGTTAGCTGCGGATCAAAATGGAGTGAATATGTGACAAAATCATCCGTACCAGGATCTTGCTCAAACCATCTAGCGATATGTGTCGGTTCATAGTCTGCTAAATATTGCTTCCAGAAATATTTTTGAATCTTGGAGGATACAGCTTTTTGTTCCAGTGCAATAAATTTTTGATAATGTTCGTTAATACTGGGTGCACTCGATTTACCTTCTAGGTTCTTGGCGTAAAGAGACAATAAGCTGGTGATGCAGCTCGCTACGCTCCAACCATCCAAAATGGCATGATGAAATGCAAATCCTAGGTGAAATAAGTTATCAGAGAGAAGATGGACAGTAATGCGAAATAGTGGTCCTTGTTCTTGATTAAATGGCTGCTTTTTCTGCTGCTCTGTCCACTCAATTCGTTTTTTGTTTTGTTCAATTGGGGTATAGTCCGATAAGTCTTTGACATCCAGAAGTGGTGTAATGTGTGTATGGACAACTTGTAGTGGTTCTGAATACTTTTGTAAATGGAATGTTGTTCTCAAAATAGGATTTGTGGAGATAAGCGACTCAAAAGCCTTGACCAAACAATTATGCTGATAAACGCTATCGATTGTATAACCAAATACATCTAAGTAAACAGCAGAATTGGGTTCATAGTAGGTATGGTAAAGCATGCCTAGTTGCAATGATGACATGGGATAAGCATCTATGCAATTAGTGGCTAAAGCTGCTCTATCTTTTTCTTGCAGCATAGAGAGTGGGACATAATGTTTTGGTTTCAATGTTGCTTGTGTACTGTCCTTTTTACAACCATGGTCAACCATGCTGCGAATTGTTTGGTATTTATACATATCACCGACACTAAGTGAAAACCCTTTTTCACGTGCTTTGGCAATAACTCTAAGACTTGTGATCGAATCACCCCCGATGCTAAAAAAATTATCATCCAAGCCAATATGCTTAAGATTTAGGGCTTCCTCCCAAATGACAGCTAATAGTTGCTGCAACACGGCAATGGGCTTCTGAAATTCAGAAGCTATACCAACTGGAGTGTCTTCCATAGCAGCCAAGTTAGTATAGTCAGTTTTCATCTGCGCTGTAAGTGGTATATGTGTTAGCTTGATCCATAAATTAGGTAGCATGTAGCTAGGTAGTCGTTGCTTTAAAAACAACTGTAAATCTTGCTGTTTTGGATTATCTGCTCCATTTAGGGTATAGTAAGCAACGAGTTTTTGAGCACCCTTGTATGTTTTAAGAAGAATGGCAGCTTGTGCTATCAATGGGAACTGCTGTAAAATGGACTCAATTCCCTCTTTTTCTATGCGAAATCCCCTAAACTGTATTTGCTGATCAATTCTCCCTAAGTATTCCAGGCTGCCATCAGATAAATACCGCACCAGATCACCTGTGCAGTAGAAACGCATTGACTTGTCGTCAGAAACAGACGGCTTGTCTGTTGCATAAAGGTCATTACTGGAAAGCATAATAAATTTTTTACGCGTTAGCTCTGGCTGATTTAAATAGCCTGTGGCTAAACCATGCCCGCCAACCAGTAATTCACCTGGGATACCGATAGGCAACGGCTTTTTATGTTGATCAACAACGAGTACAGACATATTATCGAGTGGTACGCCGATATTTGATTGTTGTGACCTAACTAGATCATGTTTTGACAGTATTTTATATGTGGTATGCACCGTTGTTTCTGTAATACCATACATATTAACCATTTGTGGACGTACATCCGTAAATTGTTGCCACCAATCCGATAAAATCACACTATCCAGTTTTTCACCACCGAAAATAATGTAGTTTAAAGTGGCTAAATCACTATGTCGCTCCTTAAATATTTGCATAAAAGCCTTAAATGCAGATGGAGTTTGGTTTAATACACTAATTTCGTGTCGTTTTATCAATTCACAGATTGCATCAGGATTGCTTATGTCCTGTTCTGTTGGAATCACAAGTTGCCCACCATATAACATAGCCCCCCATAGTTCCCACACCGAAAAATCAAATGCATGTGAATGGAATAGAAGCCAAGTATCTGCTTCGCTAAATTGAAAGATATTGGCAGTCGTAAAAAATAAGCACGCCACATTAACATAGGTCTGTATCACCCCTTTTGGATATCCTGTTGTCCCTGAGGTGTAAATGATATAGATCGGGTCATCAGGCCACCTTAGCATGGGCATATTATGGTAGTCACATTGTGCTATATCAATCTCTGCCTGGTCTAAGCAGAGTAAAGTTTGATCAGACTGGAATAGGGATTTGTGGGCTGATTGGGTGATAACAAGCTGGCAATTCGCATCGGCTAGTATGAACTGTATACGTTTCGGAGGGCTTCTTGTATCAATAGGTACATAAGCAGCACCTGCTTTCAAGATTGCCAATATGCTAACAACTAGTTCTACGCTTTTATGAAGAAAAATACCAATAAATGGGGTTTCACACCCCTCCTCTAAAAAAGATTGTAGATAATTTGACCGAATATAATGAGCCAGTAGATTGGCACGCTTATTCAGCTCAGCATAATTGATGCGGTTATCCTGAAAAATAACTGCTATGTTTGATGGGGTCTTTTTAACCTGCTCCTCAAATACATGATGTGGCATCCGTGCCATCATTGCCTCGGGCACTGCCGAAGTTTTCATTGGTGTAATAGCTCTGGTTTGAGGGGAGCATTTCAGTGCTATACGACTAAGTGGCACTCCAGGCGAGGCGATACATTGCTCAAGTAAGTCTAGAAAATGACAAGAGAGCCTTTCGATTGTTTCAGGTTGGAATAGGCTACTATTGTACTCTATAAAACATTCCAATCCAGATTCTATCGGGATGAATTCAAAACTAAGATCAAATTTTGCAGTTTCTTGATCAATTAATTCTGACTGAACCCTCAGCGTATCCGTAGGATGTATAACAGCTTCATACCAATCCTGCCAAACCAGCATAATTTGAAAAATAGGATGCATACCAGGCACGCGTTCTATTTTCAGATGATTGACCAAGGTATTAAAGGTAGTAGTTTGGTGTGCATAGGCTTCAAGGCAGTTTTCTTTAACTTGTTGTAGCAATTCAATGAAAGTTTTGTTTGAGTCGACTTGCGTCCTCAAGACCAGGGTATTAATCAGTGGGCCAAGGGTTCGCTCAAGCGCAACTTGATTACGGCTTGAAATTGGAAACCCCAGGACAATATCATCTTGACCACAATAACGTGCTAACAAGCTATTCATGATCGTTGCGACCAACATAAACGGTGTAACATTCTGTTTTGCGCTAAAATGATTTAATTGCTCAAAAAGTGCTTTTTTTATAGAAAAAACCTGCCTTCGACCAGAAAAATCCGTGTTTTCAGTCCTGGCATTGTCATGTGGAAAATTAAGGGACTTAATATTAGCTAATTTTGATTTCCAATAGTCAATATCACGTGTATGTACCTCACTGTTAAGCTTGTCTTGCGTTTCCTGAATGTATTCAAAATAAGACATTTTCAATGGAGGCAGATTAGGTGTCCGTTTTGCAATCAATGCAGAATAGTAGCTAAATAATTCTTCCTTGATGATTGTTGAAGACCAACCGTCTGTAATCATGTGAGGTTGTACAATAACAAGCACGTGTTTATTAGCAGTACATTTAAATAACTTGGCACGCAGAAGTGGAAACTTGTTTAAAGGAATGGTAGTGTTAATAAGTGCTTTAATTTTTTTGGGCAGTTGAGCCTGTGTGATGGGTTCAGGTAACAAGCTTATAGTGTTAGTACCGTGCTCAACTAACTCTTGCACCAAGCCTTGATCGCCCTCATAGAAAATACTGTGTAAGATAGCATGACGATCAATTAGGACTGCTAAACTTCCGGATAATACGATTGGGTCAAGTGAACCTGTGATTGTAAGAACTAATGGTATATTATAGACGAAAGCCTGCGCTCCTTGTGCTTGCTGAATAAAGTAAAAGCTTTTCTGTAAATCTGACAACATATACTGTTTTTTAGTACTAGCCTTCATAGGTGTAGCCTGAATGGTTTGGGGTCTTTCTTTTTCCAAATAGGCAGCAAGCTTTTCAATTGTATCGCACTGAAAAATTACAACGACAGGTACACGTATAGAAAAAATTTTCTCAATCTCAGCAACGATCTGAATCGCTTCTAATGAATTGCCACCCAAATGTAAAAACTGATCATCTTCATCGATTGAATCGATGTCTAAAATACGTTCCCACATAGAAACGAGCTGAGTCTTCAGTGTGTTAGAACACTCAAGAACCAAAGCATCGGACTGTTGATCGTAGGTAGACATAATTTACACCTAGCTAACACCTTACTTTCTAAGGCAAACACAAACACTTTTCCATACCCCAAGAGCCATCACCTCCCTGGCGATGGGATACAAACCCCCCTGATGTGTGAAGGGTAGCATTATTATGTCCAATTGTGTCAAACAAAAAACAAGTACTTACTTCATTCCCCCGCTTAGATATAGGTTACTAAACCGCATTTAGCTTCATTCATGCGACCTTACGCGAAATTTTTGTTAATCAGCAACTGAAGAAATAAAGATTTATCTTTGGGCATTGCAAGATATCCCCCCGCTTATGAAAAGAGTTGCTGAAGGAAATAACTAAGAAGCTCATTGCTCATATCCTGGAAGTGAAATAGGCAAGAATTATGCTTTGCACTATTTAATTAGTAAAAAATTGTGCTATAATTATTATACACTTATGTAGATTACGTTTGATTGGATAGAGGTAAATTTGATGCTAAGAGATATTACATACGGTGCTCTATCGAGTATTTATAAGAGGGATAAGTTCGATGAAAAAATTTGGAGCCATGGGGAAGCTTCGGATCATAGGCTTGTCTTACACCCTCTTTTGGATTTAAAAAGTCATAAAAAGGAAGATCAGGCAATAGTTGATGAGAAAGCGCAAGAAAGATTGGCACTTAGTATTGAAAAGCGGATAGAACAGGTAAAGTTGTTGCCTGATGATAATCTAATTAAAATGAATCTGCTCAAGCCATATCAGGATGCGGTCAGATTGATACGTGGGGAGATAATAGAAAGTAAAGAAGATGATGAGCAGAAGGAGGTTAAATAAGAGCAAATCAATTTACAGTCTTGTGCTAAAATCAAACTAAAATACAATAAATTACCAAAGATAACTACGGATATCTCGGAGCTCACGCGGGATAACCACCTGTCTCAAGAACAGAATCAATCCTTGTATGAATTGAATTGCATTATAAAATCTCTAAATGGATCACCTACGTGTTCCTTGTCTATAAAGGATGCCGAGACCTTCCAAGGTTTTTTGAATACACGTTGGGATCGGATTAAAGATACTAACGACTCCTACATATTGAATCCAGATGAACCAGTGAATCGTCTTTGTACAGAGATAGCGGGGTTGTTAATCAGTGACAGTATTGAATGTAATATCGATGCAGAGCTGATTAAAACCTTGGCGAATGCTAAACACACTATAGATTCTATTCTAAATGCAAGCATTACTCAAAATAGACTCTGTAAATTTAATGAGGGTAAAAGGTATAACTTATTTCTGACTAGAACGGAATTGATTATATTGCGTGATAAGATCATTGTTGAGATCACGAACCGAAGAGATAATCCTGTAGGGAGAGTTCCGGAGGGGTGGGTTATATTTGAAGAAGAGCTTGATAAGCTAGATAGCCAGGCAAATGTAATTAAACGTGTCTTGGGGGTAAATAATTATCATGCTTTTCGCTTGCTGATGCCAAGTTTAGAAAAAACAACTGATGATGATGGGATGTTACGTCCTGAATCTGCACCATTTGTCCATGATATCTTTTCTTCATCCACTTTTAATTTTCAACCAGAGGTGCTACGGGGATTTATTATTTCATCTGATAATAGGCGATTAATCGATATTTACAGTTGCTTAGAGCAGTACGAAAATTTCAAACACTATTATGACTCATCACTCTATGCAGACCCTAACACACTGCAGTCGGAGAAAAGGTATGAACTGAATGACTGGGAAATAGATCTGCTAAAAGAAAAATCGCCGAACTTATTTAGATTAACAAATGAATATGTGAAGAAATATCTCATTTCTGCAGATAAAGACCAAAAAAGAGAATATGAATATAAAGGTGCTCGTAGCAATGAGGCAAATGTTAGATATGATGTATTTGGGCGGTTTGCTGCGTATAGTAATAAAAGTATCAAAGATATTAATGCCTATGAATTTGTATTACTCATTAGTTTGGCTTGTGGTCTCGGTAGTAAAGATGGCATATCCTTAAGTCATCCTTATAGATGGATGTTTGCAGATTTGGAGAATGAACGTGGTCTCGAGCTCAAAGCTGGTAAGGGTATTCTCTGGAATATCGGCAATATGCAGAATATCTGGAAAAATAGTTTCACGGTTAAGCAACGTATCACTATCAGTCAAATAGAATGTTTTAATCAACTATGGCGTATTTTGACAGATGTTAATTACTCTGAGTATGCAGATGGAAGCCGTAGTACCGCAACTGACTGCTTGGACGGTGATATAGACAACCCAGAGGCACTGCTATTGATAGAAAAAAGAAGAAAAATGAAAGGGTCTAAGAGTTTTATACTACCCCGTTATTATTATAAGTGGGTCGAAGGATATGATAATAAAACGGGTAAGCACAATCAAGAAGTTGATATGACTCGGGAATTACCGAGTTCCTATTGTTTGAATCTAAATAAGGCATCCTGGTATAAACTTGCAAAGAATAACAAAAATATTCTGCTTGGCTTAAAGAGTGAGACCCTAAGAAAATTACGCAACGAATTAGCACGAGCGCAACTCTCAGCCAGAGGAGTTATGTATGATAATGAGAATGCTGTCAAGGCCATTAAACTAAGAAGGCCTAAGCCAAAACCCGATGAGCTTTTGCTTAACGCTCACAAGAATGAGAATGTTAATCTGCTTCATTATATTTTTACACAGTACAATGATCCTAGTTTATTAACCAAAGTCATTAGTTTCGATAATAGTCCTGCTGGTATTAAAACTATCTTAAATGTAACCAAGCAACCAGTAAGAAAAGAATATATTTTAGCACTGATTAAACACAACAAACCTAATCGCAACACAATTAAATTTCTCGTGAAACAGGCAGCAGTGGAAAAAAGTAATATAACAGACTCAACTGACTGGAGTGATATTACGGAAGCTTTGCTCAATTCTAAGTTATTCACGAAAGATATGATGCATCTGTTGCCACTTCCTGGAATAAGGGCGTATCTGCTACGTAGTATTTTCACGATGAACATTAACAGGATTAGTAGCGATAATTTCCAAACGATTATTGAGGTTTACAAACAATTACACAACATTAACCAAACAGAAGCTGCGTTGAAGGGTATTCTTGATAGTGTTAATACATCATTGATCTCGAAAATTCCTACAAGTGAGAGATGGAAGGCACGTGAAAAAACTGATGAGTTTAGCATTCTGTTCTCTTCAGTTATTTTAAAAAATCTGGATGTTACTAACATCAAGTATATCATTCCAGATAGTTGGTATCAGGATAATTTACCCAGTGAATTAGTGAAGTTGATTTCTCATGCCTCTAAGATTGAGATTTGGAAGACTCTCAAGAAATCACCTGATTTCAAGTCAAATATAGAAGCCATTGCTAATGATAAAAGTATTTTTGAACATTGGATAACGGGCTGGGATAGGAATAAGAAGAAGTATAAGCATAAGGTATTGCCAACTTTAATTGATGTTTTCAGTAGTAACTCACAAATCTTTTTATTTATCAATGAGCATTATAAAGAACAAAATGATCTTTCATATTTTATATGTAGTTTATTTGATGCAAATCCTGATCATAAATTTTTGCATGAATTACTATTAAATATGAGTGCAAAGGATAAAGAAATACATAAGAATTTATTATTTATTCATGTCTTAAAGACACATGATAATGTCCCAAAGTCTGATTTGTATCCTGGTCTAACTGTTTCCAAAAATATTATCTCGCTCTACAGTACGATTTTATTGATGCAAGGGGTTGATGCGACAAAGAATAAGAAAACCTTGATGACCAAGTTAGTCAAGTATATGTCGGGCAATCATGACATGATAGCTGCTTATTTTAATACCTTAGCACTCTTATTTATAGGAAATAAGAAGCTTCTTCGTAATGTACTGTACAATACTGAAATAGATCCTACGAGTCCATCAGTCGATAGCGTAAACTTCGATGCAGAAGAACTTATGCCATTTTTAAATTCCTGCTCGGAGTTGTATAACTTCAGCAATAAAAATAAACGTGGTTCAAAATTGTTATCCATGGCAGATGCAGTACATATCTTTTCAAGTAAAAAAGAACATAACACATTGCCAGTGCTTAACGTGTTGTGTCAAAGTGAAAAATGCGATGCACTCTGTAGATTGGGTGTCTTCTCGAAAGAAAAGCAAGCTGAAGACATCCAAGTTAGTTATAGACATAAATTAGTACATGCAGCACAATTTCTTGTTTCATTTTTAAGTGCATCAAATGATCTTGGTGGAGAATTGATAACATTTTTGATTCATTTGCTCAATCAGTACCATCCTAAGTTGGTTGCACATAAGGTGCTAAATAATAAAAGTTCGTTGGATAAAGTATATGCTTTATCCCAAGCAGATGCTAAGACTGGCTCAAGTAGCATGAATACGTGGTTTGACCTATTAGAAAACCATGAAAAATTAGCGGTGTGGCTAATAAAGAAATTTTCTGTTGATAAATTAGCAGATGCTAATATTTGGCATCATATTGGTGAATGTATCACCAGTAATGACATAAAAATTGTCCAAACTAATATTAACATGTTGGTAAAATTTAGTAAAAGATTCCCAAGTGCATTGCTTCGTGCTCCGACTAAATTTTTATTAAGCACCATTAGAAATAGGAAAGCCAATGACGATGACATAAATGAGATGATGCAGATTGATAGTATGTTGACCATGATTAACTTACTGTGTGCTGAGCATCTGCAAGGAGAAAAAAGATTATCAATGCAACTTGCCGATGCAAGTGCTAGTCTAGCGAAGTACTTTCCTCCCAATCAACAGAAGAAATTGCGGAAAGTGATGGATGTTGGTAGCAAGAAACCAACATATAACCTATTGCAAGTAGTGGTGGATCTAGAGGAATTGGTGAGCATATATGATATGGAGGTGGTGCAGCAATTACTCATGAAAGCCACACCTGAAAAGTTTTCCATACTGTTACACAGCCTAAGGGGTCTAAGCAGTTGTGATGATTCTAAATTGTGGAATGCGTTGATGAATAGCGACATATTAGAAGGAAATGCTGACATCGATAAAATCAAGAGTGTTACAGATGAGAAGAAAGAGGTCATCATAAAGCTTTTTTCAACTTGTAATTACAGTGAATTTAACAAGTTTATGTTGATTAATGCAGATGAACGAGAGCAACTTGTGAAATGGTTTGGAGACGGTATAGACCAATGGAATACATCAAAGAGTTTAACGGTTGAGCAAATACGATCAGTGCTGAATAGTAGTAGAACAGTAGGTGAAACAGCGTTAGTAGTGGTAAAATATATTGTTAGTCTTGCTTGGGTAGCTGATGCTTTTCTACTAGTAAAATCAGTACTGAGTTTCAGATTTCAAGAAAACAAATTTGTAAATAATTGATATATTAATTATACTTCATTAAGGCAAAGGGGAAGG
>PIWD01000030.1 GCA_003354005.1 Gammaproteobacteria bacterium | reverse complement strand
AAAACGATGGATTAGTTGATTCTGCCACTTTGGCTGCTGATGAGGATGATCTGGTCTTAGGCACTTCCAAACAGAGCAGTAGTAGTAACAAGCAGTCACTCACAGACAAAGTACCTGCAAGTATTAGTGATGAGAGGGAGGTTAGAAAGGGAAATAATGAATTAACTGTTACTGATCTTGCAGATGGGAATGATCCAGTAGGCAATGTAGAAGGAGATAGTGCAGGTACGCGTAAGACGTTGATCGATGGGTGTATAGTTCCTAGTGTTCTGCAAAGTAGTAACAATATGTCAGGCAATCAACAAGTTGATGATGTAACTATTGCTGCTGAGCAAAATGATGTGAGTGACGGTGTGGCCAGGTCTGGATGTCCGACAAAATCTGGTAATAAAGTAAAAGGAGAAATCGCACTAAAAGTTGCACAAGGGCTGAATATATTTTTCTTAGTTTCACTTGTAGTGCTTTATACCTGCGAAATATTTGAACTTGCCACTTACTGGTCGAGTTTGAGTTTTTTAATTATTTTTATTAATCCGTACGTGATCTTGGGATGTATGGCAGTGTCGCTTATCCTGAATATATGTATATTCGTTCTTGCATATAGGAAAATGCAAGGCAGTAATGAAGTGAAGACAGCTGACCTTCTTGTGAGAGGGTTCATTACTGTTTTATTGGTTATCATGATTTTAGTTTATGTTGCTGAATTATTTGAATTCACATTCCAATGGCCAGTCCTCAGCCTTTTGAATGTTCTAATTAATCCACAGGTTTTCTTGATCTGTATGGCCTCGCTACTTGTACTTAGTGGTCTTGTGTTTATCATTGCATATAAACAGAGTAGTAATGTATTGCAAAGTGATGCTGGTATGGATAAGAAAGATGAATTCAAACAAGACGTCAACGTCCAAGTGTTTGGGGATAAGTCTAGTCTTACTCTTCAGCAGCAGCAGAAGAGCAGAGTAAATGAGAGTGAACTCCTCCACGGTATTGATGTCGATAGAGAGTCCAATTACAAGTAATGTCGTGTGGTTCAATAGTCTGTGCACTTTCAATATAAATTATAGCGTCATTGGTTAATAGTTGATTTGATGTCAACCACCTTGCTGCTTGATAAATGAGTTCTGTTTTCTTAAAGGGTGGATCTAAAAATACCAGTGAGAAGGGCGTGTTCAGGTCTAGGGTTGGTATATGTCGTGGAAAATGCCCTCGGATAATATCGGCCTGCGTTGTACGCAACCGTCTAGCATTCTCTTGTAGGGCATCGATGGTGGCAGGGTGGCGATCGATCAACACACAGTGTTTTGCACCACGTGATAGTGCTTCAAAGCCGAGTGCGCCACTGCCTGCGAACAAATCTAAGCAGTTGGCATTCTTTGTATGTTGGCCAATCCAATTAAACAGTGTTTCTCGTGTACTATCCTTGGATGGTCTTAGTTCTGGAAGGTTTGGGAATGATAAGACACGGCTGCGCCATTGACCACCGATAATACGTACCTTTCTGAGGTGTTTAGGGGAATTAGTATGCCTAATGTTCATTAAGAATTGTATTACGATTAGTTGACGCAGGTGCAGCACGTACAATAACACTAATCAACTTGTCAGGATGAATATGTCGAGCAGTAGCCTGCTTAACTTGTTCTAAAGTCACTTTTTGAATATTTTTGTTGTAGTTTTCCCAAAAATCGATCGGATATTGATAAAAAGCGAGTTGTGTTAACTGATTGGCAATGGAAGCATTGTCCGTGAAATTAAGAGGCCAGTGATTGATCAGATAGGATTTCGCTGCAACTAACTCTTCCTTAGTAGGCCCCTGTTCAACAAATGTACTTAGTAATTGTTTTAAACTTTTCCGAGCATATTCTGCTTGCTGGTTACGGGTTTGCAGTGCAATAACGAATGCACCACGGTAATCAGCTAGTGAGAAATGACTGGATACATGATAAACCAAGCCCTGCTGGTTACGTATTTGGTTGAACATACGAGATACCATAGTATTACTATTGCCTAAAATTGTATTACTAATTAACAGTGGGAAAAAATCAGCTTCCTGTGGCGTAATACCAACTTCACCAATAAGCATATGGGTTTGGTTGGTTGGGAAATCGATAAATGTCTCCTGTGAGTCCGTTGTCGATGCAGCTTTATGTAATGCAGTGATGGGCTGGCCTATGGGAAATTGACTGCTTAAATTTTGCGCAACATGATGAGCCTGTGTTATCGATAAATCACCAACAATACAAATAATGACATTACGTGCCGTGTAATAGTTCTTATAGAATTGGAGAATATGCTCACGCGTTAAGGCATCGATAGTCAAAGCATGGCCAAGCGGGTCGTGGGAATATGGGTGATCAACATATAAATCACGATAAAATGCTTGTGCTGCAACGCCTGAAGGCTGTTCCATTTTTTCTTTTAGTGTGCTGCGCTGTCGCTCTTTTTGCTGTTCAATACGTTTTGGTAAAAAACTTGCCTGCGTCACAACTTTGCCAAATAACTCAATACTATCCACTAATGTTTTGGGTATAGTCGTTAAAGTTCGTAGTGTGACTACAGCCATATCACGATTGACAGAAGTACGGTATTGTGCAGCCATATCATCAAATTTCACTGCTATTTGTTGTTGTGAGAGGTTCTTACTGCCTTCAATCAACAGGCGATTGGTTAGCTGAGCTAATCCTGGTAGTTTACCATCGTAAGCAGAGCCAGCCTTAAAGACAAGGTGAATATCAACGATAGGCAAGCTATGTTCTGCAATAAAATAAACCTGTATAACTTGTTTGGTTGTCCAATGGTGGATTTGAGGTAATGTGTGATGGATAGGCTTCTTAAGCTTGGCTGATATAGCTGGCGTATTAAATCCTAGAGCAACAATAAGGAGACAGATAGAACACAATGAGTGATAGCGTTTAAACATGCTTATTTATCCTTTAGTTGGTATGAGGTACTTGTAACGGTCAATGGTCTCAACTTTGCAATCGTTATATTTCGATCATCGAGATAACGACGGGCTACTGCCTGTATTTGCTTTGCTGTAACAGCATTAATCGATGATACAAGTGTCTCACTTTCCTCCCAGCTCAGTCCAATAGCTTCTAGCATTCCTATTTCAAATGCCTGTCCCTGGATGGAAGTACGCTGATAGATACGATTGGCAATCATTTGTAGTTTAACACGGCTAAGTTCTTGTGGCGAAATGCGTTGTGTCTGAAGTTGAGTAATTTCTTGATGAATTGCATGCAGCACCTCATCTATGGAATGTCCCTTACTTGGTGTCGCTTCAATTGTGAGTAGGGCATTATAACGTTGGTAGGGGGCATAATGACTACTGATATTAGAAACAATTTTCTGTGCCTTAATTAGGTTCTGTGGCAAACGGGAACTAGGATAACCACCGAGCACCGTATTGAGTGCTATCAATGCGTAGACTTCAGATGGATTCTTTGCTGTAAGTCGAGAAGGCAGTTGGTAGGCAATCGTAACCCAAGGTAAGCTTGTGGCAGGATTAAATACAGATAGAACCCGTTTACCGACAGCAAATAACTCACCAGGAGAAACCTTAAGTGGTAAAGGACGTTTCGGTATGCTTCCAAAATAATGTTTTGCCAAGGCCAAAACTTGCTCTGCCTTAACATCACCCACAACCACAAGTATGGCATTATTGGGCGCATACCATCGTTTATAAAATTGGCGTGTATCTGTAATACTTAAATGCTTTAAATCATGCATCCAGCCAATAACAGGGGTGTGGTAGGGGTTTGCAAGATAGGCTGTTGCTATGAAGTGTTCTTGAGTCAATGCTTTTGGTTGATTGTCTACGCGTAAGCGACGCTCTTCCATCACAACTTCTCTTTCTTTCTCAAAATTGATTGCCTCAAGTGAGGCATGAGCCATACGGTCGGCCTCGAGTTTGAAACTTAATGCAAGTTTGTCCTTTTGTAAAACCTGAAAGTACATTGTGTAATCATAATCTGTCATTGCATTTTCATATCCCCCTTGCTCTGCGATCAATCGTGCAAATTGATTTCCTGGATAATGCTCACTACCTCGGAACATCATATGTTCCAAGAGATGTGCAATGCCTGTGATACCTGGCTGTTCATCACTAGAGCCAACACGATACCAGACTTGGCTGACAACTGCTGGAGAACGTTTATCTTCCCGTACAATTAATGTTAACCCATTGGGTAAGATATAACGGTGAGTGATCGCCTTAAGATTTCTGAGAGTAGGGCTTGATGGCTTGTTTGTTGCTATAGCTGGCCTTACAATAGAGACGATCAGTAGACATACAATGAGCGTTCGATGTATGATCTGTCGCGTAGTGTTGCGACTGTAGTATTGTTTGGTTGACATAGTGCATTCCTAATTTGACAATTGCCACTAAAAACAGCTACTGGAAGTTTGACATACACCCTTGGTGAAAGCAAGCTGTAAATTTAATATGTACGTGCATTTGGTCTTTGTTAAAATACTGAAGATCACATAGAGACGCTCAACTATCGGTGTACCTTAGATCTTGGGGTTTTAAGGCACGCCATGGTAACTTTTATCCAGAGGAAAGTGAATGACAGGATTAATAGACGAAGACCTAGCATACATCTGGCATCCCTGTGCCCAAATGAAAGATTATGAGACATTCAAGCCACTCCACATTGTAGGGGCAAAGGGCAGTTATCTACACCTGGATGATGGACATCGGATCATAGATGCAATTTCAAGTTGGTGGTGTAAATCACTGGGACATGGGCATCCGCAACTGAAACAAGCACTGCTACGACAAATTGAACGATTTGAGCATGTTATTTTCGCGAATACCACTAATAAATCAGTTGTTTCCTTGGCTAAGCAATTAATCAGCCTCAATGAGGGCTTGCACAAAGTGCTATTTGCCTCAGATGGTTCTTCAGTTGTTGAAATGGCCTTGAAAATGAGTGTACATGCCCACCGTATTCAAGGAAATTGCCAGCGTAACCACTTCATGTCCTTATCAAATGCCTACCATGGAGAAACACTATTAGCTTTATCCGTCAGTAATACAGACATTTTTTGTCGAGATTATGAGGCACTTTTATTGCCCGTACATTTTTTAAAACACATACCATATGTACATTCAACTGAAGATCCAATGTGGGCGGACTGTAGCGCGATATGGCCAGATATACTAAGGCAGCTAGCTCCCTATCAAGATACACTCAGTGCGATCATTGTTGAGCCCATCGTACAAGGGGCTGCTGGCATGCGTATCTACAGCCAGGACTTCTTAAAGCGACTCGCCCACTGGGCTAAAAAACATGGCATCTACCTCATCGCCGATGAAATGATGACAGGATTTGGGCGAACAGGCACATGGTTTGCCTATAAACATGCTGACATAACACCTGATTTCCTCTGTTTAGGTAAGGGGCTAACGGCTGGCTGGTTGCCTATGAGTGCACTCTTACTGACTGATACGATTTATCAATTATTTTATGATGATTACCAGCGAGGACATAATTTTCTACATTCCCATACACACAGTGGCAATGTCTTGGCAGCAGCAGTTGCAGATGAAGTGTGTCGCATTATGCGCGACCAGTCTATCGTTAAATCAATTGAAGGCTTATCTGCCACTTTACTCAAATGTATGCGCAGGGTTGAAGAAGAAACCAGTTGCGTGATGAATATTCGGTGTATCGGCGCCATTGCTGCATGTGACCTCATTGTGACAAAAGAGCAAGCACACCGTCGTTTAGGTTATGAAGTATATCAAAAAGCTGTAAAACTTGGCGCACTACTGCGCCCCATAGGAAATACAATCTATTGGTTGCCACCATTTACAATATCAACAGACTGTTTGAATCAATTGTGTGATATAACGATTAAAGCGATAAAAGATGTTATGAGCCAACCCGGATATTAACCATAAATTAGTTAAATATCCGAGCACAGCACACTTGCCCGCCTTTTTAAACTTAACCTTGTGACCACGTAGCTTCATCTTGACAAAAATGAAGCTTTGCACCACTGTGTGGACGGTTTTCTTGTGAATTCATCGTACTAATAAAACTAAGCGCAGATTCGGGTTGATGATTGTATTCCTGAATGTGATCAATAATTAGGCTTTCTTCACTGATAGAAGCGCGTAAATGTGTCAGCAAATGGAAACCCCAGAGACTCGTAATATAGAGCATACATGTGCGCCACCATCCAATTTGAGTTAGCATACAAGCAAAAAGCAAAAAAAATACACAACTCAAATAAGAACACCTAACATGATTGTCGTGATGTTCAGGATAATGACTTGACATAACTGGGATCTCCTCAAATTATTTGCTTACGGTAATTAAGTATAGAACAAAAAGTAAAAAATGCTTGGCAATGTAATTTTTTAATTATTTTTGAGCAGATAAAAGTGTTGTTTTTTGCTTGGTAGCGTGCTAGTCTGTGCACACAGAAATTTAGCGCACACCATGTCTGTGATTGCGGATGTGTATGTAAACAGTGAGGAATAACATTAACAATGAGCCGTAAGCGATCTATAGTAAAGACTGAAGTAGCCGAGTCTGAGGCATCAGATATTTTGAAGGATGAGAATCATTTGGATGAACTAGTGTCTGAGCAGCAAGACTTGCATAATCAGGCTGCGTCGAGTAAAGCATTTCAGTCTCAAAAAGCATCCCAAGTATCGTCTGAGGATGTACAATTATCTATCAAGGGTATGCAAGAAGCGCATGAGGAAGAACTGCAAGTATTAAATGAACAAATTGTCTCTTTAGCTGATGAATCGCAGCGTGCGCAAGCTAATATTGTCAATATGCGACGGCGTACGGCTGAAGAAGTGAAAAATGCACGTAAATATGGGACTAATGACTTATTAGTGCAGCTTATTCCTATTGTTGACAGTATTGAGCATAGTATCTATGAGTGTATTGCTGATGAGCATATAAAGGATGATAAGCGTATGATAGCAATTTGTAAGGGCAATGAGCTTGTGTTGGGGATGATGCTTGATATATTCGCGAAGTTTGGTGTTAAACAAGTTGATCCATTAGGTGAAGTGTTTGATCCAATGCAGCACGAAGCAATCAGTAAACGAAAGGATAAATCAGTAAAGCCTGATACTGTTGTTGAAGTGTTTCGTAAGGGTTACTGTTTACATGATCGTGTTGTACGATCGGCCATGGTTGTAATAGCCGATGGCAGTTCATAACAGGTCAAAATAAATTACCAAAAATGAGTGTAAAGCCCCTGTCTTTAGACATGGGGAGTATCAGACTTGAAAAACGGTGTAACCATCTTCATATTAATAATTAGTGATAATTAGTGATAATTAGTGATAATTAGTGATAATTAGACCTTAATGTTATCTTGCAGTGGTGGAGGCATTGAGTAAACCAACGTGGAATAGACGTGTATAATTTTTTGATAGGGCTTCAGTGTAAGTCGTGCAATGTTTTGGAGAAATAATTATGGCAAGCAATACAGGCAATATAATAGGTATTGATTTAGGCACAACAAATATCGCTTGTGCGATTATGGAAAGTGGTAAACCACGCATTATTGAAACGCTAGAGGGTGATCGAACTATGCCATCTGTTGTTGCGTACACTGATGATGGAGGGACATTAGTGGGTAAGCCAGCACGTCGTCAGGCTATTACGAACCCAGAGCATACGGTTTTTGGGAATAAACGCTTAATTGGGCGTAACTTCGAAGATGAGGTTGTACAGCGTGATATTAAAATGGTGCCTTTTAAAATTATTAAAGCAGATGATGGTAGTGCCTGGATTCAGGTTCGTGATAAAGAAAAGTTGGCACCACCTCAGATATCTGCAGCTTTATTGAGCAAAGTGAAAAAAATGGCTGAAAGCTATCTTGGCGGGACAGTTACAGAGGCAGTTATTACAGTGCCTGCTTATTTTGATGACTCACAACGTCAAGCCACCAAGGATGCTGGCCGTATTGCTGGTTTAGAAGTAAAGCGAATTATTAATGAACCAACAGCGGCAGCACTAGCTTATGGACTCGATAAGAAGAGAGGCGACCAAAAGATTGCGGTCTATGATTTAGGTGGTGGTACTTTTGATATATCAATTATCGAAATTGCGGAAGTAGATGGCGAGCATCAATTTGAAGTTTTATCTACAAATGGTGATACCTTCTTGGGTGGTGAAGACTTTGACTTACGTATTATCAATTTTCTTGTTGCTGAATTTAGGAAGAGTAGCGGGATTGATATACAAAGTGATCCACTTGCTCTACAGCGCTTAAAAGAAGGTGCTGAGAAGGCAAAAATTGAACTATCATCTGCCAAGCAAACTGAGGTTAATTTGCCCTTTATCACGGCTGATTCAAGTGGCCCTAAGCATCTTAATATTAAATTAACGCGAGCTAAACTTGAATCACTTGTTGAGGCAATAGTCAAGAAAACAATGAAGCCTTGTGAAATTGCAATGAAAGATGCCAAGTTAAAGGTAGCAGACATCGATCAGGTTATTCTAGTGGGTGGGCAGACCCGTATGCCAAAGGTTCAGAAAATGGTTAGTGAATTCTTTGGTAAAGAGGCACGTCATGACGTTAATCCTGATGAAGCAGTTGCTTTAGGTGCAGCGATTCAGGGAGGGGTATTGATGGGTGATGTTAAAGATGTCTTACTGTTGGATGTTGCTTCATTATCCCTGGGTATCGAAACGATGGGTGGTGTCATGACTAAGTTGATTGAGAAAAATACCACTATTCCAACGAAAGCTGAGCAAATATTTTCGACAGCACAAGACAACCAGCCATCTGTTACTATACATGTATTGCAAGGTGAGCGTGAGATTGCTTCAGCAAATAAATCATTGGGTCGTTTTGATCTATCCGATATTGCCCCTTCACCACGCGGTGTACCACAAATTGAAGTGACCTTTAATATTGACACAAATGGTATTTTGCATGTATCGGCAAAAGATAAAAATACTGGTAAAGCGCAATCAATTGTTATAAAAGGAATGGGTGGCTTATCGGATGAAGAGGTTGAAAAGATGATTAGGGATGCTGAGCAGCATAAGGAAGCAGACCGTAAGTTTCATGAATTAGTTAAAGTTCGTAATGAAGCTGATCAGTTGATTCATACGACAACCAAAACATTGAGTGAGCTTGGTGAAAAAGTTTCTGGTGAAGAACGTGCCAAGATTGAGTCGCTCGTTGAAGAATTAAAAACAGCGGTGAAAGCAGATCAGAAGGATCAGATTGAGAAGAAAACACAGTTATTAATGGAAGCCTCATCTTCGTTGGTGGCGCAAGCTACGCAAGGTGCGGAGCAGCAAGGAACATCAGAAGAAAGTGGTCAACAGAAGACTGAAACTGAGAAAGAAGATGTGATTGATGCAGAGTTTGAAGAAGTCAAAGATGATGACAAAGATTAATCGTGTGGAGTAAACTCATTATGCGAAAACTTGCATGAGCGGTGGTGCAAAAAAGCGAGACTATTATGAAGTTTTAGGTGTCTCGAAATCGGCTGACGCTGCCGATATTAAAAAGGCTTATCGCCGTTTGGCTATGAAATGTCACCCTGATCGTAACCCAGATAAGGACGCTAAAGCTAAGTTTCTTGAGCTTCAGGAGGCTTATGCTGTTCTTTCAGATACTGAGAAACGTGGAGTTTATGACCAACATGGTCATGAAGGTGTTGATCATATGGCTGGTGCTGCTGGTGGCGGTACTGGTTCTGCTGATTTTAACGATGTATTTGATAGTGTATTTGGCAGCTTCAGCGACATATTTGGTAATGAATCACGAAGAGGTGGCAGGCAAAAAGGTTCTGATTTACTCTATCAGGCGTCGCTTACCTTAGAGCAGGCCGTTTATGGAACAGATTTAAAAATTACTGTACCTACGAAGGTCAAATGTTCTGAGTGTTCGGGTTCGGGTGCGAGAGATGGCAAGCAGCCGACGCGCTGTGAAACCTGTGCTGGTATGGGTGAAGTTCGTATGCAGCGCGGAATGTTTGCGATTCAGCAAGCCTGCCCACGCTGTCGTGGTGCGGGACAGACCATTGATGATCCTTGCCGTTCATGCCGTGGGAAGGGGCGTGTATCAAAACGTGAGCGATTATCGGTCAAAATACCAGCTGGGGTTAGTCATGAAGACCGTATTCGCTTATCAGGCAAAGGTGAGGCAGGGGAGCGTGGTGCTGCTTCAGGTGATTTGTATGTGCAAATTCACTTGCGTGATCATGCGCTCTTTGAGCGTAAAGGTAATGACTTGTACTGTGAGCTTCCTATCAGTTTTACGATGGCAGCATTAGGTGGCGAGTTAGAGATTCCGACTTTGTTTGGTAGGGTTAAGCTTAAAATTCCAGCAGAAACACAGAGCGGTCATTTGTTCCGTTTACGTGGCCAGGGAGTGCGTGTAGCACACCAGAAGCGTACAGGTGACCTGCTATGTTGTGTTGCGGTTGAAACACCGAGCAACTTGACCCGAGAGCAGCAGGAAATGCTTCTGAAATTTGCAGAAACGTTACGGAAGGGAAGGCGTGAGCATAATCCTCGTGCTAAAAAATGGTTTGAAGGAGTGAGCGCATTTTTTAAAGCGCGTTCGGGTTGACATGAGGTGTTGGGGTGTACAAGCAATCTGCATTACTTGCACTTGAAGATGGCAGTTTATTTCCAGGTACAGCTATAGGCGTCCCTGGTTGCTGTGTTGGGGAGGTAATTTTTAATACGTCTATGACGGGTTATCAAGAAATTCTGACTGATCCGTCCTATGCGAGACAACTGATTACCTTGACATATCCACATATTGGTAATGTTGGCATCAATGAGGACGATATTGAAAGTCGGCAAGTTTGGGGAGCAGGTCTGATTACCAAACAGCTATCACCTATTTTAAGCAACTGGCGCGCTAAGCAATCATTTGCTAGTTACTTAGTTGATCAGAATGTTGTAGGGTTAACTGATGTGGACACTCGTCATTTAACGACCCTTATCCGTGAGAAGGGTGCATTACGTGGCTGTATTTGCAATGATAACAGTTTAACTGAGCATGAAGCAATCGAAAGAGCTAAGCAAACACCTTCTATGGATGGTAAGGATCTGACAGATGTTGTCACGACAAGGAAAGCCTATGTATGGCAGTATCCTACAACCCGATTGCCTGGGCAAGAACCCTATAAAGTGTCTAAAACTCCTTGCCGTGTCGTAGTTTATGATTTTGGGGTGAAGCAGCAAATTCTTCGTTTACTGGTTGATTTAGGTTGCCATATCACCGTTGTGCCAGCACGTACTACACTCAAAGAACTGGACAGTTATCATCCTGATGGTATTTTACTCTCTAATGGGCCAGGGGATCCTGTTGCCTGCACAGATTTAATTGCAAATGTTGCTGAACTACTAAAGCGTTCGTGGCCGATATTAGGTATTTGCTTGGGTTATCAATTATTAGCACTGGCGAGTGATTCCAAGACAGCTAAAATGAAATTTGGTCATCATGGTGCAAACCATCCCGTTCAGCATCTAGCTAGTAAGCGTGTCTTTATTACAACACAGAACCATGGATTCACTGTTGACGAAAGCAGCTTATCACCTGAGTGGGAGGTTACGCATCGTTCCTTGTTTGATGGGACATTACAGGGCATACGTCATCGCAGCAAGCCATTTTTCGGTTTTCAGGGGCATCCTGAAGCGAGTCCGGGGCCACATGACATACAAGACCTATTTGCAGAATTTATTCAATTTATAGTACAGAGGTAGAGACATGCCAGACTATGAAGGTCGTTATAACTGCTCTCAGATTGATGCGAGTTTACTAGACCAGCCAGTATTGCTTTGTGGCTGGGTTCATCGTTGCCGTAACCATGGCGGAATTATCTTTATTGACCTACGTGATCGAACGGGTATTGTTCAAGTGATGATAGCTCCAGAACAAGTAGAAGCCTTTGCGGCTGCACAACTAATTCGCAACGAATTTGTAATTAAAGTCGTCGGGCAGGTGCGTAAACGTCCCGAGGAGACCGTCAATACGGCATTAAGTAGTGGCACAGTTGAAATTGCAGCGGCAGTAATGAAAGTCCTCAGTGAAGCAGAAACCCCTCCATTTTCAATCAACAATACGCATATAGAATTGCATGAAGACATGCGTCTTAAATATCGTTACCTTGATCTGCGCCGTCCAGAGATGCTAGGTCATATCCTGAAACGATCACATGTGACCCATGCCATACGGAACTACTTAGTTGAACAGCAATTTATTGAAGTCGAAACCCCCATATTGACACGCTCGACACCAGAGGGTGCACGTGATTACTTAGTACCTAGCCGTGTACACTCGGGGCAGTTTTTCGCACTGCCGCAATCACCGCAGACCTTTAAACAGCTTTTAATGATTGCGGGACTTGAGCGTTACTACCAAATTGTACGTTGTTTCCGTGATGAAGATCTACGTGCTGATCGCCAGCCTGAATTTACGCAACTTGATTTAGAAATGTCATTTGTTGATGAGCAGGGTGTGCGCATGGTCATTGAAACTCTGTTACGGCAACTGTTTGCTGAACAATGTGCTGCTACACTGCCAGATCCATTCCCACAGATGACCTACCATCAGGCCTTATTTGAGTATGGTACAGATCGGCCAGATTTACGTAATCCACTTCGATTTATCGATGTCACTGACATCATGCATAACGTCCCATTTAAAGTATTTGCAACACCAGCGAACGACCCAGATAGTCGTATTGTAGTGATACGCCTACCAGGTGGTGCAGATTTAAGCCGTAAGGCGATCGACGACTATACCCAGCTAGTTGCGCAACATGGAGCCAAAGGCTTAGCCTACATTAAAGTTGTGAGCCCAGAGATAGGTTCCCAGGGCTTACAATCGCCGATTCTTAAATTTTTGCCTGAAGAAGTGCAGCACAGTCTTATTGAGCGCAGCAAAGCAAAGGCAAATGATCTATTGTTTTTTGGTGCTGACAAGAAAACAATCGTCAATACAGCCCTATCAGCATTGCGACAGCAACTAGCGCATGACCATCAACTATTAAAGCCAGGGTTTCATCCCTTGTGGGTCATTGACTTCCCGATGTTTGAGAGAAATGAACAAGGCAGTTTGCAAGCCGTGCACCATCCCTTTACAGCACCTGCACTTCAGAGTGATCAACTTGATCAACTACAAAAAGATCCAATGGGATGCCTATCGCGTGCCTATGACATCGTCATTAATGGCTATGAAATAGGGGGTGGGTCAATCCGAATTGACCAATACAACACGCAACTCACCGTATTAAAACAATTGGGAATCGACAACGAGCAAGCACACCAAGAATTTGGCCACCTACTGCAAGCATTGCGTTATGGCTGCCCACCGCATGGTGGAATTGCTATTGGACTTGATCGTTTACTCATGATGATAACTGGAACCAATTCAATACGTGAGGTCATCGCCTTCCCAAAAACACAACGCGCCAACTGTCCATTGACCAATGCGCCGTCTTCTGTTTCGAGACAGCAACTGCATGATTTAAATTTGGTCGTTACTCGAGACAGAATTTTTTAACGTAAAAAAGACTTATTTAACCAGCTAATGCTTAGTTATGGCTTGTTTGCACCCAAGAATTAATGTATTATTAGGGTGCTTGTGTAGTTTATGTTAGCTGTGCTTTTAGGTTTCTTCTTGATATGCTTGACATAATTTCTTACTGGGTATAATACACTTGTGGGGGGGCGTTGTTTACGCGGCGAATCGGAAGAAAGGTGGCAGCAATCCCAAGGTACTTTAATAGGTTGTGTTGCAAAGTTTTATTGGATCAAAGGATGCTTGTATTCTGGATACAATTATCCAGCGAGTGCATAAAATTGCTCCCAAACAGGAAGCTCACTATTCATTTGCTGTTTTTTAA
>PIWD01000061.1 GCA_003354005.1 Gammaproteobacteria bacterium | reverse complement strand
TTTTTACAACCCTTCCATCTGGTGGATATCCAGCAAGAATCAGATGAAGCGATTTTACAACATGATGATGCTGCCACACTTGAAATGCTTCAAAAGCATATCTATGACAGTGATATTGGCATTGCTGTGAGAAAACTAAAAGAATCGGGTTGTTTAAAAAACATTGCAATAAAATATGGCGATCTTACTAAATTTGTTGTAAAATATATGCTTGTAAAAGGTGATTCTCCCAATAAATCAAGAGTCGTTGAAGACTTATGTGACACACTGTCGGAGCATAGAGGTGAAATTATGACAATAGCCCAACAAATTCATCAAGAAGGAATAGATCTAGGCATGGAGCGAGGTATGGAGCGAGGCATGCTACAAGGTGTAAAAAAGGGTCGTGAAGAAGGCATAGAAGAGGGTCGTAAAAAAACTATTAAATATATCACGATGCATCTACTTAAACAGGGGCGATCTATCAACATTATATCTCAATTAACAGGGATATCCGTTAAAAGTCTATCAGAACTAACAAAAGAAAAACAAAACTAAAGCTGATACTACACGCTGACTTTAGATATAGAGAGTATCAGAACTACTTTTGAGAACGCCATAGTATTTGGCCATCCATCACACTAGGCACAGGTATTCCCATAAGACTTAGAATACTAGGTGCAATATCAACCAAGCTGCCCATTTCATGTAGTGTCTCCACCGTCTGTCCAATATGCAAACAAGGAACAGGTGCTGTGGTGTGTGCCGTGTGAGGTTGCTGGTGGATAGGGTCATACATTTGCTCAGCATTACCATGATCAGATGTAATAATCAAATTGTAGCGATATTTTAATGTAGCTGCGACCACTTTTTCTAAGCAACGGTCAATAGCTTCGATAGCCTGGATCGTTTCAGGTAAATAGCCAGTATGTCCCAGCATATCAGGGTTAGCATAATTACAGACAATCAACGCATGCTGTTGATGTGTGATCTGCTTCACTAGCTGTTGTGTGAGTGCTACAGCACTCATCTCAGGTTCTTGATTATAGGTAGCAACCTTAGGTGAGGGGATCAATTGTCGTATTTCTCGCTGAAATGGATGTTCATCCCGACCATTGAAGAAAAAAGTCACATGTGCATATTTCTCAGTTTCAGCAAGCCGAATCTGACTATAACCTTGTTCAGCAATACATTGCCCTAGGGTATGCTTGATCAATTGCAGTGGATAAAGTGCTTCACAAGGCAATCCCTTCTGATAAGTAGTCATCGTAAAAAAATGCCCAATTTTTGGATGATAGGGGCGTGAAAATGCCTTAAAATTTGGGTCAATCAGTGCTTGTGTCAACTGTCGAGTACGGTCATTACGGAAATTCGTAAAAATAACGAGATCACCTGAGCGAATTGGAGAAAATGTTTTCGGGTCTATGATCGTTGCTCGCAGGAATTCATCACTTTCACCACGGTCATAGGCTTGTTTCAGTGCTTCCTGTGCATCACTAGCATAGTATGCGTTGCTTGTGTTACACGTAAGAAGTGTATAGGCTTCTTCCGTGCGTTCCCAGCGTTGATCACGATCCATCGCATAATAACGGCCGATCATAGAAGCAAGTTTACCGTGATTTAGCACCTTGATTAGTTTGGATAAGGATTGTAGGTGATCATTGGCCGATCGAGGAGGGGTATCACGACCATCCAATATAGCGTGGATATAACAGGGTAGATCAGGATAGCGTGTTGCCAACTCAAGCATTGCATGCAAATGCGTCTGGTGGCTATGAATGCCACCTGGGGATAATAGACCAATTATATGTACAGCACATTGACGTTCCTGGGCATGAGCAAGAGCTTGATTTAATTTAGCATGCTTGAAATAATCACCACAAGCAATTGCTTGATTAATGGACAATAACTCTTGAGGCACAATACGACCAGCCCCAATATGTAAATGCCCAACCTCAGAGCTACCAATTTGTTGTGCAGGTAAACCAACAGCTTGGCCAGATGCTTCAAGTAAAACATGTGGGTATTGCTGCCATAGCCTATCCCAACATGGTGTATATGCCTGTGTAATTGCATTCGACTCGTGTGCAGCAGCATATCCCCAGCCATCGAGGATTACTAAGACATATGGTTGAGGTGCTTGTAGCATAGGGATAGGCTTTGCAGATGTGATATTAATTCTGCTTGCCTTAGCCATCCTAAATACTACTCCTAAGCATCCATGCTGCCTTTTCATGAATGCCAATACGGTTAGTAATAATACCTATTGTACCCTCATCATTTGTATCTTGTGCTATTTTAAGGGTGCTTTTAAGAGACTCAATAATAATCCCCTGATCATCGGCCAACTCTTTTACCATAGATGTAGCATCAATATTTTCATTGCCATCTTTAATGTCTGTCGCATCACTAAAAATATTAAACGTAGCTGGAACTTTTTCACCTAATGTACGAATGCGCTCAGCTATTTCATCATTAGCCATAAATAAGTCATTGTATTGTTCTTCGAACAATAAATGTAACGGCTTAAAATTTGAACCAGTCACATTCCAATGATAGTTCTGGGTTTTTAAGTATAAAGCGTAATTATTTGCTAATACCACTTTTAAACTTCGTGCAACTTCATTCTTAATCATAATAACTCTCCTAGTTAATTGTTATAGCTTGTACTGTAGCAGTTTATAACTGATGCAATACGTAAGGTTAACCGCACTCCTTCCCTAGAAATGCCTTCTTGTGCTATCTTCCTGGTATGAGATTCTACACAATATTTACATCCATTTATAGCAGAAATAGCAAGTAAGTGTAATTCAAAATCTAACTTATCCATACTAGTTTTGTCGATAATATTCATACGCATATCTGATTGTGCTTTTGGTATTTCTTTATCAACAGTAAACGAATTCACTGATCTAAAAGTTTCAAAAGTATTGATGAACCCACCTTTTGCTCTAAAAAAGGGAGATGAGAAAGAATATAAATTTATTGATTTTGCTTTAAATAGAATAGAAAAAAATGGTTATTTGTTTGCTGTAATTCCTAGCCACATAATGTTTAGCATTCTTCGCCGTAAACCATCGTCATTGATGACGGTGATATAAGGCGTTAGTGCGGTGTATTTTGTTGTTGGATATATTGCTTCAATATTTCAATAGGAGCTCCCCCAACAGATCCTGCGAAGTAGCTGCGACTCCAAAGAGCGACATTAAGTCCAAAGAAAGATCTAAAGAAATTGCTTGCTGTAGCAAAAAGATCTAGGAAATATAGTTGGCTGAGTTTATATGATTCGACATCTCTTCAACAATCATGCATCAACCTAAAT
>PIWD01000109.1 GCA_003354005.1 Gammaproteobacteria bacterium | reverse complement strand
GCAAGTTTTATCACTCGCTCTCAATTTTTCTTGATATTTATCAAAATATTTTGCTTGGGAACATTATATATAGCAAAAAGATGACCGCAACAAAAATCCTTACCCACAATGAGGATTCGGGGCGAATTAGTTAACGTTTGCGCAAGCTTATCTACAAATGCGCAAACTCATCGATAAAACATATACAACCGTTTTATCAATGCCCGTTTCTAGGATTCAGATGTAAAAAAGCAGCACTCAAACGAGTGCTGCTTTTATAAAATAGAGGGGTGAATTAGGCGTTTTTAAACGCTTTCATTGCTTGAAGGTGTTGAGAGATCTTTTTAAATTTATGGCTCTCTTTTTCATCCCAGATTACCTCATAGTAATCCCCAAGTTCAGCTTCCGTTCGCGTATTGTCGTGAATTTCATCTTCACGAGACAACACAACTAAACAGCGTCCCTTGTTTTTCATACGATACTGAGCGACACACTTAGTCGCTATATCTTCATACTCTTCAGGACGGTCGATTCGACCCACCATATTGTTCTCAGGTTGCAGGTTAGGGTTGAACACCACTTGCTTAATCCCGCATAAGAAACCAATACGCTCTGACCAAAAACCCCCTAAACCTACCCCACAGATAATAGGATGCGGATCATCAGATTGTTCTATCACTTTATGCACTTCTTTAAGAAGATGTTGCATATCGTGCTTTGGATGCAAAGTACTGTAGTTGATGAAACGAACGTCATCATCAATGAATTGCAACTGCAGTATTTTTTCGTGATTGCCCGGGCTAGTTGAGTCGAAGCCATGTAGATAAATAATCAT
>PIWD01000060.1 GCA_003354005.1 Gammaproteobacteria bacterium | reverse complement strand
TACATACCAACGTATACAGCATAAAATAACATCTTTCGGAAAATGTCTTCCAGAAAATTTGATCATTAATTTTACCTTTAATATTTGGTTAAATAAATGTTTTCTTATATACCGCTCATTTTTGCAACACAACCCGGATTTCGACACGTCGATTAAGGTGATCAGCCTGATGATAGTGTTTGCTAATCCCAGGTTTCTTGCTGCTCACAGTTTCAACTTCTAGGTTATGATATGCAATACCGCGCTCTAAAAATAGTGCAGCGACATGATCTCCGATTTTTTGGCTCACTTGACGTTGTCTGTCTGGACTCATAAGTGCATCGGTGTAGGCGGTGATTACAATAATGCGATTGGGGGCATACTGTTTAAGTAGGTCAGCAACTTCCTGTATGGCAGGATAAGCATTTGTCTTGAAAACGTGACGAATGGGGTCAAAGAAATCATCACTTGGCATTATAATATTTAGTTGATTGTTTAACATCGAGACGATAACATTTCTTTCAGCAAACCATTGTATCGTACTTAGCTGGGCATCTTCTGGTGGATAAATAGCATACCCCTGTTGAATCTCCCTAAAAGCAAGGGGCTTTTCTTCAGACAACAGCCCACTTTGAGCACAGCCCACAAGCAATAGCAATAAAGTGAAGGAATACAATAATCGGTCAAACTGCATCATCTAAATCCTCTATCATCGTTAATACAACGACCCCATTTACGGCTACAGTATACGCTTACACTTTATGTGAATCAACTCCCCAGCTCAAACAGGAGTTTCGCAGATTGAAGCTACGAGCCTGAAACCTGCTAGCAGCCACAAAATATAGTCAACCTACTATACTAGGACATTCTTTTTTATTCTCCATCAAAATTCCTAAAATAATCCAAACAAAATTATCCTATTGTAGGTGTAGGAGGTGGCGAGCATTGATTTGAATTTAAAATTACTATTTCATGTAGTTTGTAAGTGCGATTATATTTAATTTTTGTTAGACTTGGTAAGTTCTTTACACATCACACGTCGAGATACGAATAATGACAACACATAAAGTTGATACGCTGATTCAGCAATTTACTGAAACACTGCCAAAAGGCTTGGCGCATTTGAAAGAAGAAATGTCTCATAATCTACAACAGATCCTTAAAAGTTATTTGAGCCAACTCAATTTGATAACACGGGAAGAGTTTGATATTCAAGTCAGCCTATTAAAACGAATGCGACAACGTCTAATAGCATTGGAAAAACAAGGTGTAGAAACACCAGAAAAGTCAAGTGATCACGGGCTAATTTCAGAGAAATAATACAAATGGTTAATCTTTTGTTATATACAACGTGCGCGCTCATTTGGGGTTCAACTTGGCTCGTCATACAGCTTCAGGTTCATAGTCAAGCCAACCCAATTTGGTCTGTGGTTTATAGATTCGGTATTTCCGCGATTTTATTATTAATTTACTGTCAATTCAAACGGCTTTCACTTAGGTTCACGTATAAACAACATGGCTTAATCGCCTTGCAGGGAGGTCTGATTTTTAGCCTTGCCTATTCACTATTTTATGTGAGTTCATCCTATCTAATCAGTGGCTTTATAGCAATTATTTTTTCAGCAGTATCCCTTATGAATATTATAAACGGTCGCATATTCTTAGGCTTTCCAATTACTAAATTGATACTATCTGCCAGTCTATTGGGCATGTGCGGACTTATGATTATTTTTTTTCCACAGTTTAAAGCAGAGCTTGCATTGCACTCAATCTCCACACATGCAACTGTATTTGCAATTATAATAGGGATATGTGCTACATTCTTCTTTTCATGTGGGCAAATGGTGATTGTAAAAATTAAGCACCTACCCTTAATTCCGACAACGACACTTAGTATGAGCTATGCAACACTCATACTCGTAGGAATTGCTATGCTACAGGGTGCGCCGTTACATTTCGACTATTCACCATCTTATTTGTGGTCACTCTTGTACCTTTCACTTTGTGGTACATTGATTGCTTTCGCCTGTTATTTTAGTTTAGTTCAGCGTATTGGGCTGGCAAGAGCTGGGCATCTGTTTATTATCACCCCCATTATTGCCCTCTTGTTGTCTACCCACTTTGAACACTTCCATTGGACAGGCATCAGTTTCATCGGTATATTACTAATTTTTCTAAGCAATGCCTTGATCATTTTCAACAATTCACTAACAAGGTCATGAATAAGAAGCCTACCCTTATTCCATTGATAAACGATGCGCTGATTGCTGTAAGTGGGAAAGATGCCTTTGATTTTTTACAAGGGCAATTAAGTTGTGATATGCAAAGAGTAACGGAGTGGCAAGCTAGTCTTGCTGCTTATTGCGATCATAAAGGTCGAGTACTCGCTTCACTTTATGTCTGTTATATTCAAGACCGTTATCTCCTACGATTAGACTGTAGTCTTGCTACAAGTATAATGGAACGGCTCAACAAATATATCATAATGGCAGATGTTAAATTAACACAGCTTCATACACCACTATTAGGATGGATTGCAGCAGCAGATAATCCACAGTCAGATGCTAACCTGTGGGACTGTTTCAAACCAAGTGAATTGAGCAATCCAGCAGTGATACAAGAAGATACACATTATATACTAAATGCAATACGCTATAGTTCGTATGGTTGGGCAATAAAAGTGGCCATGAGTCCTGCTCGATATATTATTTGCTTATTACCCAAGTACCAGCCACCATTGACTGCTTCTGGAGATCATAACCTTAGTCAACTCTGGGGAGTCTGTGACATTACCGATGGTATCGCACATATCACCGACTTAACCAGTGGCCTGTTCACGCCACACATGCTTAATCTCCATAAACACGATACAATTAGTTTTACAAAAGGCTGTTTTGTCGGTCAAGAAATTATTGCACGCACACAGCATCTAGGTCGACTAAAGCGTGGCTTATGTCTTTTGGTATTTGACTGTGATGTAGTCAAACCAGCCTCTGCAGTTTACAACCAACGTGGGCAGGCAGTAGGACAAATTGTCAGTAGCTATGATAACCAGAAATTAAACAAGAGTGTTGCATTAGCAGTAATTCATAATAGTGCAGTAAAACCGCCAGCACCACTGTATCTCGATATTAAGCAGCAACTACCACTTAATGCCAACCAGTTGTAAAAAACGACTTATTTGACCAGATAATTCTCAGTTATGGCTTGTTTGCATCCAAGAATTAATGTATCATTAGACCGCTAGAGTGGATTGTATTGGTTGTGTTGCAAAGTTTTATTGGATCAAAGGATGCTTGTATTCTGGATACAATTATCCAGCGAGCGCATAAAATTGCTCCCAAACAGGAAGCTCACTATTCATTTGCTGTTTTTTAAT
>PIWD01000005.1 GCA_003354005.1 Gammaproteobacteria bacterium | reverse complement strand
ACTCATAAACATTCCTCCACATACAAAAAAACGAACACACCCTGCTACTATAACAGAGATATCTTATTTGTCAATATCCTCAAGATAATTTCTGCAGTTGGTGAATTATTTTATACTTCAAATTGCAAAACTCCTGCAATCGCAATTTTGTGTTGACAAAGCAGTTTTTTTTGTACAGAATGTTTAGGACTTTGTTAGGTCAGTGGTTTGTTGCACGCGCATGTCAGTGCAATTTTAGTGCGGTGCGTCGAGTTTTGGTATTTTGTAAAGAATAGATCGGGAGGGGTTTCCGAGTGGCCAAAGGAATCAGACTGTAAATCTGACGGCTCCGCCTTCGCAGGTTCGAATCCTGCCCCCTCCACCATCTGCGGGGTCTGTTTGAGTGGGGCATTTGGTCATCGGTAGTGCGGGTGTAGTTCAATGGTAGAACTTCAGCCTTCCAAGCTGGTAGTGTGGGTTCGATTCCCATCACCCGCTCCATTCGCAGAGGGTAGATTTGTGCCCATATAGCTCAGAAGGTAGAGCGCTTCCTTGGTAGGGAAGAGGTCACCGGTTCAAATCCGGTTTTGGGCTCTGGGTTTTTTGTTAGTTATAGAACGAGGTAGTAAAAAATGGCAGTGAAATTTGAACGCAATAGGGAGCATATTAATGTTGGAACGATTGGTCACGTTGATCACGGTAAAACAACATTAACGTCGGCAGTTACGGTGGTTTCCTCGAAGAAAGGTTTGGCTGAACCAAAAGATTATGGGAGCATTGATAATGCACCAGAGGAAGCAAAGCGTGGTATTACCATTAATACTTCTCATGTCGAGTATAACACTGAAAAACGTCATTATGCACACGTTGATTGTCCAGGACATGCCGATTATATTAAAAATATGATCACTGGAGCAGCTCAGATGGACGGTGCTATCCTGGTGGTGAGTGCAACTGATGGTCCGATGCCACAGACACGAGAGCATATCTTATTGGCAAAACAAGTAGGTGTGCCGGCTATTGTTGTTTTTCTGAACAAAGTTGACATGGTTGATGAGGAGGAAATGCTAGAATTGGTTGAAATGGAAGTTAGAGAATTACTTAGCCAGTACGACTTTCCTGGTGATGAGATACCGATTGTACGTGGTTCGGCTTTAAAAGCCTTGGAAGGTGATACGGGAGAGCTTGGGGAGTCAGCGGTTGAAAAGTTACTACAAAAGATGGATGAGTATTTTAAGATTCCTGATCGTCCAGTGGATAAAGATTTTTTAATGCCAGTTGAGGATGTTTTTTCAATTTCTGGTCGTGGTACGGTGGCGACAGGTCGTATTGAATCAGGTATCGTCAAGGTAGGTGATGAAATTGAAATTGTTGGTATACGGGATGTTCAGAAAGCAGTCGTAACTGGAGTTGAGATGTTTCGAAAACTTCTCGATGAGGGGCGTGCGGGTGATAATGCTGGTTTATTATTGCGTGGCTTAAAGCGTGATGATATTGAACGTGGACAGGTACTTGCTGCGAAAGGTACGATTAACCCACATGTACGTTTTGAGGCTGAAATTTATGTTTCGACTAAAGATGAGGGTGGTCGTCATACGCCGTTCTTTAGAGGCTATCGTCCTCAATTTTATTTCCGTACCACTGATGTGACGGGTGCTGTCTTTTTACCTGAAGGTGTTGAAATGGTAATGCCAGGTGATAATATCCAAATAACTATTGAATTAATATCACCAATTGCTATGCACAAAGGGTTGACGTTTGCTATTCGTGAAGGTGGCCGTACAGTTGGACGTGGTATTGTGACGAAAATTATTGAATAATTAGGGGGAAGTTAGGTCAGTAGCTCAATTGGCAGAGCGGCGGTCTCCAAAACCGTAGGTTGTGGGTTCGATTCCCTCCTGGCCTGCCATCTTTTAATAATGAAGCAAAAAGGCTTGCATTTTTTATTAAAAAGAGTTACAAACAGTCCTTTTGTATTAATATGGCTGGTTACACATTGTGGTAAAGTTATCTGTCACGGCTGGGAAGATGAAGTGGCTTAATATTTTTTGGTGGTTCTTAGCTGTGATCACATTGTCCTTTGGTCTCTGGGGTAATTATTACTATCCTGATATTGAGACCGTTTGGCGTGTTCTAGCTTGGATGGTTCTTGCTGCATTATTAACGGTGTTCATTTTTCAGACTGTACAAGGGAATAATTTTTATAGCTTAGTTAAGCAGTCTTGGTGTGAATTGCAAAAAGTTGTGTGGCCGACTCGAAGGGAGACCGTCCAAGTCACAATGATTGTTATGCTCATTGTTTTTGTGACCGCTCTGCTGTTGTGGGGTATTGACACATTTCTTATGTGGCTCATGAGTAAATTAACTGGATGAAGAGGTTGAATGCATGACGTTGGAGGAAGTAAAGGATCAAATACAGCCAGGTATGAGTTGGTATGTTGTCCGTGTTGAAGTTGGCTTCGAAAAGCGTGTCTTAGAATCATTAAAAAGCATGTTGAAGGATAGAAGCTTGGCGGAAGATTTTGGTCGTATTATGGTTCCAACAGAAGAAGTTATTGAAATGCGTTCTGGTAAAAGACGGTGTATGAAACGTAAGTTTTTTCCAGGTTACGTATTACTTGAAATGAAAATGGGTAATGAACAGCAGCATTTTGTGCGTCAAGTGCCACATGTACTCAGTTTTATTGGTGGTAGGAGGGGTGACCCTACTCCCTTATCACGCAAGGAGATTGATCTAATTATCAGTAATGTTGAAGAGGGAGCTGACAAGCCTAAACCTAAAGTCTTATTTGAGGCTGGGGAGCCTGTCCGTATTATTGATGGGCCGTTTGTTGATTTTGATGGTATTGTTGAAAGTGTCAATTATGAAAAAAGTCGATTGCGTGTATCCGTATTAATTTTTGGTCGTTCCACGCCAGTGGAATTGGAATTTAGGCAAGTGGAAAAGAACTAAAATAAGGGTGAACTATGTCTGAAAAAATATCTTATATAAAATTACAAATTAAACCAGGAGCTGCTAATCCAAGTCCGCCAGTTGGTCCTGCATTGGGGCAGCACGGTGTCAATATCATGGAGTTTTGTAAGGCCTTTAATGATAAAACATCGAAGGTTGTTGATAAAGATTTGCCATTACCTGTTGTGATCAAGGTTGTAAATCGCAAGTTTGATTTCATTATTAAGACACCGCCATCAGCCAACTTGCTATTAAAAGCAATTGGGGTGAAATCGGGCAGTGATAAGCCACATCTTACAAAGATCGGTCGTATCAGTCGTGATAAATTGCGTGCAATTGCTGAATTAAAGATGCCTGATCTCAATGCGTATACTATTGAGGCAGCCATGCATATCATTGCTGGTACAGCTAGGAGTATGGGAATTGAAATTGAAGGTGGAGAAGAGGTATAACGATGTCGGCAACGAAACGAAGCAAGAAAATTTCAGAACAAATTGAAGAGGGGCATGTTTATCAGCTTGAAGAGGCTTTTACCCTGTTGAAGAAATTTGCTAAAGATACTAAATTAACCGAAAGTATTGATGTTGCAATACGCTTAGGGGTTGATGTACGCAAATCAGATCAAACGATGCACGGGGCTTTTCTTTTGCCAAATGGTACGGGGAAACAAGTAAAAGTTGCTGTATTTGCAGCAGGCGATTCAGCAGAGGCAGCACTTAAGGCTGGTGCGGATTGTGTAGGTACAGATGATTTGGCCGAAGCCTTTAAAAAAGGTGATTTTAGTTACCAGGTTGTGATTGCAACACCAGATATGATGCCGATGGTAGGTAAGCTTGGTCCAATATTAGGTCGACGTGGTTTAATGCCAAATCCCAAAGTTGGGACAGTTACCAAAGATGTTGCTAAAGCGGTTAAACAAGTTAAGTCTGGTCAGATTCGTTATCGTACTGAAAAAGGTGGGATTATTCATGCACTCATTGGAAATGAGACATTCTCGGTTGAACATTTGGCTGAAAATTTGCGGACATTTATTACTGAATTGAAGCGGATGAAGCCTAGTACAGCAAAAGGGGTGTATTTACGTAAAGTAATGGTCTCGAGTACAATGGGGCCAGGTTTGACTGTAAATATGTCAAATTTCTTATAGGGTGTTTATTTACTTAAGATGTATATGTGCCATGTATGCTTAGAGTCTACCATGGGGCGTTTCTTCTTTTAGAAGTGTCATAGTGGCATTACAGGAGATTAATTGTGACGTTGAGATTACAGGATAAAAAGAGAATTGTGAAACAGCTTGTTGATGTAGCAAATCACTCATCTTCTGTTGTAGCAGTGGGATACCGAGGTTTGACAGTCAAGCAAATGGATAAGCTACGTGTAGAGGCATACCAAGCTGATGTGCACATACAAGTTGTGCGTAATAATTTGGCTTCCCGTGCGTTAGAGGCAACTGAATTTAGCTGTTTACGTGAGGTCTTGATTGGCCCAGTTTTTCTTGCTTTTTCAAAAGAAGATATGGGTGCTGCCGCACGTTTATTACGTAGCTTTATGAAAGTCAATGAGATATTGGAAATCAGGGGATTAAGTGTGGCAGGGCAGTTGTTAGAGGCAAGCGCACTTAATCAAATAGCAGATTTGCCGACACAAGAACAGGCATCAGTTTCATTAGTACTTTCGCTGATGTCACCTTTTGTTCGTTCTGTGAAAGTGATGTCGGCAGTCTATATTCAGTTTGTGCGTATATGTTCAAAAATTATTGAGCAAAAGCGTGATAATTAATAATTTTATTAGTTTTTAAGAGGTAGAAACGATGGCTAGTACAAAGAAAGATGACATTGTGCAAATGATTTCTGAGATGAAGATGGTGGAGTTTGTTGAGTTAGTGGACGCGATAAAAGAAAAGTTCGGTGTGACTGATGCGATGTTAGTGCCTGCTGCTTCTGCTGCACCACAGGCAGGGCAAGCTGAGGGGGCTGCTGTTGAGGAGAAAACAGCATGGAATGTCATGTTGACTTCATTTGGTGAAAAGAAAATCAATGTAATTAAGGTGGTTCGTGATGTTACAAAACTTTCCTTAAAGGATGCAAAAAATTTGGTTGAAGCTTCGGGAAATAAGCCATCGCTTGTGAAAGAGGATTTGCCAAAAGAAGATGCAGAGAAACTTAAGAAGCAATTGGAAGATGCTGGCGCGACTGTTGATCTGGTTTAGAGGTCGTCGATTAGGTTAATTGGAACGTGAAATTTATGTGAAAGTATATGCGTTCTACTTCAAAGTGAGGAAATATGAGTCAGTCAAATACAGTAGAAGTGCTTCGCTATCAGTCTGGGTATTCGTATGCCGAGAAGAAGCGTGTTCGTAAAAATCTCACAAAAGGTATTGAGCAGTTTTCTCATATGCCTTATTTGCTTGATGTACAAAAGGAATCTTACGAAAAATTTCTTCAAATGGGAGTACCTGTTAAGGATTTAAAACAGCAAGGCTTGCATGCTGTTTTATCCAGTGAATTTCCTATTACCAGTTTTTCTGGACATATTAATTTGGAATATTTAAGTTATGCTTTGGGAAAGCCTAATTTTTCTGTAAATGAGTGTAAGCGACGCGGTGTAACTTATTCAGTTTCGTTGCGTGTTCGGTTACGTCTTGTTATTTACAACAGAGAATCTGCACAGTCTTCCGTAAGAACAGTTAAAGATATACGTGAGCAGAAAGTTTATTTAGGTGAAATGCCTTTAATGACTGATGCAGCTAGTTTTGTCATTAATGGAATAGATCGTGTTGTTGTTTTGCAGTTGCACCGTTCTCCCAGTTTATTTATTGAGCATGATAGTGGTAAAACACATATATTGGGTAGATTATTATATTCAGCTCGTGTTATTCCAGCACGTGGTGCTTGGCTTGATTTTGAATTTGACACTAAGGACTGTTTATTCATGCGGATTGATCGGCGACGTAAATTGCCAGCGACAATTATCTTGCGTGCCTTAAATTTTTCAACTGAAGAGATACTGGAGTTATTTTACGAACAAAATACATTTAATGTTAAGCAAGGTAAAATTACATTAGATTTGGTGGCAGAAAGGTTACGTGGAGAAGTAGCACCTTGTGATATTTGTGATTCTTATGAACAAATTTTGGTTAAAGAAGGGCGACATATTACAGGAGTGCATGTCAAAAAAATTAAGAAAGCAGGCATTAAATTGTTAGAAGTACCTGAATTTTACTTGATTGGTGCTGTAATAGCGGCTCCAATTGTTGATAAAGAAAGTGGTGAAGTGATTGTTGAAACGAATCAGGAAATTACGCAAGAGGTTCTTGATATTTTATTGAATAAAAAAGTAAAGCAATTCCGCACACTTCACATTAATGATTTAGATAGCGGTTCCTATATTTCAGATACCTTACGGTTAGATTCAGTTTGCAATCGATTTGAGGCATTAGTAGAAATTTACCGTGTTATGAGGCCAGGTGAGCCACCAACAAAAGATAGTGCTGAAAATTTATTTCGGAATTTATTTTTTGCTGAGACTCATTATGATTTGTCTGAAGTTGGGCGAATGAAATTTAATTATCGCTTAAACCGGAAAGATTTAACGGGGATGTCTGTACTTTCGAAAGAAGATATCGTTGATGTTATTAAGCTGCTTATAAATGTTCGTAATGGCCTTGATGAATCAGATGATATTGATAGCTTAGCGAATCGTCGTGTACGTAGTGTTGGTGAAATGGTGGAAAATCAATTTCGCATTGGTCTGACACGTGTAGAGCGGTCTGTAAAGGATCGATTAAATTTGGTTGACACAGAAACATTAATGCCACAGGATTTAATGAATAGCAAGCCTATTACGGCGATACTCAAAGAGTTTTTTGGTTCAGGTCAGCTTTCACAATTTATGGATCAAAATAATCCAATAGCGAGACTTACGCATATTCGAAGGGTTTCTGCACTAGGACCTGGTGGATTGATACGGGAGCGATCTGGATTTGAGGTGCGTGATATTCATCCGACCCATTTCGGTCGTTTGTGTGCTATTGAAAGTCCAGAGGGACCTAATATTGGTTTGATTAATTCCTTGGCATTGTACGCGCGTGTCAATAAATATGGTTTTTTAGAGACTCCTTGCTTCAAGGTTGTTAAGGGTACGGTAACTGATGAGTGTGTTTATATTTCAGCTATCGAAGAAGGTTCTTATCATATCGCCCAAGCCAATGTACCACGTGATAATCTGAATAAACTACAAGGTGATATGATTGCTTGTCGTTACGGGGGTGAGGCTGCAGTAGCCACTGTAGATAAAATTGATTATGTCGATATATCACCACGTCAGTTTGTTTCAATTAATACTTCGACTATTCCGTTTATAGAGCATGATGATGCGAATCGTGCTTTGATGGGGGCAAATATGCAACGTCAGGCAGTGCCTACCTTGCGTGCTACGACTCCTTTAGTTGGAACAGGCTTAGAGCGTATTATTGCGATTGATTCGGGTTCTGTAGTGATAGCGAAGCGTTCGGGTATTATTGATTTTATTGACGCAGAGCGTATTGTTATTCGTGTTAACCAGGAAGGAGAACAGGAAGGAGCGGTTGACATTTATGATTTAATTAAATATGCACGTTCCAATCAGAATACTTGTATTAATCAGAAACCGATTGTTAAGCAAGGTGACAAGGTTTTAGTAGGGGATATATTGGCTGATGGTTCTTCGATTGATCTCGGCGAGCTAGCTTTGGGGAAAAATTTGTTAGTTGCATTTATGTCTTGTCGTGGTTTTAATTTTGAGGATTCAATTTTAATTTCGGAGCGTCTTGTTTCTGATGATGTATTAACTTCAATTCATATTCAGGAGCTGTCTTGTGTTGCACGCGATACTAAATTAGGGTCAGAGGAAATTACGGTTGATATTTCGAGTGTGGGTGAGAGTGCTTTATCTAAGCTCGATGATTCTGGTATTATTTACGTTGGGGCGGAGGTTAAATCGAATGATATTTTAGTTGGAAAAGTAACTCCTAAGAGTGAAGTACGTTTATCGCCAGAGGAAAAGTTATTGCATGCTATTTTTGGTGAAAAGGCGTCTGATGTTAAAGATACGTCACTAAGGGTTCCGCTTGGTGTGACTGGGACAGTTATTGATGTACAGATTTTTAATCGAGAAGGTGTTGGGCAGGATGATGAACGTACTAAGGCCATTAAAGAGGTTGCTTTAGAGAAAGTACGTAAAAACTTATATGATGAGGAACGTATTCGTAAAGAGTCTGTTTATAACTTGATGAAGGAATTTCTTATTGGGTTGAATATTAAAAGTGCACCAGATTTAGAGGCGGATACGTGCATAACAGGGTCATATTTAGAAAAAATAACACCTAAAAAGTGGGAAAAAATTGTATTAGCTGATCAGAACGGGAAGAAGGCATTTCAAAAATATCTTCTTGATCTAAAAAAGATAGAAGCAAATTATAAAGATCAATTAGAGGAAAAGACTAAAGTTATTCAACAAAGCGATGAGTTGTCACCTGGTATTATTAAAGTTGTAAAAGTATCTTTAGCTGTCAAACGTCGTATTCAGCCAGGTGATAAATTAGCGGGTCGTCATGGGAACAAAGGTGTTATTTCGGTTGTTATACCAGAAGAAGACATGCCGTACCAAGAGGATGGGACACCTGTTGATCTCGTTTTAAATCCGCTTAGTGTACCGTCACGTATGAATATTGGTCAGATTCTTGAAATTCATCTTGGTTGGGCGGTCAAAGGATTGGGTAAAAAGATAGATCATTTAATTGAACAAAAAAGAGAAGTCAGTGAAATACGGTTCTTATTAGATAAAATTTATAAAACGGGTTCAAAAGAAGGGATTGACTTAAAGCAATTTACCGATGAAGAATGTCTTGAATTGGCCGAAAATTTACGACGTGGTGTGCCGATTGCATCACCGGTATTTGATGGTGTGAGTGAGGAGAATATTAAAGAGTTACTTAAATTGGCAGATTTGCCAGAAACTGGACAAGCTTACTTATATGATGGATTAACTGGTGAGCGTTTTGATCGTCCTATTACAATCGGATACATGTATATTCTTAAATTAAATCACCTTGTTGATGATAAAATGCATGCGCGTTCCACGGGTTCTTATAGTTTAGTGACCCAGCAGCCTTTAGGAGGAAAAGCACAATTTGGTGGTCAACGTTTTGGGGAGATGGAGGTCTGGGCTCTGGAGGCATATGGCGCAGCCTATACCTTACAGGAAATATTAACTGTTAAATCTGATGATGTAGTTGGTCGAACAAATATGTATAAAAGTATCGTTGATGGCAAGCATGTTATGAATCCGAATATTCCTGAGGCATTTAATGTTTTATTAAAAGAAATGTTATCGTTGGCTATTAGAATGGAAGTAGCGTATATAGACTAAGGAATTTCATTGTGAAAAATACATCACTATCATTATTTTAAGAGGATAAATTTATGGCCAGTACAGGGCAAACAGTAGCATTTTCTGACCTCATTAAAAGCTTTGATGGTAAGAGGTCTTTAGATGATATTACTGAGGTTAATATTGGTATTGCTTCACCGAACAAGATTCGTGAATGTTCTTTTGGTGAAGTCAAGAAATCTGAGACTTTAAATTACCGTACTTCAAAGCCTGAACGAGATGGGCTATTTTGTGCTAAAATTTTTGGCCCTATAAAAGACAATGAGTGCATGTGTGGCAAATATAAACGTCTGAAGAATCGAGGTGTTATTTGTCCTAAATGTCAGGTTGAGGTGACTAGTGCTCGGGTGCGTCGTGAGCGTATGGGGCATATTGAGTTAGCGTCGCCTGTTGCACATATTTGGTATTTACGTTCACTACCTTCACGTATCGGCCTATTATTAGATGTTTCATTGCGTGATTTAGAACGTGTACTTTATTTTGAGTCTTATATTGTGATTGAGCCAGGCATGACTGACTTAGAGAAGGGTCAATTGTTGTCTGAGAATGCGTATGTGGAGTGTCTTGAAAAGTATGGTGATGAATTTGAGGCAAAAATGGGTGCTGAAGGCATCCGAAAACTATTGGAAGATGTTGATCTAGAAAGTGAAATTACTCAAATTAAGGAAGAATTGAAAGAAATAGGTTCTGAGATTCGATACAGCAAATTAGTGAAACGTCTAAAGGTATTAGAAGCATTTCATAAATCAGGCGATCATCCCGAATGGATGATATTAACAACCTTACCTGTTTTGCCACCTGATTTAAGACCGTTGGTACCACTTGATGGTGGGCGTTTTGCGACTTCTGACTTGAACGATCTTTATCGAAGGGTAATAAACCGGAATAATCGTTTAAAAAAGCTACAAGAAATTGATGCACCTGACATTATTATTCGTAATGAAAAGCGTATGTTGCAAGAGTCTGTCGATGCGTTAATTGATAATTCGGGTAAAACGGGTCGTTCAAGTGGTGGTAGTAAGCAGCGTGTGTTGAAGTCCTTGAGTGATATGATTAAAGGTAAGCAAGGTCGTTTTCGTCAAAATTTGTTAGGGAAGCGAGTTGACTATTCAGGTCGTTCAGTGATTGTTGTGGGTTCAAGCTTACGATTGCATCAGTGTGGCTTGCCTAAGAAGATGGCATTAGAGTTATTTAAGCCTTTTATTTTTAGTCGATTGCAAATTTATGGTCTAGCGACTACGATTAAAGCAGCTAAGCGTATGGTTGAGAGTGAGGTATCTGAAGTTTGGGATATTCTAGAAGAAGTGATTCACGAGCATCCTATATTATTAAATCGTGCACCGACGTTGCATCGCTTAGGGATTCAAGCTTTTGAACCAATCTTGATTGAAGGTAAGGCGATACAACTGCATCCATTGGTTTGTACTGCTTACAATGCAGACTTTGACGGTGATCAAATGGCTGTGCACGTTCCATTAACAGTGGAAGCACAGTTGGAAGCACGTATTTTAATGATGTCAACAAATAATATTCTTTCACCTGCTAATGGTGAGCCTATTATTGCGCCTTCGCAGGATATCGTTCTGGGTCTTTACTACATGACCAGAGAAAAAATAGGTGCTAAAGGTGAAGGCATGCGTTTTGTTGATTGTGATGAAGTGCTACGAGCTTATCACAATCAAGTTGTTGCGTTACATGCTAAAGTACAGGTACGTATTCGGGAAGTTTCATATAATGAGGGTGGTGAAAAAGAGGTTAGCATAAAATTAGTTGATACTACGGTTGGGCGTGCAATTTTGTGGCAAGTTGTACCAGAAGGCATAGATTTTTCAGTAATTAATTGTAATATGAGCAAAAAAATGATTTCTGCATTATTAAATCAAGCTTATTGTCAATTAGGACTGAAGAAGACAGTTGTTTTGGCAGACCAATTGATGTACACAGGATTTCATTATGCGACACGTTCGGGTATATCTATCTGTATTGATGATTTTAAGATACCTGATGGTAAGAAAGCAATTATTGATAAAGCGAAAAAATCTGTTAAAGAGATTGCACAACAATGTTCCTCAGGTCTATTGACCCCAGGGGAGCGATATAACAAGGTGATTGATACTTGGGTGAATGCAAATGATCTAGTGACTAATGAATTGATGGATGAATTATCGGTTGAAGTGGCGATTGATTCAGAAGGCAAATCAGTTACTCGTGCTTCATTTAATTCTGTTTACATGATGATTGATTCGGGTTCAAGGGGTTCGTGGGCTCAAAGTCGTCAATTATCTGGTATGAGAGGCTTAATGGCAAAACCAGACGGCAGTATCATTGAGAACCCGATTATACATAATTTCCGTGAAGGCTTAAACGTATTAGAATATTTTATTTCAACACATGGTGCGCGAAAAGGATTAGCTGATACCGCATTAAAAACGGCAAATTCGGGTTATTTAACACGCCGTTTGGTAGATATTGCTCAAGATCTAGTCATTAGGGGTAAGGATTGCGGTACACTTGATGGTATATGGGTGAAAGCTTGTATTGAGGGTGGTGATATCGTTGAAAGATTAGAGGAGCGTATTTTGGGTCGTGTCATTGCTGAAGATATAAAGGAGATTGCGACACAAGAGGTATTGCTAGAGGCGGGTGTTTTGTTGGATGAGAAGCTCGTTGACTTCATTGCAAGTCAAGGCATTGAATCTGTTAAAGTGCGCTCACCGATTACCTGTGAAATGCCTTTTGGTATTTGTGCGAAGTGTTATGGGCGTGATTTAGGACGAGGTCATTTAGTCAATGAGGGAGAGGCAGTTGGTATTATTGCGGCTCAATCAATAGGTGAGCCTGGGACACAGCTTACCATGCGCACCTTCCATTTTGGTGGTGCTGCGTCACGTGCGATAGCTGTTAATGAGATTCAAGTTAAGAGCAATGGAACAATACGTTTAAATAACGTTAAAGTAATTGAAAACAATGAAGGTAAAATGGTATCTATTTCTCGTTCGGGTAAAATAGCTGTTTTCAACCAGCATAATCAGGAATGCGAATGTTACAAAATTCCTTACGGTGCTTCTCTACTGGTGAAAAATGGAGGATCAGTTAAAATAGGTCAAGTTATTGCGCAATGGGATCCACACACGCATCCGATTATTACGGAAGTGCCAGGTTTTGTGAAGTTTGTTGATTTTGTTGAAGGGGTTACAATGGTGCTCCAGACAGATGAATTAACAGGTTTAAGCAGTATTGTTATCAAAAATTTTGCTAAAAAGCGTGGTAGTGCAAAAGATCTGAAGCCAGCTATTAAACTGGTTGATGAAGCAGGGGAGGATGTTTGTTTATTTGGAACGAAGTTGCCAGCACATTATTTTTTACCTGATGGTGCAATTGTTCAATTAGAAGATGGAGCAGAGGTAAAAGTTGGTGATGTGGTTGCTAGAATTTCCCAAGAAGTAGGGAAAACACGTGATATTACAGGTGGATTGCCACGGGTTGCCGATCTATTTGAAGCGCGTAAGCCGAAAGATGCTGCTATCATGGCTGAAATTTCGGGTATTGTCAGTTTTGGTAAAGAAACAAAAGACAAGAGACGATTGATATTATCGGGATCAGAGAATGAGACGCATGAAATGCTTGTGCATAAATGGCGTCATCTTAATATTTTTGAGGGTGCTCAGGTTGAGAAGGGAGAGGTTATTTTTGATGGCCCACTTGATCCGCATGATATACTACGTCTACTCGGTGTAAATGCTTTGGCAGAATTTATTTCTAAAGAAGTGCAGGATGTTTATCGATTGCAGGGTGTCAATATTAATGACAAACATATAGAAGTTATCATTCGTCAAATGCTACGTAAAGTAAAAATTATCCAGCCAGGTGATGCGACATTTTTAAGGGGAGAGAAGCTTGATAGAGCAAAAGTTTTGAGTGCTAATGAAGAGATATTAAAAAATAGTCAGGAGCCTGCTGAATTTGAAGATATTTTGCTTGGCATCACCAAGGCTTCCTTATCAACAGATTCTTTTATATCGGCAGCTTCTTTCCAGGAGACTACGCGTGTTCTGACAGAAGCTTCTATTAATGGCAAGGTTGATTATTTACGTGGTTTAAAGGAGAACGTTGCATTAGGTCGTTTGATTCCGGCTGGCACGGGTTATATTTACCATAAGCAACGTCAGCAGACAGGTGAGAGAGAGGTCATAGCAGGTGATAGTTCTGACCAAGTAACGGCAGAGGAAGTTGAAAAGGCATTAGGTCTTGCTTTACGTGATGACTCTGGCGAGGCTTCTACGGAAGGGGGGGGATAGTGATGAATTATAATATCGTCGTTTATGGGCTTGCATTTGGAAGTGAGATTCTGTAGACTCTGTGACTCGTCCTTATTTATTGAAGGTGAAATTGAAGTATGCGTAGTAACCAAGTTATTCGTATTGGAAGAAAAAGCAAGCCAGTAAAATCGCAAGGCCAGGCCTTGTCGGGCTATCCACAAAGGCGTGGTGTTTGCATGCAGGTAAAAACAGTGACTCCAAGAAAGCCAAATTCAGCTTTGCGTAAAGTTGCTGTTGTTCGTTTGCCGAATGGTGTGAGAATCACAGCTTATATTGGTGGTGAGGGTCATAATTTGCAAGAGCATTCGCTTGTTTTAGTGCGTGGTGGACGTGTGAAAGATCTGCCTGGAGTACATTATCATATTGTGCGCGGGAAGCTTGATACCTCGGGTGTAGATGATAGACGACAGGGGCGATCTAAGTATGGTGCAAAGCGTTCAAAAGGTAAAAAGAAAGGGTAAAAATTTATGTCAAGAAGAGGGCCAGCAGTTAAACGGGATATCTTGCCAGATCCTTTGTTTGAGGATGTTTTGTTAGCGAGTTTTATTAATCATCTAATGTGTGATGGTAAAAAAGCTGTGGCTGAGAAGATTGTATATCGGGCGCTTGATCTTGTTCATAGCCGTATTGTAACAGATAGATTGCCTGAGAAGACTATTTATAATAGCAAGGAAGCGCGAGAGAAAGTTTTAGAACTCTTTAACAAAGCACTCGAATCGATTAAACCGACCTCTGAAGTCAAATCAAGACGAATTGGTGGTGCAACCTATCAAGTTCCAGTTGATCTTTCGTCTAGTCGACGTGTTACCTTGGCGATGCGCTGGCTGATTGATTGTGCAAAGAAGCGTTCAAAAAGAGCGATGTTTTTGAAGTTAGCTGATGAAATTATGGATGCTCTAAATGAAACAGGTGGAGCAGTTAAAAGACGTATTGATATGCATAAAATGGCAAAAGCAAATCAAGCATTTGCGCATTATCGATAGTATCAGTGATCAATGAGTGAACTAAAATATGTCAACACGTGAAACATCGATAGAAAACTATCGTAATATAGGAATTATAGCGCATATCGATGCTGGTAAAACAACTACGACTGAGCGCATCCTATTTTATACAGGAATCTCCTATAAGATAGGGGAAGTGCATGAAGGCACAGCCACTATGGATTGGATGAAGCAAGAGAAAGAGCGAGGCATAACAATTACTTCAGCGGCAACCAAGTGTTATTGGCAGGGGATGAGCAAACAGTATGCCCAGCACCGCGTTAATATACTTGATACGCCAGGACATGTTGACTTTACAATTGAGGTTGAGCGTTCCTTGCGTGTTTTAGATGGGGTTGTTGCTGTTTTTTGTGCCGTTTCTGGTGTTGAGCCACAGTCTGAGACTGTATGGCGACAAGCCAACAAATATAAGGTGCCTCGGATTGCTTTTGTCAACAAGATGGATCGTTCAGGTGCTGATTTCTTGCGTGTTATTGCCCATATTCGGGAGCGGTTAAGAGCAAATCCTATTGCGATGCAAATGTCGATGGGTGCTGAAGAGCATTTCAAAGGTGTGATTGATTTGCTTCTTATGAAGGCGATTCATTGGAGCGAAGAAGATCAAGGAATGACTTATACCTTAGGTGATATTCCTGAAGATTTGTTGGGGCAGTGTGAGGTGATGCGTGAAACCTTACTTGAAACAGCTGCTGAGTCATCCGAAGCATTAATGGAGAAGTATCTTGAAGAGGGGGAGCTTTCACCAGAGGAAATTCGTTTTGGTATACGGCAGCGTACATTACGTAATGAAATTGTTCCTGTTTTTTGTGGTTCTGCCTTTAAAAATAAAGGGGTGCAAGCATTATTGGATGGCGTCATTGATTACTTGCCTTCGCCTAAGGATATTGGTTGGGTTGAGGGAACTGATGAAGGAGAAAATGTTGTCAGGCGTAAAATGAACGATGAAGAACCTTTCTCTGCCCTTGTTTTTAAGATTGCCAATGATCCTTACGTTGGTACATTAGCGTATGTGCGTGTTTATTCGGGAGTATTAGAGGCTGGAAGCCAGGTTTACAATGCAACAGCCAATCGTAAAGAGCGTATTGGTCGTTTAGTGCAGATGCATGCTGACAAGCGTGAGGAAGTTGAGGCAGTGTATGCTGGTGATATTGTTGCAGTTGTTGGCTTAAAGACGGTCAAAACGGGTGATACCTTATCACATCCTAAAGATATTATTATTTTAGAGCATATCGTATTTCCTGAGCCTGTTATCTCGGTTGCTATTGAGCCAAGAACCAAGGCGGATCAAGAAAAAATGTCGATTGCTTTGGGTCGTCTTGCACGAGAAGATCCTTCATTTAGAATGTGGACAGATAAAGAATCTGGGCAGACAATTATTGCTGGTATGGGTGAACTACATTTAGAGGTTATTGTTGAGCGTATGCGAGAGGAGTTTGACGTTGTTTCTGATGTTGGAAAGCCACAGGTATCGTATCGTGAGACAATTCGTAGTTCCGTTGAACAAGAATCAAAGTTTATTCGTCAAACGGGTGGGCGTGGTCAGTATGGTCATGTGTGGATACGCATTGAGCCTGGGGAAGTTGGCAGTGGTTATAAATTTGTGAATGCTATTGTTGGTGGTGTTATCCCTAAAGAATATATCCCAGCGGTTGATAAGGGTATTCGTGAGCAGATGGAAAATGGTGTACTGGTTGGATACCCAGTTGTGGATTGTAAAGTAACTTTATATGATGGTTCCTTTCATGATGTTGATTCCAGTGAGATAGCTTTTAAGATTGCGGGTTCTAGTGCATTTAGGGATGGTGCTAGGAAAGCGAATCCAGTTTTGCTTGAGCCGATCATGAAAGTTGAGATTACTACACCTGAAGAATACATGGGTGATATTGTTGGTGATGTGAATCGTAGACGTGGTATTATTCAGAGCATGGAAGAAGAGGTTATGGGGAAACTGATCAAGGTTGAAATACCTCTTTCAGAAATGTTTGGTTATGCGACAGATTTGCGTTCGGCCAGCCAGGGGCGTGCCGTTTACAGTATGGAATTTGCAAAGTACAGTGAAGTGCCAGCAAATGTTGTTGAGAAGATTATTGATGAGCGTGAGCGTAGGTAATTTTATCTAGATTAAACTGGTACATTTAGTAAGGATGCTCTATAATAGCTTTTTTTGAGACAGGAATATAGTGATGGCAATTAACAATCAGAGGATTCGTATTCGATTAAAGGCGTTTGATTATAAGTTGCTTGATCGTGCCGTGGAGGATATCTCGAGCACTGCGAAGCGTACTGGTGCTCGTGTTAAGGGCCCTGTTTTATTGCCAACGAAGAAGAAGCGTACAACGGTATTAATTTCGCCACATGTTGATGCGAATGCACGTGAACATTTTGAAATGCGTGTTTATAAAAGAATTTTAGATATTATAGAAGCAACCGATAAAACGATTGATGCATTAATGAAGCTTGCTTTATCGGCGGGCATTGATGTTCAGATTTTGTTGATTTAGTTATTGAGTCCTGAAGGGGCAAGTTGGAGTTAGTATATGACGATTGGTTTAGTCGGTCGCAAATGTGGGATGACCATGTTTATTGAGGGTGGAGCGATGGTTCCCGTGACGGTTGTTGAAATACAGACTAACTTCGTTACACAGTTAAAGACAAAGGAAAAGGATCGGTATACTGCCGTTCAGGTGACGACGGGGCATGGAAAGCTTTCTCGTCTAAAAAAGCCAATTACTGGGAAGTTTTTGAAGGCAGGCATTGGGTCTGGCGGTATTTTACGGGAGTTTCGTTGTTCTGAAAAGGAATTGTCTGAAATGGAATTGGGCAAAGGGATTGATATCAGTTTGTTTAAGGAAGGACAATTTGTTGATGTTAAGGGTACAACAAAAGGAAAAGGTTTTGCTGGTGTTGTGAAGCGTCACGGATTTAAGATGCAAGATGCGACACATGGCAACTCTGTCTCACATAGGGCGCACGGCTCGACGGGGCAGTGTCAGGATCCAGGACGGGTATTTAAAGGCAAAAAAATGGCAGGTCGTATGGGTGGTTGTACACAAACTGTACAGGCATTAAAGATCTTGAAGGTTGACAAAGAAAAGCAGGTATTATTGATTAAAGGCTGTGTGCCAGGGGCTCCAAAGGGCATGTTAATGATTAATCCTTCTGTGAAAAAAGAATCTGCTTAAAAGGTAAAAGCTATGGATCTCAAAATAACTGACAATAGCTTACAAAATGAAGTGGATAGCATATCTATTAGTGATCAAATTTTTGCTGTTCCGTTTAATGAACCCTTAGTTCATCAGGTTGTTGTTGCTACACTCGCGGGTGCTCGTGCAGGTACGAAGGCACAAAAAAATCGTTCAATGGTACGTGGTGGTGGCCGTAAACCTTTTCGTCAAAAGGGTATGGGTAGGGCGCGAGCTGGCACCCGATCTAGTCCAATATGGCGTGGTGGTGGCTGCACTTTTGCAGCAGAACCGCGTTCATTTAAGCAAAAAATTAATCGAAAAATGCGTCGAGGTGCGATGCGTTCTATTTTTTCAGAGTTAATACGTCAAAAACGTCTTATTGTTGTGCCTCACTTTGATTCCATCAGTGAACCTAGGACCAAGCAAGTTGTTGCCTTGTTGAAGTCATTAGATCTTAAACATGCCTTATTTATTGACAGGCAAGCTGGTGATGCAATGTATTTAGCAGCACGTAATTTACCGTATGTACAGTTACTTTCTGTTTCGCAATTATCGGTTGTTTCCTTAGTTCGATTTGATAATATTGTCATCAGTGTTGAAGCATTGCGTCAATTGGAGGAAATATTGTGATGAACCAGGAGCGATTATTACAAGTTATTTTAGCACCCCATGTGACTGAAAAAAGCACTTTGTTGGAGGATCATAACCAGCATGTTTTTAAAGTTTGTGTGAATGCGACGAAACGTGAAATAAAGCATGCTATTGAGTTGCTTTACAAAGTGAAGGTATTACGTGTTTCCACCGTCAATATGAAGCGAATTCAAAAGAAAACTAATGGTCGTATCGGTTATTTGAAAGCTTGGAAAAAGGCTTATGTAACCTTACATGCTGACCAAGAGCTTGATTCGTATTTAGTTGATAAGTAAGGTAAAATTATGGCGACAGCACTTATAAAAAAATTGAAACCAACTTCTCCAGCTCGGCGGTTTGTTACGAAAGTCACACTTGATGATTTACATAAAGGTTCTCCTTTAAAAGGGTTGACGAGCAAAAAGGTTCGCATTAGTGGTCGAAACAATCAAGGACGTATTACAGTTCGTCATCGTGGTGGCGGGCATGCAAGGCTTTATCGTAAAATTGATTTTAAGCGTCAGAAAGATGGTGTGCCAGGCCGTGTGATTTGTATCGAGTATGATCCAAATCGGACTGCTTATATTGCAAGAATTTTATATGCGGATGGTGAATGGTCTTATATTTTAGCACCGACTGGTTTGGCTGTGAATGATTTGATATCGTCTGGTGTGGATGCACCTATTGAAATTGGCAACTGTTTGCCATTACAAAACATACCACTTGGTAGTACGGTTCACTGTATTGAGTTGAAACCAGGAAAGGGAGGGCAACTTATAAGGAGTGCTGGAACGAGTGCGCAATTAGTTGGTTTTGAAGAAAAGTATGCTATTTTGCGTTTACGTTCAACTGAAATGCGTAAAGTATTATCGGTATGTCGTGCCTCAATTGGTTCTGTATCCAATTCTCCACATAATTTGAGGTCATTGGGTAAGGCGGGGGCTAGTCGTCATCGAGGCATTCGGCCTACTGTACGTGGCATTGCGATGAATCCAGTTGATCATCCACATGGTGGTGGTGAAGGTCGTTCAAAAGGTTGTCACCCTGTGAGTCCGACGGGAGTACAGAGCAAAGGATTCAGAACACGCTCTAATAAGCGTACAGATCATTTGATCATTCGTCGTCGTAAAAAGCGACGATCATAAATTATAGTAAAGGGTATTATATGGCTCGTTCGTTAAAAAAAGGTTATTATATTGATCCTGTGTTATACGATAAGGTACTTGCTGCGCTGGAAACTAATAATAAGCGCCCTATTAAGACCTGGGCTAGGAGTTCAACAATTATTCCGATGATGGTTGGATTGAGTTTTCTTGTCCATAACGGCAAAGATTTCATTCCAGTTTACATTGTTGAAAATATGGTGGGTTGTAAATTAGGGGAGTTTTCCATAACACGGACATTTAGGGAGCATGCAGGTGATCGCAAGGCTAAGAAAAAATAAAAGGGCATTATTATGAAAGTTGCAGCTCATTTTAGATATGCAAAACAATCTCCACAGAAGGTGCGTTTGGTTGCAGATCAAATTCGTGGCTTACATGTTGAGAAAGCTTTACAAGTATTGAAGTTTAGTTCCAAGAAGGCAGCTTGCTTAATACGTAAAGTTTTAGAATCAGCGATTGCTAATGCAGAGCAAGATTTAAAATTTGATATTGATGAATTGCGCGTTTGGAGTATTTGTGTTGACAAAGGGCCAACAGCAAAACGTTGGAGAGCTAGAGCTAAAGGACGATCTGCTCCAATATTGAAGCGAACCAGTCATATTACAGTTGTTGTGGCGGATAATGAGGAGCAATTAGGTTAATGGGTCAGAAGGTACATCCAAAAAGCATGCGATTAGGCATTAGTGCAGAGTGGGATTCGGTCTGGTTTGCAGATAAGAGGCAATATGCCGAACATTTACACAATGACTTTAAGATTCGAGCCTATCTTTTCAAGCGGTTAGCACTGGCAGCGGTGAGTCGGGTTTTGATTCAGCGAACAGCCAAGAGGGTTAAAATATCAGTTTATGCAGCACGGCCAGGGGCGGTTCTTGGGAAAAGGGGGCGTAACATTGAGACGTTGCGTCAAGAGGTTGAGGAGATTTTAAATATTTCAGCTTCAATTGATATTATTGAAGTACGTCGGCCTGAGTTAGATGCCAAATTAGTGGCTAGAAACATTGCGCAACAACTTGAGAGTCGTGTTGGGTTTCGTCGTGCGATGAAGCGTGCTATTCAGAGTGCAATGCGACTGGGTGCGGAAGGTATTAAAATACGTGTAGCGGGTCGTTTGGGTGGTGTTGAGATTGCGCGTAGTGAGTGTTCTCGTGAAAGTCGTGTACCTTTACATACATTACGTGCTCAAATTGACTATGCGACTGCAATTGCCAAAACAACTTACGGTATAATTGGGGTAAAGGTGTGGATTTTTAAAGGAGAAGTAATGTCTCATGAACAATCTGGTGGAGAAGACAGGTCATGATGCAACCTAAACGAACAAAGTATCTTAAACAGCAAAAAGGTCGCAACCCTGGGTTTGCAAAGGGTGCTTTAAAGCCTGTTTTTGGTCAGTATGCATTAAAGGCTTTGGGGAGAGCCCAACTAACTGCGCGACAAATTGAATCTGTTCGACGTGTTTTGTCGGGTCGTTCTCGTCGTCTTGCTAAAATTTGGATTCGTGTGTTTCCAGATAAACCTATCACAAAAAAACCCTTAGAAGTTCGGCAAGGAAAGGGCAAGGGCAGTGTTGAATATTGGGTTACTTTGGTGCAGCCAGGGCGCATATTATTTGAGATCAGCGGTGTGTCGGAAGAGGTTGCCAGGAGATTATTTCGTTTAGCTGGTGCTAAACTTCCAATTAAGACTACCTTTGTGAGGTGTGAGGATTATCATGAAAGTGAGTGAATTGAGGGGACAATCATGGAGTGATCTGCAGGTTTTGTTATTAAAGTTGCGTCGTGAGCAGGCAGCCTTGCGTATGCAGAATGCGGCACTTGAGCAAGATCAAAAAGTAGACATTCATCGCATGAATTTAATAAGAAAAGAAATTGCGCGTATAAAAACAATTATGAATGAAGAAAAGGTGTGATGGACTATGAGTAAAAGTCAGAAAAATTCAGGTAAATTATTAGTGGGTCAAGTTGTTAAGAATAGTATGGACAAATCGATTGTTGTTGAGGTAAAATACAGCGTCAAGCATCGAGTCGGCAAGTATGTGACACGACATACTAAAATTCATGCACATGATGAAGCGAATATTTGTAAGATTGGTGATTTAGTTAAAATTAAGGAAACACGTCCTATATCAAAAATGAAAAGTTGGACGTTGCTTGAAGTGTTAAGCAATTAAGAGGTAAGCTTGTGATTCAAATGCAGACTATTTTATTAGTTGCTGATAACAGTGGTGCGAAGCGTGTGCAATGCATTAAGGTACTTAAAGGTAAGACTGTTGCGGGAATCGGTGATTTAATTAAGGTTTCTGTGAAAGAGGCCGTGCCACGTGGGCGGGTTAAAAAGGGTGAAATTCACCTAGCGGTTGTTGTACGTTCTAAGTATGGTGTTTCCAGGGCGGACAATGCAAAAATTTGTTTCGATTGTAATGCGGTTGTTTTATTGAATGAAAAATTTCAACCCATTGGGACTCGTATTTTTGGGACGATGACACGTGAGTTACGAGCTAACTTTATGAAGATTATTTCCTTAGCACCAGAAGTATTATAGGTAGATAGAAGATGGCAGCAAAAATTAAACTTGGTGACCGTGTTATGGTTATGACAGGCCGTGCTAAGGGAGAAGTTGGATCTGTGTTACGTATTTTTAAGAAGGAGCGACGAAATGGGACATTTGGTACAGGGGTTGTGGTTGAGGGAGTCAATATGCTTTCCCATTATATAAAAGCTAATCCTCAGGATAATGAACAAGGTGGTATTATAAAAAAGGAGGGGGTAATTGATTATTCAAACGTAGCTTTATTTAATTCGAGCACGTCAAAACCAGATCATGTTAAATTTATGGTGCGTGATGGTAAGAAACAGCGTGTTTTTAAGTCTGATGGGTCGTTAGTTGATGCGTAGACGGATAAGAATGAAAATAAGCAAATAGGTAAATTATGTCGACATATCTTTCATATTACAACGATAAAGTTATTGGTCAACTGATGGAGCGGTTTCAGTATAAGAGTATCATGCAGGTTCCTCGCCTTACCAAGATCACTTTAAATATGGGTGTTGGTGGAGCTGCTACAGTTGGCAAGGATCAGATTAAGCATGCAATTAATGATTTAACACTAATTGCGGGGCAGCGGGCTGTTCAAACTTTTGCACGTAAGTCAATTGCTGGTTTTAAGATTCGTAAAGGTTGGCCTATTGGCTGTAAGGTGACTTTGCGTAATCGTTTGATGTATGAATTTTTGGAACGCTTAATCATTATTGTGATTCCGCGTGTACGTGATTTTCGTGGTTATAGCATCAAGTCATTTGATGGTTCTGGTAATTATAATTTAGGTATTCGCGAGCAGATTGTGTTCCCAGAGATTGATTATGATAAAATTGATTGTTTACGTGGGTTATCTATTTCTATTGCAACCTCTGCATTAACAAATAAAGAGGCCTGGGCATTGTTGTCGGCGTTTAATTTTCCTTTTAAAGAGAAGCTTGACGGCAAAGAGACTGGATAAAGAGAGGGTTTATTATGGCAAAAAAAAGTATGATTGCAAGACAGAGGAGGCGTGAAAAATTATCAAAGGATATTACACTCCGTCTGGCCTGTAAAAAGATTATTGCTGATAAGAATTCAACACATGAAGAGCGTATGGATGCGATGCGTGTGATACGTAAGAAGTTGCCACGTGATAATAGTCGAACGCGTTGTTCTTCGCGGTGTAGTTCTTGTCATCGTCCACGTGGTTTTTTGAGTCGCTATAAATTGTGTCGTATTTGTTTTCGTAAGGCAGCGGAGTGGGGTTTTATTCCAGGTGTATCAAAGGCAAGTTGGTAGGTTTGGAGGAGAGATATAAAAAATGAGCATGCAAGACCCGATTGCTGACATGTTGACACGCATTCGAAATGCGCAAGCGGTTAGTAAGAGAAATGTGGAGATGAGTAATTCTAAAGTGAAGCGTGCTATAGCAGCTGTGCTGATGGAAGAAGGTTTTATTGAAAAATGGTGGGTTAACAAAAAAGAAGGTTTCCACCCTCAATTAGTGATTGAGCTTAAATATTATCGGAACAAGCCAGTTATTGCTAAAATTGACCGTATTAGTAGACCAGGGTTGAAGGTGTATAAACCGTATAAAAAAATGCCAATCATACTAAGTGGATTGGGTATTGCCATTGTTTCAACGCCATTGGGTATTATGACGGCAAAGAGAGCATATCAAAGACGAGTTGGTGGTGAGTTGTTGTGTGCGGTGATATAGGAGCAAAATGATGTCAAGAATTGCAAAAATGCCAATACCAATACCATCAGGCGTTGACATCGCCTTGGATGGTCAGGTTTGTATTGTGAAGGGTACTAAAGGCACCTTAAAGCTTGATGTCCATCCTCTTATACAGGTTACAAATCAAGATAATAGTTTGCACGTACGAGTAGCGATGGAAGGTAAAAAAGCTGTTGCATTATCTGGGACTATGCGAGCATTGATTGCAAATATGGTGCATGGTGTTAGCGAAGGTTTTGAGTGTTGTTTAGAATTACGTGGTGTGGGTTACCGTGCTCAGATGGCTGGTTCTTCTCAATTGAATTTAGCTTTAGGTTTTTCGCATCCGATACATTACAAAATTCCTGAGGGTGTTGAAATAACTACCCCTAGTCAAACAGTAGTTGTTATTAAAGGTATTGACAAACAGCTTGTTGGGCAAGTTGGGGCAGAAATACGTTCTTATCGTCCTCCCGAATGTTATAAAGGTAAGGGTGTTCGGTATCGGGGCGAAGAGGTTCTTTTGAAAGAAGTGAAGAAGAAATAATATGGGCAATCAATCTAATTTAAGATGTGTGAGGCGTTTGAATCGTTCACGTCAACGTGCGAAACATTTGGCTTTTCGCAGTAATAAAGTGCGATCTGTTATACAGCTTTCATCAAGGCATACTTACATACAGTTGCTCAACCGTGATGGATCTGTATTAATGCGTGTGGGCACCACAGACAAGGATATTCGTTCAAAATTGAAATATGGTGGTAATAAAGAGGCTGCAAAATTTATTGGTCAATGGCTTGCGTCAAGGGCACTTAAGAAAGGTATCAAAGTTATTGTCTTTGATCGTTCTGGTTTTAAATACCACGGTCGTGTTGCTGCTTTAGCAAGTAGTATGCGCGAAGAAGGTATGGAATTTTAATTTAGCTGATATAGAGAGTCATGTATGGCAAGCTTTGATATTGAAACAACGAGTGATGGTTTATTTGAAGCACTCGTAAATGTTAATCGTACCGCAAAGGTGGTGAAGGGTGGACGTATTTTTGGATTTTATGCCCTTGTTGTTGTGGGTGATCGAAATGGTAAAGTAGGTTATGGGCGTGGTAAGGCGAGAGAATTACCGAATGCAATACGTAAAGCTATGGGGAATGCGCGTCGTAATTTGCGACAAATCCCTTTAAAGGGGAATACATTATTCTATCCAGTAACGGCTTATTTTGGTGCAACGAAGGTGATTATGTTACCTGCTGCTGAGGGAACGGGTGTGATTGCTGGCGGGTCGATGCGCGCAGTCTTTAATGTTTTGGGTGTTGAGAATGTATTAGCAAAGTGTATTGGTTCAACAAACCCTGTTAATGCGTTATATGCTGTGATGAAAGGTTTAACGAACATCGTTGATCCACATGATATTGCGCGTAAGCGTGGTAAAGAATTGGCAGAACTTTATGGATGGTATCCAAGAGACGATCAGGAGAAAGAGTAGGGTATCAGCTTGATAGCTTAACGAGTTAGGGTGCTGAGTGGTATTGTGTCTGAGCAGGTTGCATTAGAAGAGAGAGCAGAGCATGGCAGTTCATAAGAAATTGAAAGTTACTTTAGTAAAAAGCGTCAATCGTAGGACAGAAAAGCAACGTGCCTGTGTGCGAGGATTAGGTTTACGTCGTATCAATCATGCTGTTTGGGTTATGGCGACACCTTGTAATTTGGGCATGATCAATAAAGTATCATTTTTATTGAAAGTTGAAGGAGAGGATTCAAATGACACTTAAGTTAAATACATTAAAACCAGCTTCTGGTGCACATCGTTCCTCTCGTCGTGTTGGGCGCGGCGGGGGTTCACGTGGTAAAACATCGGGTCGTGGTCATAAGGGTCAGCGTGCACGTTCTGGTTATAGTCAGAAAGTTGGTTTTGAGGGAGGACAAACACCATTACAACAGCGTTTACCCAAGGTTGGCTTTACATCACGCAAGGCTTCTTTTCGTGATGAAGTTCGTTTAAGTGAGTTGAATCGTATAACAGAAAACGAGATAGATTTAGAGACATTAAAACGCTATAACTTAGTGAGTGGGCGTATTAGGGACGTTAAAATTATTTTACAGGGTACAGTTGAACGTGCTATCACGATCAAGCATCTGCGTGTTACAAAAGGTGCACGTAAATTGATTGAATCAATGGGTGGCAGGGTTGAAGATTAGATGAAGAAGCGGGAAGACTTATTAGTTGCACAACAGGGCTTGTCTGAGTTAAAGCGTCGTTTGATGTTTGTCCTTCTGGGTATTTTGGTCTATCGTATTGGCGCACATATTGCCGTACCAGGCATTAATGTTGCTAAATTGTCTGATTTATTCAGTCAGCATCAAACGGGTATTTTGGGCTTATTTAACATGTTTTCGGGTGGTGCTTTGTCACGTTTTACGCTATTTGCCCTAGGTGTGATGCCATATATCTCTGCTTCTATTATCATGCAATTATTCGGAATGGCTATTCCTTATCTGGAAGAGCTCAAAAAAGAAGGAGAAGCTGGCAAGCGAAAACTCAACCAATATACCCGTTATGGGACACTGGTGCTTGCTATTTTTCAAGCCATTGGCATTAGTAAATGGCTTGCAGCACAGGGCATTGTTTGGATTGATGATTGGCAATTTTATCTGACGGCATCCTTAACTCTTTCAGTTGGGACGATGTTTTTGATGTGGCTTGGAGAGCAAATGACGGAGCGTGGTATTGGAAATGGTATTTCCCTGATTATTTTTGTGGGTATTGTATCTAGGCTACCGCAGGCGATTGGGCAAGTTATGATGCAAGTACGCCAAGGGCAGATGCTTTCTATCTCGTTACTATTACTATTAGCGATTGTTGTCCTGATTACGGGGTTTGTCGTATTTATGGAGCGGGGGCAACGTCGTATTACTATTAACTACGGCAAGCGACAACAAGGTCGTCGCATGTATTCTGTGCAGAGTAATCATTTGCCTTTAAAAATTAACATGTCTGGAGTTATTCCTCCTATTTTTGCTTCCAGCATTATTTTATTGCCTGCAACCTTAGCTAAATGGTTTGCTAAGGTGAAAGGAGTGGCCTGGTTAAGTCAAGTTAGTTTAGTTTTATCACCTGGGGAGCCACTTTATTTGCTTATATTTTCCTTAGCGATTGCTGGGTTCTGTTATTTTTATACAGCCATGATATTTAATCCAAATGAAACGGCGGATCATTTAAAAAAGTCGGGTGGTTTTATCACGGGCATTCGTCCAGGTGAGCAGACAGCACGTTATATCGACAAAATTGTGACACGTCTTACCTTAGTTGGTGCTTTATATCTATGTTTTGTTGCATTAGTGCCACAATTTTTTATTATAGCCTGGCATGTTCCTTTTTATTTTGGGGGAACTTCGTTATTGATTGTGGTGGTTGTTGTAATGGACTTTATTACACAGGTTCAGACCTATTTGATGTCCAACCGTTATGCTAATACATTGAAGAAGAATGAAAGAGGGGGCGTAGGTTCGATGAGCTTATTGCGTCGTTAGAATGATCGTAAAGGAGAAGAATAATGAAAGTTTCGGCTTCAGTAAAAAAGATTTGTCGTGATTGTCGTATTATAAGACGGCGGGGGCATGTGCGGGTTATTTGCAAACAAAAGCGTCATAAACAACGTCAAGGCTAGTAGCTTGTTGATTTTTGTTTAAATAAAGGTTATCCTGTGTGCTTTTTGGTGCGTCTGTTTAATGAATGTTTGATAGATGGCATAGTTGGAACAAGATAGGAGAAGAAGAGTGCCACGTATAGTAGGTGTTAATATCCCAGTGAGGAAGCATATTTTAATTGGGTTACAGGCTATTTATGGTATTGGTTCGACAAGGGCGCGTCTAATTTGTAAGCGGGCTCAAATTGATCCAGAGACTAAAGTGAAGGATCTAGCGGAAGATCAATTAAATATCATCCGAAAAGAAGTTTCTAAGTGCGGTGAGATTGAGGGTGATTTGAGGCGTATGGTAGCGATGAACATCAAGCGTCTCACTGATATTGCTTGTTATCGTGGTTTGCGACACCGACGTAATTTGCCTGTACGTGGTCAACGTACAAGAACGAACTCAAGAACGCGACGGAAGCAACATCGTAAATAAGAGGATACTATTTTTATGGCTATGACGGATAAAGTAAAAAAAGTAAAGAGGAGTAAGCGTAAAGTTTCTGAGCGGGCTTTACTTTTTGTTGTAACAAACTTTAACAATACCATTGTCACTGCGACTGACATGAAGGGGAATACATTGTGTTGGGCTAGTTCTGGAAGCTGTGGTTTTAAGGGTGCTAGAAAGAGCACTCCATTTGCTTCTAGATTAGTGGTTGATACGGTTGCGAAGCAAGTTGTAGAGTGGGGTGTAAAGGTTGTTGAAGTACTTATAAAAGGGCCTGGTTCTGGGCGTGATGCTGTCCGTATGATTGATAGCATTGATGGGCTTAGAGTCAGCAAATTGACGGATAGAACGCGTGCACCGCATAATGGGTGCACACCTAAGAAGAAAAGACGGGCGTAGGGGTATCGGAATGGGAAAATATATAGGGTCTAAGTGTCGTTTATCGAGACGTGAACAAGTTGATTTGTCGCTTAAGAGTGGTATACGTCTGCACGATCAAAAATGCAAGCATAGCGTACTACCAGGTGGTCAACGTATTACAAGAACATCGGATTATGGTGAGCAGTTAAGAAAAAAGCAGATGATTCGTCATTACTATAATATTCGTGAAGGGAAGTTACGTGCTTATGTAAAAGAAGCGGCGAGGCTTGAGGGTGCAACAAGTGCTAATTTATTGCGTTTATTGGAGTCGCGTTTGGATAATGTTGTTTATCGTATGGGGTTTGCTTGTACGCGAGCTGAGGCACGTCAATTAGTTTCACATGGTTCCTTATTAGTGAATGGCTCTAAAGTTGACATCCCTTCTTATTTGGTCAAACCAGGTGATGTTGTTAGTGTATCGGATCGCAGTAAGAAGCAACTACGTATTCAAGCTGCACTGCAACTTGCAGAGCAGAGTGCAGGTGCTTCTTGGCTTGAAATTAATGTAGAAGAAGTCTCAGGGATATTTACAGGTTATCCAGAATTGGATAAGTTACCACCTGAGTTTAAACCAAATTTGGTAGTTGAGTTATATTCTAAGTAAGAGGTGTACCCGTGGCAGAAGATATTTATAAGCATATTTATTCAAAGTTTTTAACGCCAGAAGAGGCTATTGTTAAAAAAATTGGACATAATCATTACACAATTGAATTAGGGCCTTTTGAGCGTGGTTTTGGTCATACCTTAGGTGCGCCATTACGTCGTATTTTCCTTTCTTCAATCCCGGGCGCTGCTGTTGTTTCGGTTCAGATTAAAGATGTTTTACATGAATACAGCACTGTTCCTGGTGTTTCTGAGGATGTTATTGACATACTTCTGAATTTGAAAGGGTTAGCGATTAAATTACATCGTGAAGAAAATACGAAGCTTGTTTTGAAGAAAAGTAAACTGGGTCCAATTCTTGCGGGTGATATTAAGCCTGTTGCTGGTGTTGATATAATTAATCCTGAGCATCATATTGCGACTTTAGCGAAGGGTTATAACTTTGAAATGGAATTAGAAGTTGCCTTAGGGCGAGGTTATGTGCCAGCTCTCTCGATGGCAAATGATGCGAGTTTAGAGGAGGAACAGGTAATTGGTCGCCTATTACTTGATGCTTCATTTAGCCCAGTCAGGCGTTTTGTGTATCGAGTTGAAAATACACGTGTTGGCAAACGCACGGACTTGGATAAGTTGATTCTTGATCTTGAAACTAATGGGGCACTGGGGCCACAAGAGGCTATACGTTGTGCTGCAAGTATTTTACACCAACAGTTGCTTGCTTTTTCAACCTTTACACTGGAGCCTGACGAGGAGAAGGAGTCTGTAGAAGAAGAGCTTAATCCGTCATTTCTGCGTCCTATTGGTGACTTAGAGTTGACTGCGCGTGCTTCTAATTGTTTGAGGGCAGAGAATATTCATTATATTGGTGACCTAGTGCAGCGTAGCAGGAGTGATTTAATACGCACACCTAATTTGGGCAAGATAACTATTGGATTGATTGAAAAAGTGCTAGAAGGTTATGGTTTACATTTAGGTATGAAAGTAGACAATTGGGCATCACGTCGTGATGCTTGCAAGGGTAGCGTGGATGAAAGTGATGAAGGCTAGGGGGTCTTCTTTATTTATTGAGAGAAAATTATGCGACATCGTTATGCACATCGTCATTTAGGTCGAACAAGTAGTCATCGCAGGTCATTATTCCGTAATTTGGCGGTTAACTTGTGCTGTCATAATACTATCCGTACGACATTACCGAAGGCAAAAGAGCTACGTCGGTTTATTGAGCCATTGATCACACGAGCTAAAGTTGACACCTGTCACAACAAGCGGTTGATATTTGCAAGATTGCGAAATAGAGAAGCAATGCTTAAGTTGTTTAATGAATTGGGTCCACATTTTAAGGAGCGTCCAGGGGGTTATCTACGGATATTAAAATGTGCTCATCGTTCTGGTGATCAAGCGCCGATGGCCATTGTACAGTTTGTTGATTATGGGGAAAAACTGGAGGATGTTGAGACTTCTTAAGTAGGAGTCAAGGGATGTGAGTTGCTCACTTGATTTTCATAAGTGCTTATTCAAATAGAGCTACCCCTTTCGGGCATACTTTTTATTGATTTTTTGTCAAACTTTTCCAGCTTTACTTAGTTATAAAAATGCCAAATATGTGGTGTGGGGTATAGCGGTCTGATTTGATGGAAAAATTGACACGATGTGGGATAGAGGTGTCATTATTTTTTGTAACTAAGGATGAATACTGATTCTATTATGCTGGAGTTAAGCTAAGAGCGTAACCAGGTTAGTTGATTAATGGGAACACTATTGTCTTCCTGTGGTGCAAGTGCATGACCGTAGATGATGTCATAGGTTAGTGGTAATTGCCCTTCTGCGGTACGATAATTTTCATAATGCTCAAGGAAACTTTGCCATTTTTTCCGTCCTGTCAAGCCTGTTTGCCGGTCGTTTCGTGTATTTTTAACGCCAACATGACGTAAATCAGATAATGCTTGCTTTACCGTACTGTAATGCAAAGTTATTTTTTCCGTATTAACCACTGGGTCTTTCCAATGACCAGCCAGCAATAAATCTCCGATTGCGTGTAGGTCTAAGAAATGGTTTGTATGGGGATAATCATCGACCTTAGACCAGCTATCACGCAGCTCAAATAATGTATCTGGTCCAAACGTAGAGAAAAGAAACATCCCTCCAGGTTTCAATACGCGCTGTATTTCAGCAAAGACACTTGGTAAGTCGTTACACCATTGCATCATCAGATTGGAAAAAATAAGCTCAATGCTATGGTGAAGCAAGGGAAGTTGTGATGCATTTGCACAAATACAATGTGTGAGGGTATTGTTCAGGTGATGTTGACGTGCGTAATGCAGCATATCTTGTGCGAGGTCAACAGCGATTGTATTCGCTTGTGGGTAACGTTGCTGTAATTGTTTTGTTAAATAACCTGTACCCGCACCCAAATCAACTAGGTTTGCAGGCTGATCATGACGCAACCAGTTGAGTTGTTCAATCAAACGTCCACCAACTTCATACTGCAATACAGCCGCTGCATCGTAGTGTGTAGCAGCACGGCCAAACGACTGCTCAATGACATCATGTACTAATTTCACGGTTATCATTCCTTTTTTAAGTACTGTTATACTGATGTTGATTTATTCCCAGCCAGGAGATACATGATCTATAGAATTTTAATTCAGGCATACCGTCAGTTTTTTAATAAATTTTTATTACCCCATCACTGTTTATTATGCCAACACATCAGCGACCGAGCCTTATGTAAGGATTGCGAACAAAGCTTAGCCTGGTTGCAAGATACTTGCCCCAAATGTTCTTACCCAATTGATAAGCAAACGATTTCAGAACCTACGCCTTGCCCTGCCTGCTTTAAAAACAAGTTTTATTTTACGCGAACAATTGCATTATTTCACTATGAAGAGCCAATTAGTAGCTTCATTAAGGAATTAAAATTTAATGGTCAACTTGCTGTTGCTACTTGGTTGGGTCAGATACTCAGCGAACATGTTGAGAAAATATATTCTAATGAACTACTGCCACAACTTATTATCCCAATGCCATTACATGTCAAACGCCTTCGACAACGTGGCTATAATCAAGCACTTGAAATTGCACGTATTGTTAGCAAATGCTTGGATATTACATTGCAGCCAAATGTTTGTCGACGTATCCGTCATACAAGACCGCAGGCGCAATTATCAGCTTTACAACGTGAAAAAAATATTCAACAAGCCTTTGAGATTAGGGGGGCTATTAATGTTGGGGTTGGGCATGTAGCTATTATTGATGATGTTATGACGACTGGATCTACTTGTAATGTGCTTTCTCAACTGCTTTATGAACAGGGTATTAAACAGATTGATATATGGTGTTGTGCAAGAGCGGTGCATTCTAAAAATATGCAATACTAAGCAGTAGTTCCCAATGAATAGATTTATCCTTATTAAGTAAGGGATAACAGGGTATTCTAATTTTATTTTTCACAATAACTGAGGATGCTAAGGTGAAACAGAAGCTTAAGAAATATTTTCGGATTCAGGAGCTCCTGGATATTGCTTGATATTTTCATAGAACAATGGTACAAGTAGTATTTACGGAATTCTTCACCCAGAATGGCATTGAGTAACCTTGATGTTTGGGTGTAGATGGATAGTATGACTTAGCAGCTAAGAATATAAAAGAGTTTGCTATTGGTTGATGCGTTTGGGCAAAGCATTTGTGTAAAGCAGTTCCCACACAACCATGGGTGCAGCAAGCCTGTTATGCTCTAAAGGTGGTTGTAGTCAGACATCTATGGGTCGCAAGAATCCTACGCTAGAACAGTTAGCGACTGTTTAGTGGTGGCGGGGCAGTGTATACATGTATGAAATTGATAGTAGATATGATTATGAAAATTATTAGACAAGCAATAAGACGATTCTTATGTTGGTTGTATTTATTTGCTAGTTTAGGTATGACAATATTAGTGATGCTTTTTTTATTTGGAGTCGTATTGTCACCTACGATGTTACCTGTAATGCTGTTTTTGGGTGCAGGGAGTTTGTTTGCAGCATGTATTGTGAGTTGCCTTGCCCCAGTAAAAATTGGAATTAAAGAGAATATTGGGTTAGTTGGAAGGGTTAGGGAGAATATGAAGTATATTTTTAATCCTACTGTTCACCAGGAAAAATATATGCTATTGGTTAGTACAGTTGTAATGGTGATCATGGGCATCCTTTTGAAACTACAGGTTATTCCTATAGTATTTATTAGCTTAAGTATGATTCCTAGTATGTTAGTTTGGCCTATTTTGGGATTCATCATAATTATCATTTTTGTGAACTTTTATTACATTCTGCAGCTCGTTAAAGAAAATCATGCTAATGATACTACGGCCAGGGACAATCATATTACTGGTTATTTATGTCTAATTCTGCTTGCCATTGTGGTAGTACTTGCCATTGTGGTAGTATATTACTTCGCATATTATGGTTCTACGTTTATACCAATTTTTTTGGCAGTTGTGCTAGGGATTATTTTTACAGCTTTGAGTGCTTATCTGGTATATGTAGAAAGCGTATCAATTAGCTTATTCTGCAAATTTAGTGAAGTTAATGCGAGATCGATTTGTATAAATTATAAAAAAGAACATGAGATCGTACTTGTCTACCGTGACAGAAGTTGCCTCATACTTCATAGTAGTAGTATGCCAGTTGGTAGTAGTGTTGATAAGAATCTTAATAATCTAGTTGAAGGAGGTAGTAATCATATGACGGTGTCGTATAAAATGTAAATTCATCTCAGACCGACTCGTCTGGCCACTTCATGGTAGAAAGGCATAACGCCACCCTCTAAATCTTCACGAAAGCGGTCTTTATCGAATATTTCTTTAGTGTCATGATCCCAAATACGACAAGTATCAAGAGTGAATTCATCTCCTAATAGGATTGCGCCATGAAATAGTCCAAACTCTAGTTTATAGTCAACTAAGATAAATTGAGAATCATCAAAGAGTGGCTCTAAGATGTTATTAACCCTTTGGCTTATTTTCTTGACCGCTGCAATTTGGCCTTTTGTTGCTAGATTGAGTGTTAATAAGATTGATTCGTTGATCATTGGGTCACTGAGTGCATCATCCTTTAGGCAAAATTCAAAGGTGGCTGGATCGAGGATTTGCCCTTTTTCGATACCAAAACGCTTACAAAAGCTGCCTGCAGCACGGTTTCTTACAATACACTCAATGGGCAGCATTTTTAAATGCTTGATGATTGATTGATTTTCAGACAATTTACTTTGAAAATGGTTATCAACACCTTCTTCTTTCAGTTTTTGCATTATAAAAGCATTGAAATGATTGCTAAATGAACCTTTGCCCTCAATAATGGCATGTTTTTTTTGATTAAAGGCCGTTATATCATCATTAAATTTAGCGACTAGATAATCTGGCTCATCGGTTGCATACAAAGATTTTGTTTTACCATGATACAATAATTCAGATTTTTTTTTCATCAAATGTACTCCTTCTGTATTGATGGCAAGTTAAACAAGTGACTGGTTTACAGTAGAAAATGCTACGACTTTTGCTAACCCAGGCGGTAGGATAGGGATTTTTTTAACCTTTTTACCAGTTGACAATCCCTTTATTTGAGGGACAGGGTAATAATCCTCACCCTTAAAATCCTGCATAACATCAGGAATTTTTAATGCGACACCCTGTTGTGCTTGTAGCAGTGATACATCTTGTGAGTAGTGCATTGTCTTACATGCCCCAATCAAGCTACACAACAGTAAGATAGGTATTAAATGGCTAGTGTGATACATGTTAACCGATGACCTCATTTTGTTTTTCTAGCAATGTATCGAAAATATCTAAATCATTTAATCTGTTACGCAATTCATCATGAAATCTTGAATCCAGTGATGTTAAAGGTAATCGAATCCCTGAAGGGATTAAACCCATGGCATGCAGTGCCCATTTGACAGCTATGGGGCTTGATCCCACAAGTAATGCCTGATGAAGAGGTGCTAATTGCTGTTGTAATTCAGTTGCTTCATCACGACGGCCATCCAATGCTGCATCACACATATGGTGCATGAGGCTAGGTGCTAGATTAGCAGTGACCGATATCACACCATCAGCACTCCCAAAGATAAAATCACATGCTGTTGTATCATCACCACTGTACAGTTGAATGGCACCGTTACAATAATCACGCAACTCTTTTATACGCTCAATACCACCATTGGTTTCTTTTAAGCCAATGATGTTAGGAATAGCTGCTAGCTGAGCTACAGTTGCTGGTAATAAGTCACAACCAGTCCGATTGGGTTCATTGTAAAGAATAATCGGTACGTCAACTGACTTAGCAACTAATTCGTAATGTAAATAAAGCCCTTCTTGCGTTGGCCTATTGTAATAGGGTGTTACTACCAAACAAGCATCAACACCTAATTCACTAGCATGTTTGGTTAAACGTACCGTATCACTTGTTGAGGCACAACCCGTGCCTGCAATAACTGGGATACGATTTTTAGTTACCTCCAGCACTTTCCGAATGATCATTGCTTTTTCTTCAGCAGACAACGCTACAGCTTCACCTGTCGTATCAAGAATGACAAACGCCTGCGTCCCCTGATTAATATGCCACTCGATCAGCTTATCAAAACTATTAAGATCCAGCGTACCATCACCACGCATCGGCGTGACCAAAGAAACTAAACTACCTTGCAACACAATATAAAATACTCCATAACCATACTGATAAGACTATATTAGCTTTAGTATCGGTGAATAGCAATACTGATACTCCCCATATCTAAAGATAGGGGGGAGGTCTTACGCTCATTTTTGGCAATCTTCATCAACATACTATTGTTAGCCCAACAAAATCAACATGGCTATCCAAATGAAATTCCTGCCATTTTTGCGTGGGTTAGCTATATAATTGCTTAAGAAAATGGATTGCTGTCACAGTACGTACTTCATGTACTTCACTATCGTTCAACAAGCCATCCAATGCATCTAGTGAACAACGTATTATCTGCAATGGCTCAGGTTCATCACCAGACATCTTTTTAGGGTACAGTCCTTCAGCTAATACGATACTCATACGTTCTTCTGAGTAACCTGGAGAGGAAGTTAATGAACACAATACTCGTAATTTACGTGCAGCATAGCCCACTTCCTCTTGTAACTCGCGATTTGCAGCTTCAATTGCTGTTTCACCTACATCAATAACCCCACGTGGGAAGGCAGTATAATAATCCTCGATACCAACCCCGTATTCACGAACTAATAAAACCTCCTGTTGATCAGTTACACCAAGTACCATGACAGCATTACCACGCCCATACACTTTCTCGTAGTTGCGTTGCTGACCATTGGAAAATTGAAGGTGCAAGGACTCGACACGAAAAATACGGCTCTTTGCTACCCATTTTCGCTCAATAATGAATGGCTTTTCCATATTCACAACTGTTGCCCAGAATCGATCTAGTGTAATGCCACCAAATTAGCATATTCAATGACTAACCACTTAGAACCTAATTTAGTAAAACGGACTTGCACACGTGCGTAAGCACCTTTGCCCTCAAAATTAGTGACGATACCTTCACCAAAACGTGTATGATACACACGTTTCCCCAAACTAAATGGTGATTTAGATGAAGACTTAAGTGAAGTAGAGACCTTTCCGACATTAGCTGGCTTTGATATAGTTTGCGATATAGTACAATCTAATAGTTCCTTGGGGATCTCATTGATAAAAATAGATGGTTTATGATAATGACTCTGACCATAAAGATGCCTTATTTGTGCATGCGTGAGGTATAATTTTTTCATTGCTCGCGTCATGCCTACATAGCAAAGACGTCGCTCTTCTTCTAGACGCACTTTATCATCAAATGACAATTTATGCGGAAACAATCCTTGCTCTAAGCCAGTTAGGAACACAAGCTGAAATTCCAGCCCTTTAGCTGCATGTAATGTCATCAACTGCACACAGTCATCATTTTGCAAACGATTTCCATATTCACCACTACTTAATGCAATTTGCGCCAAGAAACTACCCATGAATGAAAATTGCGTGTTCTCCGATTGTGACTGTCGCTTTTGTTCTTTCTCCTGCCGATAATGCATGTAGAATTGCGCAGAACCTTGAACTAGCTCGACCAGGTTATCAACCCGAGCAAGACTAGACTCATCACCAGGACGTTTAAAATGTGCGCGAAGACCACTGTGCTCTATGACCCACTCAACCTGTTCAGGCATCATACTTAATGAGGCAACTTGTTCTGTCAATGTTTCAATGAACGGTACAAACATACCCAAAGCCTTGCGTGCACGTGCTGGAAGAATTTCTTGGGTTAAATGCCATTCTATTGCTTTCCATAGTGATAATTGCTGTGAACTGGCAGCACTGACTAACTGTTGTATTGTAAGTTGCCCAATTCCCCTTGGTGGTAAATTAATGATACGCATTAAGGCGGCATCATCATCATGATTTACAATAAATCTCAAATACGCAAGTACATCTTTAATTTCTGCACGCTCAAAAAAGCGAAGTCCACCATAAACACAATAAGGCATGCCATGACGTGCCAAGGTTTCTTCTAATATACGTGACTGAGCATTTGAACGATAAAAAATGGCCATATTCTGATAGGCACACCCCTCCTCTTCATGGTGCATTTTTATTTTTTTAACCACAAAATTAGCTTCATCTTGTTCGCTAGAGGCTGAGAACAATGAGACGAGATCGCCCTCTTCGCCAGCAGTCCATAGTTTTTTACCCATACGAACCGTATTACGGCTGATCACTGCATTTGCAACCGACAAGATGCACTGTGTTGAACGATAATTTTGTTCAAGTCGGATAACTTCAACCTGATTAAAATCACGGATCATTTTTTGAATATTTTCGACTTTAGCACCACGCCAGCTATAAATAGCCTGATCATCATCACCTACTGCAACAAAAGAATTATTGCTACTCAATAGACATTCTAGCCATGCATATTGGATATCGTTTGTATCTTGAAACTCATCGACTAAAATATGGCGAAAATGTTGGCGATAGTTTGCCAACAAGGTATCATTCTCCATTAAAAGCTCGTAACTTCGTAGCAGTAATTCTGCAAAATCAACTAGACCTTGCTGCTTGCATGCCTGTTCATATGTGCGGTAAATTTGGCATAATACTGGTTGTAACTTAAGCTGTTTTTTTTGCAGACTATCAGTACGATATCCCTTAGTTTTGCAGCGATTAATAAATGATTGCGATTGCTTTAAGGGCCATTTTTGTTCATCAAATGCTAGGTCTTTCTGAATACGGCGTAAAACACGTACTTGGTCATCACTATCAATGACTTGAAATTGGGCAGGTAAACCAGCTTCTTTAGCGTGCAGGCGCAGTAGACGTAGCGCAATATTATGAAATGTTCCAACCCAAGCACCATGCAAGGTCTGTCCAAGCATCGATTCAATGCGCTGTTTCATTTCACGTGCAGCTTTGTTGGTAAAGGTTACAGCTAGAATTTCATAAGGTGACAACTGTGATTCCATTATCAATTTTGTGAACCGCATTACCAGCACGCGTGTTTTGCCACTACCAGCCCCTGCTAATACCAATAGGCGTTTCGATGACGTTGTTACTGCGGCTAACTGCCGTTCATTTAGTGAAGTAACATCAAGATTGACTAAGTCCAACACGCATGTACCCTCGTAGTAATTTATTGATAGAATATCAACCTAATACTCCATTGTAACAGTAATTACGAAATATTGCAGGTTATTCTGAAGATGCAGAGCTATTTAATGGGTGTTTTTTAGTTTGTGATTTAAATTTGGAAACCTTGCCATCTCTGATATGATAGTCTACATACCAGAAATAGGTTGTTAATCACTTGTGTAGAATATCCTTCATGTAGGCACGCACAAGGGGAAATTCACAAAACCACGGGTGATATATTATTGAGAAGAATCTAGATTATGTCCTTGTTGTATGTGGTGAGCATTATTGCCAGCACCTCTAATGCAAAAAGAACCAATATAGTGCATCATGGCTTTACTGCAAAAAGTATGTGAAAGACTCACACTATTGTCCATGCTTGTGGATGCCTCAGAAGCAGGTGTTACTTTCTTCACAAATATTTTATACGCGAAATAACCTCCGAAATATAGACAAGTGCATAAAACAAGGAGCATAGGGCTGAACACAGCAAGTATAATAAGAAGTGTCGCAAAAGGGATAGTCAGACAAGAAGCATTAAAGTCATGTTCGCTACTGATAATACTGACTATGGAGGTGAGCAGTGTAAGAAGGAGTGCTATTAACATAGCAGGGGCAAAGAGTTGACCTACAAATGTCGCAATGGCAAAGACTCCGATGGCTAATAAGGGTATGTACAACTTTATCTTGACCCCAAACTTAATCCCAAACTTAACCTCTGTTGTATTCTGTTCTTGATTAGTGGTGGGAAACTTTCCACACATGGAATAACTCGCGGAACATAAAATAGCGATCACTAAAATAGTGGTTATCAAACTAGAAGCACTTACGGCAAGAAGTGCTGCAAGAGATATAAACAGATAAGAAGTATCTAGATGCTTGCCAGAGGCAACATTGAATATGCAGACGAGCAGTGTAAGAATGAGCAAACCTAATACAGCAGGGAAAAAGAGAGAACCCACGAATGCTGCAAGGACAACGGCTATTGGGGATAAGATGGGCGCGTACCGCTCCGCCATCCTGTAAGTGATACCACCTCTCAACTCGTTATTCAAACGTTCACCCATCATACCAAAACTATCCATTTAAAAAACCATTATAACTTGCTTACCACCAAGCCAGTTCCCGTAGTGTAATATACCCCCAATGGAAAAGTCAAGTAGGATGTGCACTTTTTTATGTAGAAAAGTAAGTGGGAAAAATGAACTTCTGATAATAAGTCATAAGGTATTGCTGAAAAAGAATCAATTTTGCATAAGCGTTTCAATGGCATTAATTTGTTTTGGCAGGGTTTTCGATAGAATTTCACAGCCGTCTGTGGTGACCAAAATATTGTCTTCTATACGTATCCCTTTTCCTAACCATTTCCTGTCAACTGTTTTATTATCGTCTCGGATATAGATTCCTGGTTCAACGGTAAATACCATACCAGCCTGCAGGATGCGTTCTTCACGTTTTATTTCATTGTTGATTTGGTAGTCGCCAACATCATGTACATCCATACCCAACCAATGTCCGATACCATGCATAAAGTATGTTCTATAGGCTTTTATTTCAAGTTGTTGCTCGAGTGATCCAGATAATATGCCTAGGTCGATGAGATTTTCGGTGATGGCTTGTTCGGCTGTTACTTCGAGGTTTGTCCAGGTGATACCAGGTTGGATTATGTTGATCACAGCTTGTTGGGTGTGTAGGACAGCTTGGTACAGATCACGTTGTATGGCAGTAAAGTGGCCATCAACGGGAAAAGTTCGAGTGATATCAGCATTATAGTAATGATAATTTGCTCCAGCATCGATGAGTAGTAAATCACCCTTATGTAGTTGTGCATGGTTATTTTGATAATGCAAGATATTTGCGCGATTAGCACCAGCGACAATACTAGGATAAGCTGCAAAACGGCAGTCATGGGAATTAAACTCATGCTGTAACTCCGCTTCTATTTCATATTCATAACAGCCTGGTTTGCAATATTGCATGGCTCTTATGTGTGCACGGCATGAAATATGAATAGCGTAACGCATCAGTGCCAATTCAGAGGGTGTTTTAATTAGGCGCATTTCATGAATTAAAGGCCGAATATTTTTTATCTGGTGGGGTGGCTGTAGGTCTAAGTGCTGCATTGCCCAACTGTGAGGGAAGGTGGGCGGTGTATAAACTTGTGTATCCTCCTTGATCAAGGCTTTGCAGTATTCAGATAATTTTTCAAGTGGTAATACTATTTTTGCGGTTGATTGTTGGCAAATTTTCTCTATGCTCGGCAAGTTACCTAGAAAGCATTCATCTTTTTTTGATTGTGTTTGCGACATAAATAAAACAAAGAGATTTTCTGTGGTATCTTTGTGTAGCAACAGCAACATATCTGGTTGATTGAGTCCTGTTAGGTAATAGAAATCAGCGTCTTGATAAAAGATATGATTTATATCACCATTGCGGAACTGTACTTGTGCAGACTGCAATAAAATAATGTCATTATGGTTTATTTTTTTCAGTAAATTCTGTCGCCTTGTGGCAAAATCACTAGGTTGTATGTCGATCGGTTTATCCATTATCATTCCAAAAGATGAGTGTGCCAATCTGTATGATTCCATTGATGTTTGGACAGTGGCAATTTATTGATTCTACGACCACTATTCTAGCAAAGTTTTTGAGCTTGTAAACCAGTGGGTTAGTATACAGGAAGTCCAGGAATTGGCTTTCCTGTCAGATAATGGGCGTGTAATTAGTGCTGTACAGCACTCGCATTATAATTTAACTCTAACTGATTAGCTTTAATCATTATTTTAGCGCATCCACCTCTTGTTAGGTTTCCAAATAAAATTTCGTTGGCAAGTGGTTTTTTGATCTTTTCGGCAATGAGTCGATGCATGGGTCTTGCACCCATATTAGAATCGTAGCCGTGTCGGATTAACCAATGTCGGGCTGGTGTTGTCGTAATCAAAGCAATATTTTTTTCCTTGAGCTGATTTTCTAAATCATCCAACAAGGTATTAATGACATGGTTGATATGTACCTTTTTCAAAGGGTTAAACTTTACGATTGCGTCTAAACGATTACGGAACTCGGGGGAAAAAGCCTTTTTAATGTCCATTAACATACTGTCAGTCGGTTTTTCATTACTGAAGCCAGGTGAAAGACGTTCTAAGTTTTGTGCACCAGCATTGGTGGTCATAATGATTACCACATCTGTAAAATTAGCTGTTTCACCGTTACTATCGGTTAGTGTGCCATAGTCCATAATTTGCAGCATCACATTGTAGATATCGATATGTGCTTTTTCGATTTCATCTAACAATAACACACTGTGAGGATTCCGATTAATTGCTTCAGTGAGCAATCCCCCTTTTTCGTGTCCTACGTACCCTGGAGGGGAACCGATAAGTCTTGATACGGCATGACGCTCCATGTACTCCGACATATCAAACCGAATCAGTGGGATAGCGAGTAAATTTGCTAATTGGCGTGCTGTTTCTGTTTTTCCAACACCAGTTGAGCCAGCGAATAGAAAATTTCCAATTGGTCGTTTTACGTCCTGTAGCCCAGATCGGGACAGGTTCATCGAACTGCAAATTTCTTCAATCGCTTGATTTTGACCAAAAATCTTTTTCTTTAGATTCTTTTCTAAGCTCCTCAAGGTTTGATTTTCATTTTGTATGACATGTTCAATTGGCATTTTTGCTATTTTTGCTACAATTTTTTCAATATCTTTCATACAAATGGTTTTGATGGCCTTGCTATTTACGTCCTTATTGATCATATTTTGATACGCACCTGCTTCATCAATGATATCAATAGCCACATCTGGTAATTTGCGATCATGGATATATCTTTTCGCTAGTTTGGCTGTTGATTCGATAGCACAGTGAGTGAATTTAACGTGATGATGATTTTCCATAGTATGTTTTAGCCCATTTAAAATTTGATACGTATCTGCAATGGATGGCTCTTCAATATCAACCTTCTGAAAACGTCGATTGAGGGCTGAATCTTTTACAAAAATGGCGCGGTATTCTTGATGTGTAGTTGCACCGATACAGCGAATATTATTATAAGAACCCAACAATGGTTTAATTAAATTAGCCGCATCAACAGAGCCACCAGAAGAAGAGCCAGCTCCAATAAGTGTATGTATTTCATCGATAAATAAAATGGTATTGGGCGCATGTTCCAACTCATAAAATAATTCTTTAAAGCGTTTTTCAAAATCGCCACGGTATTTTGTACCAGCAATCAGTGAAGCGAGATCTAGTGCATAAATAATAGAGTTTTTTAGTAATGGTGGCACATTAGTACCACTGACAATACGTTGTGCTAATCCTTCTGCAATAGCTGTTTTACCAACGCCAGCATCACCTACTAACAAAGGATTATTTTTGCGACGACGACAGAGTATCTGAATGCACCGATCCAGTTCTTCTTGACGCCCAATTAGAGGATCAAGTTTGTTTTTTTCGGCGCACTCATTTAAATTAATGGCATATTGTTTTAGTACACTTTCTTTTTTAGGGGGCATGGTATCAAAAAGAGTCGTATCTTCTTGGTTGATTTGTAATTGTTCAAAATTGGTATCAAAACCTTGCATGGATATGTCTTCTTGTTGGATAAGCTTACGGAAAGACTGTACTGTTATATTTTCTTGAAGAAGTAGTTGTGCTGCCTGACTTTGCCCATCAACTAAAATAGCCAATAGTATATCAAAACTATTAATCTCTGTTTTTTGTAGTACATTTTCTTGGAAGGTTTGCTGTAGAATATTTTGCAAAGCAGCATCAAGGTGAGTAGCACGTTGTCCAGTGGCGGTACTTTTTTCTGCGTTGAGTATCTCTGTCAACGCATTGCGTAGCTTTTGAATATTACATTGGTAGTTATTTTTTAGAAATGTAATTATTTCAATATCGTCCAAGAGAGCCAGCATGAGATGATTAATCGTAACTCTACTATGATGCTGCTGCTGTGCGTATTGAAATGCAGTGTTAAGAGAGATATGTAGTGATTTATTAAACATTATGTCATTCCTTTTTTGTAATGATCCTACATTTAATATAGGTCATATTTTGTGCTTTGCTTGGTTTTTACAGAACGTTATTACAATTCTTTTAAAAGTTTGGGCTATGGCTTGCTAATATCAAGAACATCGATTAGACTATCGCGCTGGTTTGGTTGTTTGTAGTACCTTAAAGGAGGTTGTGCCTATTATGGCAAGTAAGCGATTAATTTGGATTGACTTAGAGATGACGGGACTCGATGTTGATCATGATGCTATTTTAGAAATTGCTACGATTATTACGGATACTGATCTTAATATTGTTGCTGAAGGGCCAGTATATGCGGTTTCGCAACCAGAGCAGAAGTTGATGGGAATGGATGCGTGGAATACCAAACAGCATACGCAATCAGGGTTAGTCGATCGTGTACGCGCCAGTCAGATAAGCGTTGAAAAAGCAGAACAAGCGACATTAGATTTTATTCGGTCGTATGTACCATTTAAGTCTTCTCCGATGTGTGGCAATAGCATCTGTCAAGATCGCCGTTTCCTCTATCGCTGTATGCCAGAATTAGAAGCCTATTTTCATTATCGACATATAGATGTGAGTTCTTTGAAAATGCTAACACGGTATTGGGCACCTAAGCTTTCCAAATCCATGAATAAAAGGGGAGCACATTTGGCAATGCAAGATGTTTATGATTCAATTGAGGAATTGCGTTATTACCGTGAACATTGTTTTGCAGAAGAATTATCAAAGCCAAGACTATCGGAAGATCAATGAGCGTCTACTGCTGTTTACACACTATTGCTCAGGTACGAATTGCAGAGCGTGCTGCCTACGAAAAAGAAAAATTAACGGAGCAAGTATTAATGCAGCGAGCAGGGGAAGCTGCTTTACGCGTTTTGTTAGAACACTGGCCCAAAGCACAATCGATTTGTATTGTATGTGGTTCTGGTTGCAATGCAGGTGATGGTTATGTACTCGCACGGCTTGCTAAAGGACGTGGCCTAGATGTTACCATCCTGCATTTCTCACCCCTAAATGAATTGACTGGTTTGGTCTATCAGATGGCCTATCAGTGCCAAAAGGATGGCATTACCTGTCAACCATTTACTAACGCATTGCTGGAACAGGCAGACCTTATCATTGATGCCATTTTAGGTATAGGATTGCACGGGGAGATAGGAGGAGATTATCTCAAAGCAATGATTGCTATAAATCATATTGCAACTCCTGTTTTATCGATTGATGTCCCTTCAGGATTAGATGCAGATACAGGTCAAGCACTTGGTATATCCATCTATGCCGATAAGACAGTGACTTTTATGTTGCTGAAACAGGGTTTATTTACGGCTCTAGGGCCAGTGTGTTGTGGAGAAGTCATTCTAGACACACTAGGTTTAACAGAACAGTTTTACCGTAATTTAAATTTAAAATCAGTTGCGATCTGCTTAGGAGATAGCTTGATTCATAAGCATTTACCTGCACGTCCTCGTAATGTCCACAAGGGGTATTGTGGCCATGTATTATTGATTGGTGGCAACTATGGGATGGGGGGGGCTATATGTATGGCGGCTGCAGCAGCAGCACGTGTTGGTGCTGGCCTGGTAAGTGTTGCAACACGACCAGAACATATTAACATTGTAATGGGCGTCAGGCCAGAGTTAATGTGTCATGGTGTCGAAAAAGCTGGTGACATCGATCAACTCTTAGAAAAGGCTAGCATTGTCGCAATTGGCCCTGGTCTAGGAGAAGATACTTGGGCGCAGAATTTATTGGATTACGTCTTAAAATTAAAAAAAGTGATGGTCATTGATGCAGATGCTTTAAATTTGTTGGCCAAACAGGAGCAATTGCATTACAAACATTGGTTGCTGACACCCCATCCAGGTGAAGCGGCACGTATGTTGGATTGCTCTGTCTCTGAGATTCAAATTGACCGATTTCATAGTGTTTCTACGATACAAAAACGCTACGGTGGTGTTTGTGTCTTAAAAGGGGCAGGGACGCTTGTCAAGGGTTTCTCAGACTCACTTTATCTCTGTACGGGTGGTAATCCAGGTATGGCAAGTGGTGGTATGGGTGACATTTTAACTGGTACACTTGCTGGTTTGGTGGCACAGGGTTTAACCTTATTGCAAGCTGCAAAAGTGGGTGTCTTATTGCACTCAAAAGCGGCTGATTTAGCTGCACTTGAAGGCGGTGAGCGTGGTCTATTGGCAACTGACTTGTTGCCTTATCTTCGCAGGATTGTTAATATTGACCCCTGATGGAAGTGCGTGTCCTGATGGAAGTGTGTGTAAAGGTTTCTAACCTATTAGTATCGAAAGAATACAGAATAACGCTCACACCTGCCAGAATCAGTTAATGCAGAAGGTTTGCTCAAATAGAAAAACATTTGAAGCCAATTAAAAACTTAAGTATTCTCTACCAAGTTCGCTATAAGACCTCCTCGTTTAGGGGGAGGATGTCAAGATGAAATATAACAGACTTAATCAGTTTAAATTAGTATTACGGTGGTTCTTTTTGTTTATGGCCTACAGTGCTTGCATGTATGCCCATACGATGAAACCAATACTAATCAAGGCATCATTAGTGGTGAAAACCAACAATGTGCAACTAGCTTTTCGTAGTCAAAGTTCCATTGGAGTTGATCATCATTGGTTATCACCTGATGGTCAGCGTTTTATCATTGATTTTGCCCCCAATATGCATCTTATGCGTACAGCATCTTTTCATAAACCCTATGATCTTCTTCGTGCAGTACAACTTTGCCGTGGTGATTATGGCACTCATCGACTCTATCTTCAATTTTCAAGGCCAGTCAAATTAAGCTACACCCATCATGGGAAAAAATGTGTATGTCGTTTTAAAGCACTACATCCCGTTAAAGTCATACAGCCTGAAAAACCTGCTGTCATAAAAAAAATACACCATACATCACATATTGTGAAAAAAGCAAACAACAAGACCCATACTATGGAAAAAGTAAACCACAAACTGCATCGAACAGTATTAAAATCCCAGAACCTTAAATTAATGAAAGCACGGAAACGGAGTATTATTCATATCGTTATTGACCCTGGTCATGGTGGAGTTGACCCTGGTGCTGTCAGCTATGATAAAAAAGTCTTTGAAAAAACTGTTGCCCTATCAATTGCTAAGCGATTGCGAGAATTGCTAAATAAAAAACCGAATTTTAAGGCAAGCTTAACACGTAAAGACGATAGTTACCTTAATCTGCGACAACGTTTAAATATCGCACGTCATGCACGTGCTGACTTATTGATTGCCATTCATACCGATGCTAGTAATAACCCTAACTTACAGGGTGCCTCTGTTTATGTCTTATCACAGCGTAGCCGTTCAGTTGAAGCTAATCGCTGGCACTGGTTATCTCGGATAAGGAGACACATTAAACTAGCTGGCAGTATTGATTTAGCAGAACAGGACTATCTGCTGAGTAGTATTTTACTCGATCTATCACAAAATTTTACCATTGCAGTAGGTACACAGGTTGGTGAACTGATTTTGAAGCAGCTTAAGCTAGTGACGCACCTACATCATGAAAAACTTGGTTTTGCTGGTTTTATCGTTCTAAAAGCACCAGATATTCCATCAATACTTGTTGAAACTGGTTTTATTTCTAACCCGAAACAATCCGATCAACTCAGCACACCTGCCTACCAGCAGCGTATTGCCCTTGCATTATCTCGTGCGATTGAGACATACTTTAACGCTAAAATTGATTTTAACCAAAGGAATCACTATGTCCATTCATTGTCTAACAAAACAACTAACAGCCCAAATCACGGCAGGAGAAGTCATTGAGCGGCCAGCATCCGTTGTCAAAGAACTGATCGAAAATAGCCTTGATGCATCAGCAAATAAGATTGAGATTCTTGTTGAAAAAGGTGGTATTCAGAGGATACAAGTCAGTGATAATGGGACAGGCATCATCAAAGATGACTTAGCACTTGCCTTAACACCGCATGCAACCAGTAAAATTGCCTCATTTGAAGATTTACAATCTGTCATGAGCTATGGCTTTCGTGGTGAGGCATTAGCAAGTATTGGCTATGTTTCTCGAGTAGCACTTACCTCTAAAGCTATTGGTGCAGATCATGCCTGGTGTCTTCGTATGACCGATCGTTTACTCGATGAAGCCATAATTGAGCCGGCGGCACGCACGCAGGGAACAAGCATTGATGTACATGATCTATTTTACAACGTACCAGTACGGCGTAAATTTTTACGTCATGAACGCACAGAATTTCAGTATCTGTATGATCAAGTCAAAAAAATAGCACTAAGCTGCTTCGATATTGATATTCGTTTGCAACATAACCAACGGCTCATACGTCATTTTAAAGTGTCCTCTGATTTAGCAGCCCAGCAAGAACGAATTGCTGCTGTATTTGGACAAGACTTCATTGAACAAGCCCTACGTATTGAAGAACCTGTACAAGGACAAACTGGCTTTAAATTAACTGGCTGGATTGGCTCTCCCAACTTTAGTCGTGCACAGACCAACTTACAATACCTCTACATCAATAACCGCTATGTACAAAATAAACAAATTAAATATGCAATACGGCAAGCGTATCATGATGTATTACAACATGGTCGTCATCCTGCATATATTTTATACTTAGAACTTGAGCCAACACTTGTTGATGTCAACGTTCATCCCTGCAAAACGGAAGTACGTTTTCATGATGGGAAACTGATTAGTAGCTTTGTCCAGCAAAGCATCGAACAAGCCTTAGTACAAATAAAACCCACCGAAGTATCCTTGAGTACCACCCCCGTTCATACGAGAAAAAGAAAATCTGCCTTTACATCAGAATCGATCATGGACATGCCCTCTATTTTTGAAATAGACCAAGCAAACGATACTGCTATTACAACCCAGCAACTTCCAAAGCCTCCTAAAGTTGATCACATAGTCACACATTGTGCTAACAACCCCACTGTGACAGACGGCCAAACTTATTGTAGCCATCCTACCTCCACACAACAGATGACTCCCCAGCAAAAGGAACTTGCAGTAGAGAGTATAGAGCAGGGCGAAATAGCTGTAGAAACATCACAAGCCCCTTCACTGCATAAACCACCGCTGGGCTATGCAGTTGCACAAGTGCACGGTATTTTTATCCTGGCAGAAAATGAACAAGGGCTTATTGTAGTTGACATGCATGCAGCCCATGAGCGTATCAAATATGAACGCCTAAAAACACTATACCATCGAGGCAGCATCTCAAAACAGATCTTGCTCAACCCCTTGCCAGTGCGCATTACAGAGCGAGAAAGTGACTTTATTTCCGAACACCAAAACTGGTTCAGACGACTAGGACTAGACACTAACTGCACTGAACCAGGCAAAATCAGCCTGAACAGTGTGCCAGCATTGCTACAGCACAGCAACATTGAGCAACTATTTCGTGATCTGCTCGGTGAAATGATACAATACCAAAGTGACGCAGCATTGCAACAAGCGATAAATAAACTACTTGGCACTATGGCCTGCCATCGTGCGATACGCGCGAATCAACAACTAACTCTACCAGAAATGAACGCCTTGCTCAGAGATATGGAAAAAAGTGGGTACAGCAACCAATGTAACCACGGCCGACCCACCTGGCGACAGATAACCATTAAGGAAATGAACACGTGGTTTGCACGTGGCCGTTGATTCCATTAGACCTTTCACTCAAAATGAGCGTAAAGCCCCTATCTTCAGAAATTGGGAGTATCAGATGTCTATTTTTATCAGTCACACACCACTAAGAATCGATCGCCAACTTAACGAACGCTTGGTAGCATTGCAATTGCCAATAGCAGGTCTACACCTTTATGCGGTGTATTTGCTTGATATAACAGGTGATGCTTTAACGACAGAACAGCGAGTGCGTTTGAGTAATTTGTTACAGGCCGATTACTTGGAGGAGGGGGAAGTTGCCGTACCGAGTTTATTAGAATCTAAAAAACGAGATTGGCGGTCATGTTGGCTTGTGCCACGTTTAGGGACAATAAGTCCCTGGTCATCGAAGACAACAGATTTGCTGGGTCATTGTGGCTTTGATCAATGTGTCAAGCGAATTGAGCGAGGTGTTGTTGCCATGTTTGCTTTACAAGATGGTACATCTTGGCAGTCCACATGGTTAGAGGCGTGTGGGCAAGCATTGTCAGACCCGATGACTGAAACTGTATTATTGGATTGGGCTGATGTGCAACATTTATTTGATCAAGCATCACCAGCACCCATGCACACCATCCCCATGCTTGAAAAAGGCATTGCTGTTTTGACGACTTATAATGAAAAATATGGTCTAGCCTTATCAGGGCAGGAAATACAGCTTTGTTACCGGCATTTTAAAGAATTAAAGCGCAACCCAAGTGATGTTGAAATTATGATGTTTGCACAGATTAATTCCGAACATTGCCGTCATAAAATTTTTAATGCGAGCTGGATTATAAATGACAAAGCAATGATGCAGAGCTTATTTGATCAAGTACGCGATACCTATCGTCAGCATACAAAAGGTGTTGAATGCGCTTATTCTGATAATGCCGCGATCTTAACAGGTAGTCAGTTCGCTTATTTTGACAGCAACCCCCTGACGCATCACTATCATTATCAAGATCAACAATTACATTGGGTCATTAAAGTTGAAACACATAACCATCCGACAGCTGTATCACCTTGGCCAGGTGCAGCAACGGGTATCGGGGGTGAAATTCGTGATGAAGGCGCGACGGGGCGTGGGGCTGTGTCACGTGCTGGTTTAATTGGCTTTAGTGTCTCTGATCTCTGTCTAGAGTCATTACCTCTGCCATGGGAATGGAAGGGTAGTAAGCCAGAACATTTGGCTAGTGCACAGAACATCATGCTACATGCTCCGCTTGGTGCTTCATCCTTTGCCAATGAGTTTGGGCGACCGACTATTCATGGTTATTTCAGAACCTACAGTGCCAAAATCAACGGCAGCCTCTACGGCTACCATAAACCAATTGTCATTGCTGGAGGTATGGGTCAAATACGTGCCTCGCAGGCAAAAAAGAAAGACCTTCCTCTTGGCACAAAGCTTGTGGTGCTCGGTGGGTCTGCGATGCGTATTGGATTAGGTGGTGGTGCGATTTCTTCAGGTGCTGTATGTAGTGGTAAAGAAGATTTAGATTTTGCCTCTGTGCAGCGTAGCAATCCCGAAATGCAGCGACGTTGCCAGCAGGTTATTGAGGCGTGTTGCGCATTACAGCCTAACCCTATTTTGTCCATTCATGATGTCGGGGCTGGAGGCTTGGCAAACGCTATTCCAGAGATCGTTTATGATGCAAAGCGAGGCGTGAACGTGCAGTTACGTGCAATCTTAAATGCTGAACCCAGTATGTCACCTTTAGAGCTATGGTGTAATGAAGCGCAAGAACGCTACATATTGGCCATTGACACAGTGCAGTGGGCTACTTTTATTGAACTGGCAGTACGTGAAAACTGTCCTTATGCGATGGTAGGGCGCATAACTGAGCTTCAACAGCTACTACTTGAAGACACAGCACATCAGTACGATCAACCACCCGTTGACCTATCCCTATCCTTTTTGCTCGAACAAAAGATTCAACAGATACGTAAAGCTACGATCATTGCCCGTGATACAAAGCAATTAAGAACATCCTATACTTTTGAACTTCATGAAGCTATACAGCGAGTCTTACAACTACCTGCTGTGGGTGATAAAAGTTTCCTTATTACTATTGCTGATCGCAGTGTGGGAGGACTCGTTGTACGTGATCAAATGGTTGGGCCTTGGCAGGTGCCCGTATCGGATGTTGGTGTGATAGCAGATAGTTACCAGGGATACACAGGAAAGGCCATGGCAATGGGTGAACGTTCTCCCTTGGCGGTTTGGTCGGCTAAAACAGCAGCTTGTATGGCTGTTGGTGAAGCCATAACTAACTTACTGGCTGCTCCAGTTATGGCATTGAGTGACATTAAATTATCGGCTAACTGGATGGCCTCAGCAGGTGATTCAGTTCGAGAAGGTGAATTATATGAAGCCGTACAGGCAGTCACACAAGAACTGTGCCTGCCCCTACAGCTTACCATTCCAGTTGGGAAAGACTCCCTATCCATGCGAGCCTGTTGGCAGGCTGACGGAGTATCCAATGAAATGATCGCACCACTATCCCTGGTGGTCAGTGCATTTGCTCCCCTGAAAGATGTAAGACAAGTATTAACTCCAGAGCTTGTGCCTGATACTGTGGCAGGGAAAACGTGTCTGCTCTTGATTGACCTTGCCAGTTCTGCTGAGACTGAACAACGTGGGCTAGCAGGTTCAGCCTTGGCGCAAGTTTTTAGTTTGCCAATTGATCAGGTGCCCGTATTTCCCGAGCCAGCGCGATTAAAAGGTTTTTTTGATGCAATTACAGCTTTAAAACAAGAAAAGCGTGTGTTGTCCTACCATGATCGCTCTGATGGCGGACTGTGGGTTAGCCTATGTGAAATGTCATTTGCAAGTCATCTCGGTTTAAATATCACACTAGAAAGCTTGGGTAGTGACATCATACAGAGCCTATTTTACGAAGGGTTAGGTGTGGTTATTCAAGTTCTAAAAGAAGATCAACAGGCAGTTATCGATTGCTTTAGCATGTATGGTTTGCGACATTGTGTTCATGAGGTCGCAACACTCAGAGATGACGACCGCTTAGTTGTGCATCATAAAGAACAAACTCTATTCAATGAAAAGCGTGTAAAGTTACAGCAGAAATGGTCTAGTACCAGCCATCAAATGTGCTTTCTACGTGACAACCCAAGCTGTGTACAACAAGTACAAGCACGTCTTACGAGTAACCAGGAGCATCAACTATCGGCACAACTAAGTTTTCCCCTTGACGATACCCTGTCAGCCCCCTTTACAATCTGTCATAAAAAACCAAAAGTGGCAATTTTACGTGCACAAGGGGTGAATGGCCATCGTGAAATGGCGGCAGCATTTACGCATGCAGGTTTTGAGAGTGTTGATGTAGCTATACATGACCTCATAGAAGGGAAGCAGCAACTACGAAACTTTGAATGTTTGGCTGTTTGTGGAGGATTTTCTTATGGAGATGTCCTAGGGGCAGGGCGTGGTTGGGCCAGTGTCATACGCTACCATCCTCGTTTAAATGATCAATTCATCACATTTTTTGAGCGTAAAAATAGCTTAAGTTTAGGGGTTTGCAATGGTGCCCAAATGCTCAGTGCACTACGTGACCTCATACCAGGAGCAGCGCATTTTCCAGATTTTTTAGACAATCAATCCCAACGTTTTGAAGCAAGGTTAGTCAATGTACGGATTGAAGCGGGGAACTCAGTTTGGTTACGTGATATGGGAAACTCGCACCTACCGATTATTGTATCACATATGGAAGGGCGTATTTCTAGGTGTAATATCCCCGATCGTCCTATTGTACTGCGCTATAGCGATGTAAACGGAGAGCGTAGTGAATATTACCCAGACAATCCCAATGGCAGTCAACAGGGTATTGCTGGACTCTGCAGTGAAGATGGGCGCATCTTAATCATGATGCCCCACCCAGAACGGCTCGTGCGTAATGTCCAATTTTCTTGGTGTCCTCCAGCATGGCGATCTTACGAGGATAGCCCTTGGTTTCGATTGTTTATCAATGCGCGACGTTATTTTGATATCTGATTGATGGCTTATATATTATTGGGATAGGATGGAGTCAGAGAATTTACTTTGGTCTTCACTAGCCTTCTCATCTTTCTGCTGAATACTTAAATTAAATTTGTTGATAAGTGGCTCAAACTCTTCCCATCTTCCAACATAACTCTATTCGTGGTAAGAGTCATCTCATGTTCACTCGAGTTAACAATATCTTCAACATTGACGGAGATGTCACTATAAAATATTGTTATTAGTTCAAATAGGAAGAGTATCAAAAAGCTCAACGCGGTTACGCCGAGTAACACATAGAGAGTAATCAGCAGAGGGTATGCTAATGGGATAGTAATAATATGTAAGACTAGTAAGGCTAATAGCCCTAATAGAGATAGGACTATAAGTGCCATAAGGCAAGTAGCCATTATTTTTTTTGTCATGTTTCTGAAACCTCTCTACTTATTACCCCGATCTTAAATTTTTTTAGAGCTGCTATTAAGGTATTTTCAATAATTTTCATCAGAAATCTCCTTTAGGTATAGTGTAAGTGTGTGTGTGTTCGTAAGTACTGTTTTCAGACGACAACATTATTAATAACCTGAATCCTAATGATGCAACATACGCGATAATGGGCTTGTCAAAAGCTAATAAAGGTGCAACCATTAGCGAATGTTATTGTGGGTTTTATGTGTACGAGCCTTTGTATGTTAGTTGGGTGTAATATCTATTTGCCTTGCAGTGATGTTGTATAGTTTAAAAATTAATATAGGGAAATAAAATGAAAGATACATTTGTAGGAAACAGTCTTGTCTTAGCAACAATATTAG
>PIWD01000108.1 GCA_003354005.1 Gammaproteobacteria bacterium | reverse complement strand
TTGGCAACAAGCTGCCCGGCCGTTGGTTCGCCTGTCGGTCTGTCGCCCCGCCTGCTGGCCCCGCCTGTCCGGTCGCCCGCCCCGCCTGCCGGTATGCCGCTGCGCCTGTCGGGGTGCCGGATCGCCGGCCTGGGCAGCACTGCCCAGTGGGCGGTCTGGGCCGCGAGAAGCGACTGGTTCGCCCGCGATGGCAATGATTGATGGGAAGCCGCCAAGCGGCGACGGCGGCTGTGATTGATGAGACCGGTTGATGGACGAAATCTTGCATCAAAAAAAGTGCGCGCTGAATCTTCGACCAGCACAACGTGTATATCTGGTATAATGTCAGGCCCCTCTGACACCCCCTGCTTCAAAGTTGCAACTCCAACTTCGGCGGAGGTCCCCTGATGCAAGATTTCGTCCATTGGAAGGGGGGTTCGGCGGAGGTCCGCTGATGCAAGATTTCGTCCATTGGAAGGGGGGTCGACCGGGCCAGATTCGGAGCCTCAATGTTAAATGTTGGGGTCGCGCAGAGGGGCGTTGCAGCGAATGTCTTCCAGTGGACAGTGGACGATGTTGATGCAAGATTTCGTCCACCAACTGTACCCATGCAGGTTGCGTAGGCATGCCCAAAATGTAGATGTCACTGTCGCTGTCGAGTACTGCGTCTGCGCGTATGTCTGTGTGTGAGCGCGGGTGTGAGTGTGTACGTGTGTGTGAACGTGAACGTGAGTGTGCGCGTGCGCGTTCGCGTGCGCGTGCGTGTGCGTGTGCGTGTGCGTTTGCATGTGCCTGTACGTGTGTGTGTGTGTGTGTGTGTGTGTGTGTGTGTGTGTGTGAGAGCGTG